>RFGK01000269.1 GCA_003697045.1 Planctomycetota bacterium
CGCACTGGTGTGCTTTCTTGTGTCGTGCGATGAACTCAAGCGGGCACCTCCCGATGCGCTCGGGCAAGCTGGAGAATCTTCGATGCCACACACTCCCAGCGGTGATCGCGACACGCCTTGGCCCGCGCATTCGACCCCAGCATGGCGCGCAGATTTGGATCTTCCGCAAGACGCCGGATCGTGCCGCACAGGGCTGGGACATTGCCAGGCTCATACAGCAGCCCGGTTTGTTCGTGATCAATCACTTCGCAAACTTGACCCAGCCCACTGGCAACGATGCTGACCCCGCCGGCCATGTACTCATACAACTTCAAAGGCGAGAAGTAGAAGCCTTCCATCCGTGGATAGGGCGCCGCGGCGATGTCCATCGACGCAATCAGGCCGGGTATGTCCGTGAGCGGTACCGCGCCGGTGAACACGACCGAGTCAGCCTGCGAGGCGCACATCTGCTCGATCTGTTCACGCATCGGCCCATCTCCGACGATGAGCAGCCGGAGGGGCAGGCCCTCCTGTCGCAGCTGAACAAACGCTTCGACGAGTTGTTCGACGCCGTGCCACGGGCGCAGAGAGCCGACAAATCCAATCGTCACGCGGCCCGCATGGTCGGGCAACGTGGGCAAGACTCCCGGGCCGAAGCGTTCCACATCCACACCGTTCGGCACGATGTGCACCCGTCCTGCCGCTTCGGGACGGCGACTGAGCCACGTGGCCAGGGGACGCGAGACCGCAAGCAGTCCCGAAGCTGCGGCAAAGCAGCGCGTCGCGGCATGCTCGGCGTCGTCGACAAGCGAAAGTGTGCGGAATCGTTGCTGCTCTTCCACCAGAGGCGCGTTCACTTCCAGAAGCCCCGGGATGCCCGCCTTGCGTGCGTATTCCATCGCTGCGAACGAGAACAACGCGTGCCGTTCGTAGACAAGATCCCATTCAGCTTCGCCCGCGAGCAGCTCACGCACCTGGCGATTTGCGTCCAGCAGGAACTGTTCACGCTCGGGCGTCTGGCCGCGGGGTGCCTTTGTGAGCTTGCAAACCCGAACCGTGTCAAGCCCTGCGGGGGGCTCTCCACCGATTCGTCGCGCGTAGAGCACAACTTCGGCCCCTTGGGCCATCAGCGCGCGCACAACCGACTGGACGTGAATCGAGCCGCCCTTGTTTCCGAACACCGGAACACCCGGATCCGTGCACACGTACGCGATCTTCATCGGGGTGCCCCTGCAGCAGCGGCTGCTTCAAACATCGCGCGCATCTCGGCGGTATTGCGATGGAGGTCGAACGATTCTTCGATCAGGCGACGCGCTCCTTCGGCGAGCTTTCGGCCGAAATCGGGCGCATCCAGCACGCGCCCCAACGCCGCGGCCAGTGCTTTCGGGTCACGCTCGGGCACGATCAGTCCGGTTGTCTCGTGATGCACAGCTTCGGGAATGCCGGTGACGGGCGTTGAAACGCAGGGCGTGCCCAGCGCTTGTGCTTCCAGGATCACTGTGGGCAGCCCGTCGCGGTTGCCGTCCTTTCCCACGACACAGGGTGCAGCCATAACCGACGCGCGCCGGATACGGGCCACGACCTCTTCGCGGGGAAGTGCGCCGGTCATTTCAACACAGTCACTCAGCGCCAAGTCGGTGCGCAAGGATTCCAGCATTTCCCGCTGCTCTCCGTCGCCGATCAACTCGCAGTGGAAGCTTCTGCCGGCGGACTTCATCACCGCGCAGGCGCGGAGCAGATCATCAAAGCCCTTTTTTTCGACCAGTCGTCCCACCGCCACGATGCGACCGGGTTGACGCGTCGAGGTGTCGTACGGAAACGCCGAGAGATCCAGTCCGTTGTAGATTCGATGGATTGGACAGGCATCCCCGTTGAGCACGGTCTTGAGGTGCCTGACGTTGAAGTCACTGACGGTCACGATGCCGGCCGCGTCGCGTGCGAGCCGACGGAGGTGCTCAGTCTTGACGGACTCGTGAAAGATATCCTTGGCGTGAGCCGTAAACGAATAGGTGATCCCCGCCTGCAACCCGGCCCAGCGCGCCATGGTCGACGCATCGGTGGCAAAGTGCGCGTGCAGGTGATTCAGACCCAACTCACGAGCCTGACGGGCGATCTGCCTGGCCTGCCAGATCAGACGAACCTGTTTGCTGCTGCGCAGGTCAAGCTCGACTTCCTCCTCGATCAGCCGGTCGGATGCCGCGATCAGCGCTTCACCGAGATCGCGTGCAGACATCGGCTCTCGAGGAAGGCAGCTCACGCCCGCTCGCACGCGCTTGACGTCCTCGTGCTGTGGACCGGGCTCAGGCTCGCGGAGGCTGAAGATGTGCAGTTGCAGCCCCGCCGCTTCGTGCGCGAGAATCTCGTTGAGAATGAACGTCTCCGACAAGCGCGGATACCGCTTGAGCACATAGCCCACCTTCAAGCTACACATGGTTGGATGCCTTTTTGTCTACGGTCACGACCTGAGGGCAGAGCGACTTTCGCGCTGAAGCGAGCAGCGCCTCGATGAGAAGCTCTGGAAGACGCTGCGCGCCGTGAAAATCGAGAACACTCTCGGCCGGCACCACCGCATGGTGTGCCGAGTTGATCCATGCGCTCAGCGCCTCACCTGAGAGCTCGTCGGGGTGCAACACATCGACAAGCCCCATCGCGGCAAGACGCTCGGCACGGATGATCTGCTCGCGGCGCGGACGCACGCGCGGGACGATCAATGCGCGCTTTTGAAAGGCAAGCACCTCGCAGACCGTGTTGTACCCACCCATGCAAATCACCCGCTCGGCGCAGCACATCAGCGGCTGCGGATCGGTGACAAACTCGATGATCCGCAGGTCTGGACGATGCTCGGCCATGGCATGCAGAAGCGCCCGATCTTCTCTTTCCATCAGTGGACCAGTCACCAGCACGCCACCGGAACCGGCCGGGAGCTTTGCATTGAGAAACGCGGTGGCCAGAGGGAGACCGTCGCGACCTCCACCGATGACACACAGAGTCAAAGGCCCCGGTGGCAAATCCATCGATTCGGCCAACGCTGCCTGGCCGGGTCGTGCACGCGACTGACCTGCGGGAACGTCCCTGGGATTCAGGTAGCCGACATATCGCGTCTTCGAGGCCACATCCTCGGGCAGAGAATACTCAGCGACGGTATCAAACACCCGGCGATCGCCGTACACCCATACGCGGTCATAGAACTTCCGAATCGCCTCGATGCAATGGTCGCGCTCCCATTCGGCACGCACGGTCTCTGGCTCATCAAGGATGTCGCGCAGACCCAGCACGACGCTCACGCCCATCTGGTCTTTGAGCCACATCAAAGCGGGCTTGAGCTCGCCGAAAATTCCCAGAGGAAGCTTGTCGACGATGAGGACATCAGGCTGAAACGAAGCCACGGCCGCGTGGATCAACCCGCTGCGCAGGCGCGCCAGGTGCTCGGTGTCGATCCGCAACGAGCGAGGGTAGTAACTTCCATCCGTCCCTTTGCCAAAGGCTGGAAGCGTCACGCTGTCAACACCGGCCGGGAGGTCATACGCCGCTGTCTCGCGCAATCCGGAGATGAGCAACACGCTTGGACGTACATCCTCAGCAAACAGGGATCGACTGATCAGGAGGTTTCGGCGCAGGTGTCCGAGGCCCTGGGCGTCGTGCGAGTAGATTGCCACGCGGAGAGCCCTGGGGCTCGGGCCGCTCTCGTCGGCTCCCAGCTCCAGCCGGCGCAGCAGTTCTTCTTCAAGAAACATCATTGGGCAACCCATTCCTGAACCATTGAGCGACCGTGCGCCAGCCCCACGAACGTGGAGCACAGGACCCCGTCAAGCAGCGGCACGCTCTTTACACTTTCTTCACACGCGGCCGTTTAGTGCAAAAGGCGTACCAAGCCGCCTATGGTCGAAACACGGGTTTGGCAGCAGATGCGTGGCCAATACTGTCTGCCGTGGCCACATGCGACGCACTCTTTGAGAGGCTTAGTCCATCTCGCGTGCCCACCACGCTTCGCACGCCTGGGCAACCGACGCCACTTCTTGCGAAATCCGGTGGCATCCACGCTCGTACCCAAGCATGGAAAGCTGCTCTCCTGCCAGTGCTTCAAAGAGCTCCAGGTCCCGCTCTGACATCTGGGTTCGCCAATCGCGGATTCCCTGTGTCGGTGGAAGCCACGCTGCCTTCGGGCTCAGGCCGGCCTTCTCCTTCATCCGCCCGAGGTGGTATTCCACCATCGCGCGATCGTAGGGAAGGCCAAGAAACGCGCACAGCTCGCACAGCGATGGCTCGGGCTGGGCAACCAACTCTTCGTAGCGAATCTCCCGGTACACGTCGGTCGGGAGCGATCGGCCGTCCTCGCAGCCTCTGGTCACGTCTCGACGCCACCATAACGCAGCGGCTGCAATGGGCTCACGCTTCCACAGCTCGAGCTTGGCCGCACCCTTGCCCCAGTCACGGATCGACAGGGCAATGTTGCGTCCATCGCGGATCAAGTGCACAATTTTCACCCATGGCATGAGCGCGTGCAGTCGCGGCAGATGTCGGCAGTAACCGGGACTCTTCTCACCGGCCAGCTTCTTGCCATGCTTGCTGGCAAGTTCGTCGTAGATTCTCGATACGAAAGCGCTGTAGGTGTCGGCGCCTGCAGCGGCTCGCTCGACGGCCTCATCTGAGAGCTCGAGCCGATCGAAGCGCGGATGAGTCCGCGCCAACTCCACGATTTCATCACTCAGCGGCGGGTCACAACCGATCTGCTCGCCCTTGATGGCACGCGGGATGAACAGCGAGTCATACGCCACCGCCAGCATCGGATGCGCATCGAGCATGCGCTGCAACATCGTCGTGCCCGAACGCTGACAGCCAACGACAAAAAGGAACGGATTCTTCTGCGACACGAGAGATGGTGCTCTTTCCATCGAGCGGGTATGCATGTTCGACTCCACGCAGGTCGTCATAGTCACCGGAAGCGACCGCCCGGCAGGGAACCCCTTACCACTGCAAGTTCCATGCCGATCCAGACTCCCCGTTTGGCGCACGAAATGGCAAGCCCTGCCACGCGTGGTTGGCAATCTGGCTAATACTGACCTGCGCCTGTGGCCACAGCCCACCGCGCCAATCGAGCCGCAACCGGTCGCGCCGCTTGCGACAAGCCCATGACGAAACAGGACGCAACAGTATGAAATCGCTGCGGAACTTGCAGCCCGCTGCGCAAACGGTGTTCTTGGGGGCTGATTCGGAGGTGACGCCACGTGCGCAGTCGTGGACCGACGCTCCGGCGCGCACGTGCCACACTGTCCCCGCCGAAACGGCTGCAATCAACCGGGATGTGTCGGCGCTATCGACGGGTCACGCTTGTCAGACAGCACCGCTGCCGACGGGAGTGTGCAGAACCGAGCCACAGTGCAAAGGCGCTTCCCACCGATACGACCGTCCAGGCGAGCCAATCGTTGCGCGTGTCGAGCTGGACTGCCATGAAAGTTGCGCCCAGCGTCGCAACCGAGGTAAGAACTGAAATCCAGACGGACTTCATCACATGCTCCTGCAGGACATCGACGGGTGCGATTCCGTTGACCCGAAATATCTGTTGGTGAATGGTCAAAGTCAAACTGTTACGTTCTGAATCATCACCAGATGGCAACACGCTCCGAGGCTGGGAAAGAGAGCGATCGAGACACTCACTCATGCGTCTTTGGATTTGCCATGATTCGTATTCCGCGACGCCAGGCCAGCACCGATGCGGTCACCGAAGCGACGAATGCAACGACTGCCATTCCGAACATCGTCGCAAAGTCGCCCTCCATGCCGACGGGTCCTGCGACGTGGCTGCCGATCGCGCCGAGCATGATCACCGCGGCAAGCCCAGAGCCCACAAGCGTCGTCTTCGGCACAAACATGAGCACAACGGCGATCAGCTCGGCCACTCCGATCGCGGTGACCGCGGCGCTGCCACCCGGCAGCTTCTCTGCAAGTGCAGCGGCTCCACCGGTGAACTTCGGCATGGCGCCCATCAACAGAATGCCTGCGGCGATCACGCGCGAGATCCAGTGTCCGACCACAATTGGTTTTGTATGAGCCATTTCATTCCCCATGCAAGAGTTTGTGATTTACTGACGCTCCCGCGGAAGCGTTGAGAGAACGAGCGACACATCGATGTCGACATCCTTCGCAACCTTTTTGCCGATCACCGGGTGGCTGACGCCGTAATCGGCCAGCGTGACCGTAAACCTGCTTCGCAGCGCCATGAGGTTGCCTTTGGCGACCTTGCGCGTTGCCTCGCTTTCAGGCATCAGCGTGATCGACGAGTTGGGCATCGAGCAACCCACAAGTGTTGCTCCCACAATGCTGGGGAACACAGCCGTCACCGCGCGCCGTAATCGCGGTCTTGTGTACATGGGCTGCGGTCCTCCACGCTTCAGAAACCTCAAGTCGCATTTGAATGTCCGCCAGCTCAGACCCGACGGCACACCGGAAACCCACGCTGTTGCGCGTTTATTCCAGAACTGTGGGAACCGACAGACGAATCCGCCTCTTTTGTTTGGAGTTGTGGGAATACCCGGCCGGGCCAACTGGTTGCATTCATCACGGAACTCACCACGGAGTTTGACATCATGAAGACAGGCTCGCTTGCTCTTGCTGCTGCAGTCATCACCGCCGCCGGTGGAAGCCTTGTTTACCAGTATGCGACCGGTGGGTGCGCCTCATGTGCCACGGCCGGCTTGCGTGGGCAGGCCAGGATCGCCAGGTCTTCCGCACAGCCAGACCGGCCGGCACAACCCGATGAGTTCCATCGCGTCCAACGCCCGGGCTCGGTTGATCTCGAGGCCGAGTACGACCTTTCCGACCTGCGCATCCCGAAAGATGAGATCCACACCCTTCTCCCCAGGGATGCAATCCCCGCCCTGACCGATCCCAAGCGACAGGACGCGCGAGAAGCCGACTGGCTGCATGATGATGGGCGCGTCATCGTGGTGCGGGTCAATGGCGAGGTCCTGGGTGTGCCTCTGGCCGTGCTTGACTGGCACGAAATCGTCAACACGACCGTCGGCGGCGAACCCATCGCAGCAACCTACTGCCCGCTCTGCGACTCGGCAACCGTTTTCAGCCGTCGCATCGAGCTGCCCGGCGAGGCTGATGCAGCCCCTGCGGCCGTGGTACTCGAGTTTGGTGTTTCCGGCGCCCTCTACAACTCCAATGTCTTGATGTACGACCGTCGGGACCGAGGCCTGTGGAGTCAGCTCGGCATGCAGGCGGTGAGCGGGCCACTCGCCGGGACGGTTTTGGACATGCTTCCCGTCGAGGTGATCCCATTCGCGCAGTTCAAGGCGGCCTACCCGAAGGCGCAGATCGTCAGCAACGAAACGGGATACCAACGAGACTACGGCCACTCCCCATACGAATCGTATTTTGCCCGGGATGGGCTCATGGTGCCTGTGAAGGGTGTCGGCGATGCGCTGCCCCGCAAGACCCGCGGCGTTGGTGTCGCAACCGATGAGAGGGCATGGTTTGTGCCCGAAGAACTCTGCCGCGATGGCTATACACTCTCAACGCCTCAAGGGGATGTCATTCTTGCTTCAGACGACGGTGGGGTCCGTGTCCAGTCGGCACCACAAGGCACACGCACCGCCCAGACATTTTATTACTCCTGGTCGGCCTTTTACCCGAACACCACGGTCGTGCGATGAGCCTGATTCCGTCCGTCGCCGCGTGCAGCCGGGCTGGCAGTGCGACAGCTGGTATCGCTCGGCCAACTCGCTGGTAGTCATTGGCTGCAGGGCGTCGATCTCTTTCGCGATGTCACCGGGCATGTGTGGCTCCTTTCATGGGACTCCGAGACCCGCGACCACGAACCCGCGGGCCGCGGAGC
>RFGK01000270.1 GCA_003697045.1 Planctomycetota bacterium
CAACGCGACTGGCAGGCCAACCCGACAATCCTCTCCGGCGACGTCAACCAGGACGACACCGGCGTCGGGCCCGGCTGGCCGGCCGGATGGGCGGTCAACACCCCCAACTGTGGACACGTCGTCGTCGCATCCGGCGTCGATCGAAGCGCTGTGCTCGACGGCTTCATCGTCGAACTGGGTCACACGGGACCGGCCGGAACACCCTCGACCGACCCGCTCATGATCGGAAGCGGCCTCTACATCATCGGCGCCAGTCCCACCGTGCGCCACACGATCATCCGCCACAACCTTGCAGCCTACTACGCAGGCGGCGGGGTGTACGTGCGGGACGGCTCCCCGCTCTTCTCCAACTGTCGCTTCGAGCGCAACTATGTTCACCTCGGTGATGGCGGCGGACTTTTCGCCACGGGAACGGGCGCCCCCACGCTGGAGGACTGCGTCTTTGTTGAAAATGAAGTGGTTGCGTCTCTGGATGCCAGCGGCGCCGGCGTTGAGCTTCAAAATGACGATCCGGTCACCATTCGCCGCTGCACGTTTGATTCCAACATCAACCGCTCGTTCTACTCGGTTGGCGTCACGGATTGCTGGGGCGGCGGGCTCGATGTCTTCTGGCCGCCGACCACCGTCATCGACTGCGTCTTCCGGGGCAACTCCGCTCACTATGGCGCGGGGATCATGGCCTGGCGAGACACATCCATCATCAACTGCCTGTTTGAGAACAACACCGCCACTGTCCAGCCGCGCGATCCGTACCCGGAGAGCGGGGGCGAAGGCGCCGCGGTTGCGGTCTACTCGTTCGTCGGCGCCACTGCGACGATGAGAAACTGCGACATCCTCGACAACCACGGAAAGAAGCACGCGCTGGTCACCTATGCCAACGGCGAGCTCGATATCGCCAACTCGATCATCTGGGGCAATACCGCCACCCACCCGGAGGTCATGGGCTACTTCCGAACGCACATTGCAGGCTCGTTCAGTCTCGATCACAGCTGCGTTCAGTGGATCTTCGGCCCTGCCGGACCCGGGGAAGACTCCCTCGACCCGGCCGATCTTCCCGGGTGCATCGATTCCGACCCGCTGCTCGCGGGTGACCGCACGCTCTTGCCCGGTTCGCCGTGCATCGATGCGGGCAACAATGCCGCCGTCCCCGCCGGCGTGAACTTTGATCTGGCAGGCAACCCCCGCCGGAGCGATGACCCGTCTGCTCCCGACACCGGTTCCGGTTCAGCCCCCATCGTGGACATGGGGGTCTACGAGGTCGCAGTCGCCAACTCCTGTCCAGCCGACTTCAACAACGACGGCCAGCTCGACTTCTTCGACGTGCAGGCCTTCCTGGCTGCGTTTGCTGTTCATGACCCGCAGGCCGACTTCAATGCCGACGGTCTGTTCGACTTCTTTGACGTGCAAGCATTTCTTCAAGCGTTCACGATTGGATGTCCCTGATGAAAACGGAGGTCTGCATGTTCCGATCTGCCATTGTGCTGCTCGCGCTGTCAACTGTCAGCGTCGGCGCCCAGCCCATTCTCACCCGAGCCGAGCTGGATGCCATCCTGGGCGATCAGGTCCAACTTGAAGATTTCGAAGGCCCAAGCGTTCCCGGCGGCCTGTATCTCGATGCTCCCAATCCACTCAACTCCGACACCGCCCCCTTCACCTGGGACATTCAGCCCGGCGTCACGTACAGCAGCCCGTACTGGCTGCGCCTCTATGCCACGTTCATGTATGGCGACGACAGCAACGCGCTGGCCGGATCCAGCGATGTGCTGATCACCTTTGACCGGCCGCAGGAGGCGGTGGGTCTTGACGTGGTGAGCATCACGGCAAACCTGACCTACCACGACGTCGTGACTTTTTACCACGACAGCGAGGCGCTCGGTACGATCGAGCTCGACCTCCCGCCGGCCGGCGAAGCGTTCGTGGGCTGGCAGCATCAGGCAGGTATCACGCATGTCAGCATCCGGGAGCCTGACACCCCAGGCTGGGCGATCATCGACAACGTGGCCTGGGGACTGGCCGTCCAGACATGCCAGGCCGATTTCAACAACGACGGCCAGCTCGACTTTTTCGACGTGATCGCCTTTCTCCAGGCGTTCGACAAGGCAGACCCCCGCGCCGATCTGACCGGCGACGGGGTATTCGACTTTTTCGACATTCTCGAGTTTCTGGGCTTGTTCAGCCAGGGTTGTTTCTGATTGTCCTTGAGCCGTACCGGGGCGGCGTGATACCTTCTCTTACCCGGTCGCTGGATTTCGTCTGGAGGGAGGAGGAGCCATGATTCGTCTTGCGTCTATCGCGCTTCTGCAGGTTTTCATCCTGGGTACAGCCCACGCTCAGCTTGTCAAGGCAGATCCCGACGCCGAAGCGCCGCTTGAATCAACCGTCATCGATGCGCGCATGCTGGTGTATCCTGCGGATGGTCCGACCACGCTCGGCCCTACACACGGGCGCGGCTCAAGCGCCCAGTTCGTCTTCACCGGCGACGAGCCCGAGGCAGACGCACCTTCCGACGTCGTCTTTACCGCGGACGGTTCGACGATCATCATCGCGCACCGGGAGAGTCGCAACCTCATCCTCTGGGACGCTGCCACGCGCACGTTTCTGGGTGAGGTGCCCATTTCCGGTGCTGCCCAGGGACTGGATGTCACGCCCGACGGCACGACGGCCGTCGTCGCCAACCTGGACAACGACACGGTTTCGATCGTCGATCTCGGCTCGCTTGCCGAAACAAGCATCGTTCCCGCCGGGCTCAACCCGGGGGTGGTGAAGATCAGTCCGGCAGGCGACGTGGCAGCGGTGTCCATCACCGGGTCATCGGAACTTGCAGTGCTCGACATCGCCACCGCCACGATTGTGCGCACGATTCCGAACATCGGGTACTGGATGCGCGTCAGCTTCTCGCCGGAGCCTACGGCATCGTCGATTCAGTTCAGCGAGATTCACTTCATCGACAATGATCGTGTGATCAACATTGACCGGTTCAACAACGAACTGCAAATTGCCAACGTGCGTACCGGCTCGGTGACCCGCATCCCGGTCGCTCCCAACGGGATGGATGTTTCGGTCTCGCTCGACGGAACCACGGCTGCGATCACCCACACGAGTTCGACTCGCCTGATTACGCTGGTCGATCTGGCCAGCGAAACGGTGAGCGGGACGGTGAGCACGCCCGAAGACCTGTGGGGTGAGATCGCACTCAACACGGACGGCTCCAAGGCGGTCGTCGCGGTGCTCAACGCGTCGCGCGTGGTCGATCTGACGACGGGCACCGTCGGCCCATCGCTCTTCACCGCATCGGTCAACCAGATGATCACGACCCACGACGGGCAGTATGTGCTGTGCGTGGGGTATTACGGCGCCTTGATCGGCTTTGCGTCGGGAAGCGTGGAAGTCTTTACAAATGCGCGGGTCTCCACGGAGTTTGGCGCCGTCTCCGCGGTCGATCACCGCGCTGCGATGTGCTCGACCACGTTTGGGGACGACCTGGTCGTCGCCAACACGAACGGTTCGTCCGGTGGGCTCGAGGCGTTTCAACTCACCGGGCCTCTGCC
>RFGK01000271.1 GCA_003697045.1 Planctomycetota bacterium
TAGTCGTAGATGTAGATGGCGCCTTGTGTATTTGCCGTACACCCGTCCAAGAGCTGGCCGTTGCACCCGATCACCATGCGTGTTCCGTCCGGAGTGACGGCGATATCCCAGGCGGCAGATCCGGCTTGTGTCCACGACGGATTCGTCAGGGGCTCGAGCGTGAGATTGTTGAGGGCATAGTCTGGCAGCGGCTGGGCCGAGGTTTGGGCACAAACACCGCCCAAGACCGCCAGCAAAGCGAGGCGAATCAGAGCTGTGATTCGCAAACGCTTCTTACTCCAGTTTGAACAAGTAGTTTTCATCATTGCCTGTGGCTCCTTTATTCACGATATGAACATGTCCAAGTGCTCACCCCTCGTCATGACGGTGATCGGCACCGGCTCATGAACACGGGGAGTGTGTATGGACGGCACATTTCCGTCCTCTCCTGGTGCGCTTGCGAGACTACGAGTTCCGACAAGCACTCCAAGAAGCGGAAACTCGAGCCTGCGCGTGCCAAAACAGGCCAAGTTTTTTCAATTTTTTTGTGAGGACCACTCTGACGGGATCTTTACTTATCGGCCGATCGGGCTTCGATGGCCTTGATACGCTGGTTCAACTGCTCTATTTGGACCTGTTGCTCTTTTATGCGGTCGAGCAGTTGCTGTATGGCGAGCAGAGCAACCCCGTCGAGATCGGTATTGAGGACTTGGCCATCTGGTGAGCCGAGGCCGAAGACCTGATGGAATTGTTCTGCGGTTGGGGCGAGGTGATCACGGCCGCCTTGTTCTGCGGCAAAGCGGTACCGCCTGATTTCGAGATGCCTGATTCCGCCCAGGATGTCGATGGGTTCGGTTGATTGAGAAGGGGTGAGGTGTTCTGCGGCCAGCAGCGATGACCACCCGCCTTGGCCGGGCTTGAGGCGAGGGCCATCGGTGAGTGAGGTGAGAAAGCGGAACCCACCTCGGGCACGGGCGGTGAAGGAGTTTGGCGCGTCTGAGGTGACCGGGGGTTCGTCTTCGGCCGTCAGGTCGGACCATGTGAAGGAGCCGTCATGCGTGGCGCGAGCGCGGGTTCCTGCGGCCAAAGACCCTTCGCCGGAGGCTTCGTTCCAGCCGCCACCGGGAATGGCGGAGTTGGTGCCGGTTGCTTTGTTTTTCTGCCCACCCCCGACTGTCGCTGCGCTTCCTACGAAACGGTCTCCAGAACCCGACTGGTTACCCGCACCACCCGCGACGGTGGTCCAGTCACTCAAGGCGTTGTTCACATAGCCTCCCCCGACCGTTGCTTGACGCCATAAGGCGAGATTTTTTATACCCCCGCCGATCGTTGCCGCATCGGCCTGAACCGTTTCCGCATCGTCATTGCCGATGCGGTTCTGATATCCGCCGCCAATCGAACCGTTTTGATCAAAGACGCGGTTCTCCAGCCCCCCGCTGATGGTTGCGTGTCTTCCCGTCACACGGTTCTTCTGGCCGCCACCGACCGTACCGTATCCGCTGGTCACCTGGTTCTGATCTCCACCGGCTATGGTCGCGACTGGCCCACGAATGATGTTCATCTGGCCGCCGGCAACCACCGCAGATACACCTTCCGCGACATTGTACTTTCCCCCTCCCACCGCCGAGCCATGTCCAGCTGCGATGTTGCCGGCACCGCCTCCAACCATGCTGAAGTCTGACGCTGCGCGGTTCTCTCTTCCGCCGCCGACGAGTCCGTACTTGCCACCGACGCGATTGACGCGAATGCCATTGACCCACGCGCCCTCGGGCAGCCCAATTCTCCGGCCGCTGGCGTAGTGCTCCATGGATCGTTCCATGAACTGTGGCACACCAGGAATGCCGGGTATGAATCCGGCCAGGAGAGCGAAGATCAGCACGAGAGCGGCGGCGATCATGATGCCGCGGCGCAGGCGCGTTCGTTGCTGCCTGAAGAACCTTCGGGCCTTCGCACCGATCATGTGGCGAGGCCGGGCGGTGACGCTTCGTCCATCGAGCCAGCGTTGGAGATCGTCTGCGAGTTCGCCTGCATTGGCGTAACGATCTGTTTTGTCGCGTGCAAGGGCCTTCTCACATATCCAGTCGAGTTCGCCTCTGACCAGGTTTGGGAGTCGGCGTGAATCAACGCCTCGCCGGCGGGCGATGGTCTGGAGTGCGGAGCCGGAAGATTCAAGAACTTCGCTTGGGGGAGTGAAGGCGGAATCCCTCACGGCCTGTTGCATTTCGCCGATGGGCATGCGGACAAGATCGGCGCGAGGGATGGGTGTTGAGCCGGTCAGCAATTCAAAGAGGACACACCCGAGGGAGTAGACATCGCTGCGCGGATCGATGTCCATTTGCCCGGCGACTTGTTCAGGGCTCATGTATCCGGGTGTCCCCATCATCTGTCCGTGGATGGTTCCGGGTGCTGTGGAGGTGATCGGACCGGTCAAGGCACGAGCGATCCCGAAGTCGATGACCTGCGGCACCGCGTGGTCGTCTCGCACTTCGACGAGGATGTTGCTGGGCTTGAGATCGCGGTGAACGAGCCCCGTGCGGTGCGCATGGTCGACACCTCGGCATGCGTCGATGAGCAGTTGGACACGATCGTGAATGGACAGACGATTCGAATCGCAATATTCGCGAATGTTGGGACCCCGGACCAAGTCCATGACGAAATAGGGACGGCCATCGGCGGTCTGACCCGCATCGAGGAACCTGCACAGGTTCGGGTGGTCGAGGGTGGCGATGGCCTGACGCTCGGCGTGGAAGCGAGCGAGCGTCTGGTTGGTATCCACGCCGCGCTTGAGGACTTTGATGGCGACTCGCCGACGGATCGGGGCGGTCTGCTCGGCTTCGAACACCTCGCCGTAGTGCCCTTCCCCAATGCGCCGGCGAATGTGATAGTGCCCGATCGTTGATTCACCTGAAGATTGGGGCTCCACATCCTGTTGTGGCGGCTCGGGCGCGACGGAACCTGGTTCCGACGGCGGCGACTGCTCTCGCGGATGATGGGTCGGGGTGCCGAGGAAGGTCCCGGCTTCTTCATGAGCCTTGAGCAAATCGAGGACACGGCGTTCGAGGTCTTCATCGCCGTGCGCGGATCGTTTGATAAATGCCAGCCTCTTATCGGCCGGAAGTTCGAGCGCGTCGGCGAAGATCTGTTTGGCGATGCGGAGTGAATCGGTCATGGGTTCTCTTACTTTCGATCGCGAGCCGAATCTGACAGAAGCTCGTACAGGCGTGCGCGCGCAAACGCCCATTCCCGAGAGACAGTGCGCGGACTGGTGTCCAGCACCCTCGCGGTCTGCTCGATGGACAAGCCCGCAAAGAAGCGAAGCTGCACCACGGCGGCTGCGAGCGCATCCTCTTCTGCTAAGCGTGAAACGGCGTCATCGATGGCCAAAATATCTGAGGGGGCTGCAGATTCGGCGACCGCGGAAATGTCGGCCAGTTTGGTCACACGCCCGAAGCCTCGCTTGGCGGCGTTATGAGCCCTTGCATGATCGACGAGGATGCGGCGCATGGCCTGGGCTGCGGCAACAAAAAAATGCGCTTCGCCGCCCCATGGAATCTTCCGATTGGTCGCAAGACGGAGGAAAGCCTCGTGAACGAGCCCGGTGGCACCGAGCGTGTGGTCGGCGCGCTCGCCGAGCATGGCCCGCTCGCCGAGTGTTCGCAACCGGAGATAAACCTGTTCGACAAGCTCGTGAGTCGTGGAAGACTCTTCAACCTGTCCGTTCTGGTCCGAGGCCGGGTCCATCGCGATCAAGTATAAAAGAAACGCAATCCTGCTCATACTTCGTTCGGTCGAGATTGCCCTGAAATCGACCATCAGCAACGGCAATCGTCACGCGGACGAGAGTGCCAGAGCGGCAGTGGGCATCGGATGTGCACACATGCGTGGAGTCGTCCGATAGAACATGCCGAAGATGACACCCGATAGAATCTGGTGTGACGAAGTCGAATCTCCGACCGTTTGGACCGGAGGGCTGGACGCCCAAGCGACTCGGCTCCCTCGCCGGCAAGACATTCGTCATCACCGGTGCCAACGCCGGGGCGGGGTATGAGGCCACCCGATTACTCCTTTCCAAAGGCGCAAGAGTGGTGATGCTGAACCGCAACGCCGACAAGACCCGGGCCGCGATCGCGAGCCTGAAGCGGGAACATGGCGACGACACTCCTGTGTCCTTCGTCAGGATGGACCTGGCGGTGCTCGACTCGGTGCGCGAAGCATCGGCGGAGTTGCTCAAGAACACAGCTCGCATTGATGCCCTCATCTGCAATGCAGCCATCGCGCAGGTCGCGAAGCGGGAGATCACCGCTGATGGCTTTGAAAGCCAGCTCGGGGTAAACCACCTCGGTCACTTTCTGCTGTGCGGTTCGCTGTTCGAACGGATCAAAGAATCGGGCGGGCGCATCGTGGTCGTCGGCAGCAACGCATACAAAATGGGTCTGAAGAAGATCCAATTCGATGACCTCGACTTCAACCACAACTACACCGCGTGGAACGCCTATGCCCAGAGCAAGCTCGCCCAGATGATGTTCGCGTATGAGTTACAGCGCCGTGTCGAGGCTGCGGGCATACAGGTTCAAGTCCAAGTCTGCCATCCCGGTGCTTCGCGTACAAATCTGCTCAAGGACACAGCCAGCACTTTCAACAAGATTCTTTGGGCCGTTCTCTCTCGTGTGATCGCGCAGTCTGCTGAGAAGGGCGCTTGGCCCGAAGTCATGTGCGCAACGGAAGACGGCTTGCAGCCGCGGTCGCTGTACGGGCCCACGAAACGGATGGATACGGTTGGTCCGGTCGGGGAGTGCGAGCTCGATGAGGTAGCGTTGGACCGGGATATGGCATCCGAACTCTGGGCGGTATCCGAAGAGAAAACCGCTCTGCGTTGGCCGCTGTAACCGTTGATTCGTATTTCGGAAGCCGAAAGTGGAATCCCACGTGACCGATGGCATCTGATTCCGAATCGGGGTGA
>RFGK01000046.1 GCA_003697045.1 Planctomycetota bacterium
ATGGGGCTGTTTTCAGCGTGAGGCGACGAAGCGTGCTTCAGCGCCGGAGCGCGTCGATGACGATGGGCACCGTGCCGGAGACGGACCAGGTCGAGGGAGCCGACGTCCACCAGAGCGCGTCTTGCAGCGAATCGGGGGTGAGATTGACCGGCTCGGGGGAGGCTTCGAGCCGCACGGTCCAGCCCAGCTCATCGAGCACATGGACAAGCGAAGCGATCGCCGTGGGTTCGGCCTGGACATGAGCCGACCAGACCTCCACGAGCACGCGGCGTGGGACCTGAATCATGGTGTCGGCCTGTTCGTCGTAGGCCATCACCGGCCCCTGATCGAGGGGGCGCGACCATTGACGGCTGTTTTGAGGATCGATTCGGCCCGCGATTGCCCAGGCGCGGCTGTTCTGGTCCAGCCCGTTCTGGAGCGCCGAGAGCCCCGCGTGCGCTTCGGCGTCACTTCGTGCCAGGACGCGGATGAGCAGGCGGCCTTCGACGAGCAGCGAGGCGGCTTCGTCGAGATTGGGTTCGTAGGCTCGCTGATCGGTCCATTGCCGGGTTGCGACTTCAATGGCGCGTGCGGCGATGCGGTCCGCATCGGCGGCATCGACGGGGCTGGGATCGGCCGATGCGTCGGCGACGCTGGGCTGGTCCGGGGGTGCAGGCACAGGGTCGGTGAGGGCGATGGAATCATCTGCGGGAGCAGCGACGCGGAATGAGCGCACATAGAGGGTTCCAAAGGCGGCGATGATGAGGACTGCAGCAGCGGCTGCCAGCGTGCGAATGCGGGTCGGCGAAAGTCTCAGGCGTCGATGGGCGCGTCCCGGCTCCATCCGCCGCAGCACCGGCGGCTGGATGCGAGCAAGGACCGGCTCGACCAGATCAACGGAGTCATCCGGCTCAAGTTCTTGCAGGGCCAGGCGATCGGCTCTCATCGCGGCCACTTCGTCACGCAGCGCAGGGTGAGCGTGAAAGAGCTGTTCGAGCTCGGCCTGCTGGGCGGGGCCGAGCTGGCCGTCGACCGCAGCGAGCAGAAGCGATTCCTGCTCAGGTGAAAGTGCTGGTTGGGAAGGTTGAGTGGTCATGCGTCGGAGGAGCGGGGCGGGTTCTGCAGGGCATCTCGCAGTGCGCGACGGGCACGAAAGAGTCGGCTGCGGACGGTGCCCACGGGGATGTCGAGGATTTCGGCCAGTTGTTCGTACTCCAGTCCTCGCACGTCGCGCAGCACGAGGATGACCCGTTGCTCGTCGGGCAGGCGTTCCAGAGCTGCACGTAGCAAGCGGTGTGTCTCACTGGTTTGGACGCCCGAGCCGGCTTCGGGTTCCACGATCTGCCCGGGCGAATGAGGCAGCTCGCGGTCGATGCGCTGCGATCTGGTCCGGCGGCGCAGGTGTGTCAGGCATATGTTTGTAGTGATACGGTAGATCCAGGTTCCCAGCGAACTCTGGCCGGAGAAGGAATCCAGTTTGCTGAGCACCCGAAACAGGGCCTCCTGAGCCAAATCTTCGGCATCTTGGCGTCCGACGAGATTGAGGCACAACCCGAAGACGGGTTTCTGGTATCGCTTGACAAGTTCGGCCTGTGCATCGCGATCGGCGCGCAGAGCGCGGGCAACGAGAGTGGCGTCGCTGGCCGTTTTGAGCACGGAGGGATCCATGGTCCGAAAGCGATGGTACGAGTGTTCATGGACCGGTCGCGGAGTAGCATGAGCCCATGCCCGTTGTCCTTCGGTGGTTGTTGTCTCTGGGTCCGGCCAATCCGATTGCGGTGCGGCTGGTGCAGAATGGTTCGCGGCGGACGCGGCACATGTACATCAGGGCGGCGTACCTTGCGGTGCTCATGCTGGTGCTGCTGTGGCTGCTTCTTCTCAAGACCAGCTCGGGCACGCTGAACTATCGCGAGTTGGCGCAGGCGGGGGCCAGCAGTTTTATCTGGATTGCCTATTTGCAGATTGCGTTGATCTGCGTGCTCGCTCCGGTGTTTATGGCCGGTGCGATTGCGCAGGAGTCGAACCCGCGCACGTGGGATATTTTGCTGACCACGCCTCTGAGCACGATGCAGATCGTGCTTGGGAATTTGCTGGGGCGGTTGTACTTTGTGTTGGCCTTGTTGAGTGCGTCGCTGCCGCTGTTTGCGATGACGCAGTATTTCGGCGGGTTCCCGGGCGATCGATATTCGTGAGTTATCTGATTGCAGGGTGTGCGGCGGTGCTTGTCGGGACGATCGCGGTGAGCCTTTCGGTCAGCCGGATGGTGGGCAAGAAGGCGGTGTTTACTTTTTACATTGCGGTGGTGAGCTACATTGCGGCGACGGCTGCGCTGGATCAGTGGCTTCGGCAGGCGGGACTCGGAGCGGGCGAGTTTGGCAAGGGTGTGACGCCGATGACGGCGGTGAATCCGTTTTTGGCGTTGCATGCTCTGTTGAACCCTTCGAGCTATCCGCGTGCCGAGGCTGGGTCGCTGAGTGGGCTTCGCGCGTTTCTGCTCGAACGTCCGGTCACGGCGTGGTGCGTGTTGAGCAGCGGGTTGAGCGTGGCATTGGTGGCGGTGAGCGCGTTGACGCTGCGCATGGGCGGGCTTGGGCAGATGGCAAGCGGGCGTGCGGGCGTGCCGTGGTATCGGCGTGTGATGGGCCTTGGCGGAAAGGGCGCTGAGCATCGGCCTCCGCGTCCGGTGGGCACCAATCCGATCGCGTGGCGTGAAGCATCGGCCCGCAACGCCACGTTTGGGCGCATTGTGGCACGATGGAGCTTCTGTGTTTTTGGAGCGGTGATTGCCGTTGCGCTTGTGTTGCTGTATCACACGGGTCGCCTGAGCGGCTCGACTTTTCGGCTCGCGCTGCTTTCCACGGTGTGGACGGAGATGACCGTGATCACGCTCGTGGGGATGAACATGGCAGCGACGGCGATCAGCCGGGAGCGAGAGGACGGAACGCTTGATCTGCTGTTGACGACGCCGATCACGCCCAGGATGTACCTGTCGGGCAAGTTGCACGGTCTGATCGCGTACCTTCTGCCTCTGCTTGCGATTCCGATCGGGACGCTGTTGATCGCAGGTGGGTATGTGATGGCGGGAGGATTCGGTCGCGAGGGCGGGGTCTTGCTGACTTCGGGCGGGATGTCGGTGCCGGTGGTCGTTCCGGAGGCGGGGATTCTTGCCGCTCCGGTGATGGTGACGTTTGTGGCGTTTTGCGTGATGGTGGGTTTGCAGTGGTCGCTCAAGAGCAAGGGGACGATTTCGAGCGTGATCGGAACGGTGGGCGTGGTTGCCGTGATCGGGGGGACGCTTGGGCTGTGCGGATGGCAATCGGGTTCGTCGATCGATCTGCTCGGGCCGGCGTTTGTGACGATGACGCCGGTGACGCTTGCCTACGCGGTTGTGAATCCCGAGGTGGCGATGTTCGGGACGGTGAGCAGTGGTTCGGGGCTGGCGTCTGCGCGTTGGGGGCTGATTGTGGGCGCGGTGGTCTCGTCGGGGATTTACATGGCTGTGGTGTACGGGATCCGCGCCAGTCTTGTGCGCAACTTTGACTTTACGGTGCGGAAACTTGCGGGCGTGCGATAGTCAGGCTTGCAGGGCTGCGAGGATTTCCTCAATGATCTCGGCGTGGGTGGAACCTTCGACAAGCCGGCCGTTGATCATCAGGAAGGGCACCTCCACACAACGCGAGCAGTTACACAGGCACCCGGTCGCTTCGAGGATGATCTCGGGGTTCTTGCGCTCGAACTCGCGTAGCCAGTCGTATGTGGCCCGGTCAATGTTGCGCAGGCAGTAGACGATGGTGATGGGCTGGTCCCCCGGCATCTCTGAATGATGATTGGGCGCAAATGATCGAGTTGCCACGAGGCATCCGCACCAGGTTGCACAAAAACGCACTGGACAAGGTACTCCGCATTCTGCGTTTGTCACGACACCCGCGACGAAGGCTCCGTCGGGCGGGGTTTTCCGGACGTGGGGCCGGTTTTGGTGTGCCATCGTCTGAGCGAGCGGGCGTAGACTCTTGCCAACGATGGCATGGGAGGATCACCTGTGAGCGCACTTGTTGGAATTGTCATGGGCTCGAAGTCGGACTGGCAGACGATGTCTGCCGCGGTGGAATCGCTGGAGAAGGTGGGAGTTCCGTTTGAAGTGCGAGTCTTGAGCGCACACCGCACACCGGACGAGGCGTTGGAGTATGCTGCGACGGCGCGCGAGCGTGGTTTGCTGGTGATCATCGCAGCTGCGGGGGGAGCGGCCCACCTTGGTGGAGTGATTGCTGCGAAGACGACGCTTCCGGTGCTTGGGGTTCCGATGCAGGCGTGGTCATTGAGCGGGCTGGATTCGCTGTTGTCGATTGTGCAGATGCCTGCGGGTGTTCCGGTCGCGTCACTTGCGATTGGCAAGCCGGGCGCAGCGAACGCGGGGCTTCTGGCTGCGTCCATTGTCGCCACGCGGCACGAAGAGTATGTGGAGAAGCTGGAGGCGCTTCGCCGTGAGCAGGCTGAGCGCGTGCTGGCGATCGGCGACCCGAGAGATTCAGTGTGAGCCCCGGGGGTGTGATTTCGCTCTGAGAGAGGGGCGAAGCATGCGCGATGGGCAGGCACGGGGAACGAGATGGACGATACGCCTGAATGCAGGCGGATGAGTGAACAGACGACGGCGCCCTTTGCAGAGGACCAGCCGTTTCGGGCGATTCCGACTCGGATCGGGCGGTACATTGTGGGCGAGCGCATCGGCATGGGCGGCATGGGTGTCGTTCACAAGGCCGAGCACCTGGAAACGGGTGCGACTGTTGCGCTCAAGGTGATTCGCGCCGAAGCGGCAACGGACGAGACATTTTCCCGGCTCAAGCGGGAAGCCAAGGCGCTTGGGAGCCTTCGACACCCCGGCATCGCGGTGATTCACGATGCGGGGACCGAAGATGTCGACGGCGTCGTGACGCCTTACATCGCGATGGAATACATCCCCGGCGCGATGCCCATCACGGCGTATGCGAGCAAACTGAGCGAACGTGAAAAGCTGGAGTTGTTCGTGCGCGTGTGTCGAGCGATTGATCACGCCAATGCGCGGGGCATCATTCATCGGGACTTGAAGCCGAGCAATATTCTGGTCGACGCGGACGGGGTTGCCAAGGTGATTGACTTCGGCGTGGCCAAGGTGGTCGACGCGATGACCCAATCTCTGGGAGGGGTGACCGAGCAGGGACGTTTGGTGGGCACGCCCGAATACATGGCGCCCGAGCAGGTGCGCTGCCGGAGCGAGTTGATCGACGCGCGGACGGACGTGTACGGGCTGGGCGTCGTGCTTTATGAGATGTTGTGCGGGCGGATGCCGTATGAAGTGTCCAGGCGTTCGCCGCTCGAGGCGCTGAGGGTCATCTGCGACGATCCACCCACACAGCCGACGAGTGTTCGCCCGGGCTTCAGCAATGAGCTGGAGACGATCGTGCTCAAGATGCTCGCCAAGGAGCGTCCGCGGCGGTATCAGACGGCGGGGGAAGCGGCCGATGACATCGAGCGATACCTGCGCGGGTTGCCCGTTCGAGCCCGTCGGGACACGCTGATGTATCGGTTTCGCAAGGCGCTCTCGCGCGCCAAGGAGCACAACCCCGTCGCAACAGCAACGGCGATCATGGTGATCGGCATTGCGCTGTCGATTGTCGTGGGTGTGCGGGTGGTGTATCCGGGGCTGGGATTGGCGGCGCGGTATGTCGGCTGGGTGACTGGCGCGGCGGCGACGGCTCCCCAGACGCCGGAACACGTCGTGGTCGTGGGGCTCCGAGATCCTGAAAAGCTGGCGGCGCTGGGGATCGGGTCGATCGATCCGGGCGACGTTGTTTCGTGGCGCACAGCGCACGGGAAGTTGCTTGAGCGGCTGAGTATGTGTGAACCGCGTGCTGTCGGGCTCGACTTCCGGTTTCTGTCGTGCGAAAACGCCGGGCCTCTGGTGGAGGGCATGCGTCGTTTGCGTCAGCGCGGCATCGGCACGGTCGTGGGAACACAGACGTTTGTGCGTCCGGGAGAACGTCCGGCGGAGATCTGTCCGGAAATCATTGACGCGGCATGGGGATGGGGCGCTGTGGCGGTCTCGGAGGCACCGGACGCACCGTTTGCGGTGAGGCTGGCGACGATGCGCACGCACACGCAGGCACGGTGCGCCTCGTTTGGGACGGCGTTGTTTGCCCTTTCGCGACGCCCCGATGCGGAGGGGTTTGATCTCAACGTGAGCTCCGACGGGGTGCACATCAACTACGTCGGCCCGTCCGAGTCGTCGCAAATCAGAGATGCTCCCGAGTACGATCGATTGAGTTCGATCGATCTGGGCCGATCTCCGAGGGATGACCGTCGGGGGATCGGGGAAGGTGATGTCATTGCAAGTGCGGCGGCACTGCTGGGGCCCTGGGCGCTCGAGGAGAGCGCGCCGTATACGCAGGTGATGTCAGATCTGCTGGACGAGCGACGTTGGCCGATCGAGCGGCTGCGCGCGTGGGTGCGTGGCAAGACGGTTATCGTGGCCGATCTTCGCCCCGGTTGGGATTCGAGCCGAACCAGCGAAGGCGAAGATTTCCACCGCGCGTACCTGTGGGCATCGTGGCTGGAACAGGCGCTGCGGGATGCGCAGCGTGCAGATGAACGAGGCGCGTGGGCGTCGACGATTCGCGGTGCGAAAGAGTTGTGGAACTACGCGCACGTGGTCATTGGAGCGGCGCTGGGGTCGCTTGTGTTCTTTTTTCCCCTGCACCGGCATCCCATGATGGCGATTGCGTATCTCGTTGCTGTCGCGGTTGTCATGGTGGTTTTCAGTGTCGGCCTGCTTCGCTTTTCGGGCGTTTTGCTGGTGCCGTTGCTTGGTGTGTTCAGTCTGTGGACAACGGGGGCATTGTGTATCCTGTTTCCGAGGCCGCTCCAGGTGTAGGCAAGCCGTGCGGCTCAAGCCGCACACGCCGGTGGAGGTGGTGCGCGTCGATTCGGGAGGGCTGTCATGTTCGGTCAAAGCGGCGGACAAGTAAGGTGCAGGGGCAGACGAGTCAGGCGAAGCACTCACGGAAGCCGTGTGCATGCGGTTGTGCTGTCGGTCATGCTGGCTGCCAGCGCGGGATGTGCACCAATGACCAACCGAGGAGGTGATGTGGCTTCGTGCGGGGCTGTCAGCGCCACACCGGTGACCTGGCCGGGGTCGAAGTGGCCGAATCAGATGAAGTTTGCAACGGTATCCGCGGTGGGCGCGTCATTTGCGCAGCATTATT
Source organism: Planctomycetota bacterium (assembly GCA_003697045.1). GTDB lineage: Bacteria > Planctomycetota > Phycisphaerae > Phycisphaerales > UBA1924 > J022. The sequence goes on from RFGK01000046.1 coordinate 7,215, forward strand.
GCGTGAACTTTGGCAGCAGCGACCCGGGCTCGTTTCATGTGTTGTGCGGGATTGAAAGCGCGGGTGATGCCGGCGCGAAGTTTTATCTGACGGGCAGGAACGCGGCAGATGGGCAGGCAAACCCGAAGGCACCCGAGGCGCCGGGCATGCGTCATACGGTCGGCTGGTCGTTCATCACGTTTACGTGGCCGTTGATCTGGGTTCACAATATCGACGCGGGTTCGATCGGGACGACGGCGATCAGTCGGTGGCAGGGCGATGATCTTTCGCTGTATCTGGTTCGCAATGGCCTGACGACGCCTCAGTCGCCACCGATCACCCAGCCTCCTGTTCCTGACAAGAACTCGGGGCTGTTCATTCACACGGGCTTTGGGTACGACGACTTTGAGCTTTCTGTGCCGAGCGGGGCGCACGTGGTGCGTGTCAAGTTTACGAAAGAGCAGGGCTACGGAAACAGGATGATCCCGGAGGGCACATGGGTTGACGGTACGTTTGAGTGGACGACGGAGGCGTTTGTGGTTGCCAAGCAGAACGGCAAGGTGACAGTCACCAGCGGCGGCTCAGCGAGCGAACGCGCCTTTCTGCAGGGCGTGCTGGACAAGGCGTCGAGCGAGGGGATCTATCAGCTTGCGGCACCGTGAGCGGGGAATCGGAGTGTCTGGCTCAGGCGAGCGAGTCGATTGATGCGAGCAGGCCGAACACGCAGCTGACGATGCCGTTGAGGGTGAAGAAGGCCATCTCCAGGCCGTCCTGTCCGCGTCGGGCGAGGACGACATGTTCGGCGATGAGCAGGCCGGCGACGATGGCGAGTGCGAGAAGCGTGACGGTCTGGAGTCGATCGTCGGCAGACCAGGCCATGGCAAGGGCGGCAAAGGCAGCGAGGTGGAGGAGGCGGCTGATCCAGATGGCGCCCTTTGGGCCGAAGCGGGCAGGCACGCTCTTGAGTCCGGCCGTGCGGTCGAATGCGATGTCTTGGAGCGCGTAAATCACGTCGAAACCTGCGACCCAGCACGCGACCATGGCGGCGAGCCACCAGACCGAGGCCGATTCGGTCAGGAAGGTGGGTCGGACTGCGATGGCAGCGGCGATTGGAGAGGCAGCCAGCGCGCCCCCGAGGAACAGGTGGCAAAGCCAGGTGAAACGCTTGGTGTAGGAATAGAGGGCGATCCATGCGAGCACGGGCAGGGACAGGGCTGCCGGGAGCCAGTTTGCAAATGCAAGGCCGAACGCCGATGCGAAGCTCACAAACAGCGCAGCCGCACCGAGCGCGACGATCCATCCCTGTCGGGGTGTGGCCTGGTTGGAAGCGAAGAGACGGCGGGCGGTGCGCGGGTTGACAGCATCGAAGGACCGATCGGCCAGGCGATTGACCAGCATGGCCCAGGTTCGTGCAGCGATCATGCAGGCGACGACGAGCATGAGCTGGGCTGCGAAGACGCCCCAGGAGAGATCGGCATCGCGAGCGAGAAACGCACCCAGGATGGCAAACGGCATTGCGAAGACGGAGTGGGCAAGTTTGATGTCCCGGGCGACGTCGGCCAGCAGCAGCAGGTGCGGTCCGCGGGTGAGTTGTGCCATAAACAGACTGTACGCGGGCTGTGCGAGTGGCGCATGGGCTTGAAAGTGCTTACGCTGTGCCCATGAGTCATGCAGTTGAGTCGTTGTCACGAGTTCCGACCAAGCCCAGGTCGCCGAGGCCGAGGTATCGGTTCAAGCATCCTGAGACGGGCGTTGATGCGCGGGTGTGGGTGGGAGACTGCCGGGAGATTCTGCCGCGTCTTGCCGAGATTCGGAACCAGGAGGTGGACCTGGTCTTTGCCGATCCTCCGTTCAACTGGGCGCGTGCATAC
>RFGK01000047.1 GCA_003697045.1 Planctomycetota bacterium
GGGCTGGGCCGACCCGTTCGGTCGACGCAGGCAAGTTCGCTTGAGCCTGTGGAGCACACGCCGTCGGCGGGGACGCCTGGGTCGTTGGGGTCCGGCGTGGTGCCGAGGCGTTCGACCAGGTGCAGCTCGTACTCGTGGCGAATCTTGAAGCGACTTCCGCCGACGACGCGCGTGCGTATTTCGATCAGATCGTCGTAGCGGATGGGTCGGCGATAGCGGAGTTCGAGTTTTGTGACGACGAGAAACACGCCGGCCTGTTCGAGCTGGGCGTAGGTGATCTCCGATTGGCGCAGGAGTTCGGTGCGGGCCATCTCAAGCCAGGGCACATAGCTGGCATGGTGGGCCACGCCCATGGGGTCACATTCGCAGTATCGCACGCGCACGGTGCAAAGCCCGTGGTCTCGAAGGGGCGAGGTGGGCACAGGGTGCGGGCAAGTGGGCTCGGTCATCGGGCGGAGTGTAGGAGACGGTCCAGGTGGGCGGGTGCGTCGGGCGGCCGGAATGCGGAGGGTTGACTGGGCCGAGTGGGAGTTGGCGTGTTTGAGGGTGAGGCGAATCAATGGCCCCAGAGCTGTCGCCAGATGTCGGCGGGGCCAATCCTGGCGATTTCTTCCTGGAGCTCTGTTTCGAGTTCTTCGAAGGAGCCGAGGCGGAGGGGGGCGGCAAGATTGGTTGGTTCTTCGCTGGCTCGCTGGAGGGCGAGGCTGCCGTCGCCGCTGGCGGTGATGACCCAGCGTCCGTCGTCGAGGCTTCGGTAGACGGCTTTTCCGAACGTGGCGAGTTCGTCGTCCCAGTCGATGTCTGCCAGGCGTGGGTCAATGACAAGGCCTCTGGTGGGCGGGGTGAGGGCGTCAAAGATGCGACGGATCCACAGGCGCCCGTCGACGACGGCGTAGTCGACGTAGATTTCGGCGGTGGGGTCGAAATCGGTGGGGATGACCTTGATGACGCCGGCGGCGTTGCGGATGCGCACGCTGAGGCGGCCGTCTTCGACGAGGAGCTCGGTGACGGCGGTACGGCGGACGGCCTGGTTGTATCGGTCACGCAGTGACTCGTATTGGGCTGCGACGTCCTCGAGGCGCTGGCGATAGACGGCCTTGGTGATGTCTGCCCGGATGAGGTGATACCCGAGCAGAGCGGCGCCGACGCCAAAGCCGGCTGCAGCGGTCGTTGCGAAGATCGTTGTCAGACGTGGATTCGCCATGATCTTCCTGAATCATCGGCGAACCGCCGGCGGGAGCTTCAGGCTGACATCCAACCGAGCGTGATGAGGTCGGCGATGGGTTCCTCGAACGAGCAGCTCCCGTAGCCGACGGCAAAGCGGGTGCGTGCGCGGGTGAGCCCGTCCAGGGTGAGGGCGTGTTCGCGCCACGAGGCGCGTTCGTCGTCGAAATGGAATGCGGCGGGGTCGTTTTCTGCGAGCACACTGCGGGCCTGCGACTCGTCGATCGTCTGTTCCTTGAGGAGCGCGGCTGTGAGAAAGACGTTGACGAACCCGTGCATGACGGCGCGGGGGGGGTTTTGTTCATAGGTCAAGGGATGCTCGGCGCGGATGGGGTGGTGGAGACCGGCGGTGGCCTTGAATGGCACGTCGGCCGAGGCGCATGCGGCGATGAAGGCGGCGACGGCATCGATGGAGGGGATCATCTCGGGTCGAACGCCGCCACAGCGGATTTTGGCGCCCGCGTCCTGGCCTGCCAGTGCGGCGATGCACCCGCGTGGGTCGGATTCGGCGGGGATCTCGAAATAGGGTTTGATGTCGTTGGGGATGATGTCGAGCGCGTCGTCGATTTCGTTCGGATGGGCGATTTTGAGCTCGATGGTTTCGATGCGGGCCAGGCCGGCCGATTCGGATTGGTGAAGTTCATTGAATGCGTCGATGCGTGCGAGAGAGGCATCGAGCGGGCCGTCGATGATGGCGCTGATTGGCCATGGCGGGAGGGAGTCGGCCATTTCGCGATAGCCGCTGGTGGCGAATGTGCCGGGCATGAGCGCAGAAGCGTGTCTGGTGAGATCATCAAGGCGTGAGACGGGACAGATGAATCGTCCGAGCGCGAAGGTGTGGTTACCGATGAGATAGCGGTTGTAGTTTTCGACGGCGGGTTGCATGTCGAGCCTGGCGGGCGGGAAGAGCCCGGCGTAGTCGATGAGTCCTTCGAGCAGGGTGCGAAGTGTGCGGGTCATGGGCCCTCCGTGTGGGTGGTGTCCTCGGGGCCGTGCTGTCCGGAAGACAGCAGGGCGGTCCAGCGGGCCATGCTATTGCGTGGTTGTGAAGTGGGCGTGAGGAAGTCGCGTGCGCATTTTTGAAAGAGTGCGTGTCGGCGTGCGTTGGCGATGCCTGCGTCGAAGTGGCCGAAGGGCACGAGGAAGCGCCACTTGCGTCCGGGGTCGCACCCGAGGGCGTTGTAGACGGCAGCGGCTGCGGGGGCGGGGGCGACATCATCACGTTCGGCAAGTTTGCAGAGAACCGGACAGCGAATTTGTGGTGCGTGAACGACGGGGTCCATGACGCGCAGGCGATTGAGGATGACGGTGCGTTCATGCTGGGGGGCGTTGGCGAGGACGCGCTGCACTTGAGCGCCAGTGCCGGTGGTGGGCGGCGGCTGGGTCTGTCGCCAGGGCCAGTCGCAGAGCGTGGGCAGCCCGAAGACGAGTCGCTTGACGACCGGATCATGGGGGAGTTTTCCGTGGAGCAGGGCCGTTGCGACGACGGCGAGCGTGGCGCCGAGGCTCTCACCCATCAGGAAGACACTTGCGTTGGCGCCGGATTCGTCGATGAGCAGGTTGCGTGCGGCGCGACATGCGTTGACGACATCGGCGACGGCCTGGGGGACGACCCAGGGTTCGATGGCGTTTGGTCCTTCGCCGGGTGCGGAGAGGCCTTGGATGACCCACTGGGAATCGGTCTGTCCGGCGGGGGGAAGTTGCGGCGTGTCGAGGCGCGAGCCGGCGAATCCACGAACACGCACGAGGAGCACACCAAGCCCGTCGGTGGCAAAGTCTGCGAGTTGCTGGGCCTGTTCGTCCAGAGGAGGGACGTTCTGATAGCCGTGCGTGACGACGACCATGGCGCGGAGGGGCTGGTCGGGCCGGTGGAGTCGGCAGCCGATGCGCACATGGCGCAGGCTCTCGAACTCGTGCGTTGCGGTCGGATCGCTGGGGTCGAGTTCGCGGCGGGTGCTGAGCGTGGGGCGAGCAGCGGTGACCGCGTCCCACCACTGAGCCCAGAAGATTTTGTGTTCGCGGGCGCGTGTCGGATCGCCCACGCGAGCGAGGGTTTCTTCAGTGCTGAGCCCGTAGTCGTGGGGCTCGATCATGTGCGTACTCCGGGCGTCATTGGCTGGAGCCGTCCGGGTTGGAGAACTTTTCGATGAAAGCATCGAAGTTGAACTTTGCCATCCAGATCTGGCTGGTGGGTCGTTCGCCTGGGCGTGTGGGGCCGGCGCGTTGGCTGGTCCACATCATGATCGAGCCGTCGGAGTTGAAGACCGGAAGCCCGTCGAATCCTTCGGCATAGGTGAGGCGCATACGTGTGGGCGGGTCGGTGGTGAGGCGTGCGTCGATGGCGAAGACCTCGTAGTTGTGCGTTTCGGGGGCGGCCTGGTTGGTCGAATAGACGAGGAACGCGCCTGAGGGATGCCAGAATGGGCCCCAGTTGACGAACTCGTTGTCGGTGAGCTGGATTTCGCGTTTGATGCCGTTGGGTCGTCCCTGATCGTCAAAGGACAGCTCGGCGATGAAGATCTGAAGGAGGTTGTCGCCTCGGCGATCGGATCGGTAGGTGATCCAGGATCCGTCGGGGCTGAAGAATGGGCCTCCGTCGTATCCGTCGGCCACGACGATGGGTGTGACGTAGCCGGTGGCGGGCTCACGCAGGTAGAGGTCCGGGTCATTGGTTTCGGGGTTGACCCATGTGTAGAGGATGAATCGTCCGTCGGGCGACCACGAGCCTTCGGCGGAGTAGCCGGGCTCTTTCCAGAGGGGCTTGATGATGGGTCGGACGAGGATGGCTTTGCCGTCATCGCGTGGCGAGAGGCGATCGAACTGGACCAGGCCGGAGACGATCTCGGTCTCCGCGGGGAACTGCCATCGGTAGCGTCCTGAGTCGCGCTGGTATCCGGCCTTGTCGGGGGCGACGGGGGGGAGAATGGTTGAGCCGAAGAGGACGCGGCCGAACTGTGTGGGATGGAACCAGCCGCAGGTGTTGGCCGATCCGGTCTGGCTGACCTGCACGATTGTGGTCAGTCCGGGCGCTCCGTTGTTGGAGTCGTATCCGTTGAGGGTGCACACGTACATTTCGTAGTGGGGTCCGGGGCGTCCGTACTCTGCGGTGGGGGTGGCCTGAAAGATGACGAGTTGGCCGGTGGGGTCGAAGTATGCTTCGCCGGCCTTTGAGAACATTTGAGGGAAGGTGAGCTGGACATGATCGGTGAGGATCGGCGCTTCGGCGTCGCGCCAGTCTGTTTGTGCCAGGCCAACACTCACATACGCCGCCAAAAGCAGTTGCATCGAAGACCTCCCGATCGTCAATAGATGACACTACAGTCCGCAGATGAACGGTAGCGCTCAAGATGCGTCGGAGCGGTCGATTCGAGTGATCTTTGAGCATGCGCGGCTGGTGGTCGTTGAGAAGCCGGCGGGCTTGCTGAGTGTTCCCGGACGGGGCGACGGGAAGCAGGAATGTGCGTGTGCGCAGGTGGCGAGGCTGTATTCGCAGTCGCGGGGGCCTTGGGTGTGTCACAGGCTCGATCAGGCCACCAGCGGGCTCATAGTTTTCGCGCTGGACCCTGAAGCGCAACGGCATCTGTCGATGCAGTTTCAGCGTGGGCGTGTGGACAAGCGGTACATTGCCTTGTTGCGTGGCAGGCCCGATCGTGAGCAGGGTCGAGTCGAGCTTCCGTTGCGTGCGGACTGGCCGAATCGTCCGAAGCAGATGGTTGATCCTGAGCATGGCAAGCGGGCGGTGACACTGTGGCGTGTGGTTGGAGAGGCAGGCGAGCATACCCGCGTTGAGTTTCGTCCGATCACGGGGAAGACGCACCAGCTTCGAGTGCATGCAGCCGCGCCTGCGGAGATGGGGGGCATCGGGTGTCCGATCGTCGGGGATGAGCTGTATGATCCTGCGCACCCGGGCGCGAGGCTCATGCTGCACGCGAGCATGTTGACGCTGACCGATCCGGACACGCTTCGACGTGTGACGGTGCGTTCGGAGGCGCCATTCTGAGGCGCGCTGGATGTCTGACACAGCGATCGAGAGCCGATTGAGAGAGATGCGGGACGTCTGTGCGCGGCTTTTCTGGGGGTGATCAAAGCACGATCGGGTCTTCGCGCGGTTGGTCGGTGGTCAGGCCGGCGATTGCCATGAGTCGGTTGAGCTGTTCGGCGTCGTGGGTGGAAAAGGACGCGAGGTCGTGACTGTCGAGATCGAGCACTCCCCAGCACGCACCGGCGTCGAACAGGGGGATGACGAGTTCCGAGCGGTCGCGTGGGTCGCATGCGATGTATTGTTCTCCGAGACTGGCGACATCGGCGACGACGAATGCGCGTTGGCTCTGCCAACTCCGGCCGCAGGCGCCGTGGAGCCCGATGGGGCTGCAGGCCGGCTTATCACGGCACGGCCCGAGGATCATTTCGTCTGCGTTTGGCTCGGCGAGGTAGAAGCCGACCCAGGAGATGCCGGTGGGCGCCAGGGCGTCCCAGAGGATGTTGGCGGCTGCCTGCATGCGGTCGTGCCGGGAGCCTTCGAGCGCGCGCAACTTCTCCGCGATGTCGTCATACGGGCGAGGCATGCGGGTTTTAGAGTGTGGCGGAGGTAAACGGCAGCAGGCCCATGAAACGTGCGCGTTTGATTGCCTGTGCGATGAGGCGTTGCTCGCGTGCGCTGGTTCCGAGGCGTTTGCGGCCGTAGATCTTGCCGTTGGGAGTCATGCAGCGTCGCAGGGCGTCGACATCTTTCCAGTCGACGTAGATTTTGCCGTTTGAGCCTGTGCGGGTGAGCTTTGCCTGTGGACCGGCGGGACCGAAACGATTGAATCGACTCATGAGAACCTCCGTCGTGGTCATTTTGGCCCGGGAACGGTCCCGGGCGACGGTTCGGGTTGAGCAGGACATTACGCCGATGGATGTGCGGCGTCCAACGAGGGCGGGTTCAGAGAGGTGGGGGAGTTATGTGGATTTTTCTGCGTCGGGCGTCGAGTCCGATAAGTCCGCCGCCGCGCCAGACGATCAGCAGCGCAAGTGCGAGCAGTGCGGCGTTGCGTGCGACGTGGCAGAGCGAGACCTGGCCGGGGCATGGCCATTCGAACTTGCCGAAGCATCCGCAACTGGCGTCGAGCTCCCGGTAGAGCACGGAGATGATGCCGAGGGTGAATGCGACGAGTTGGGCGGACAGTGCGACTGCTGCGGCACGGGAGAACAGCCCGACGAGCAGGAGCAGGCCGCTGAGCATTTCAAGCCAGGGTATGGCAAATGTGCTGAGCGTCACGAGGTGAGAGGCGTTGTCCAGATCGAAGATCTTGAACGCCATGACCGAGTCGGCAAATGCCTGGGGGTTGCGCAGCTTCATCCACGCGGCAAAGACAAAGAGCGCGCCCAGCGCGACGCGAACGATCGAAAGCAGCAATCCGGCGAACACGCGCATCATTCAACCTCGAATCCGGCGGCTTGCCATTCGTCAAAGCCGGCCTGCATGATGCGCAGGTTGGAAAAGCCCATTGGCAGGAGCAGTTTGGCGAGGTTATCCGAAGCGTCGCAGTCGCCGCCGTGGCAGTAGATCACGATCGGATAGTCGTAGCCGAATCCTTCGGTCAGCTCGGCGATGGTCGCGGCTGCTTTTCCGGAGCTGACCATCTGTGCGGTGAGGTTGATAGCGCCGAGGATGTGGGCGTGCTCAAACTCGGCCGGCTCGCGTGCGTCGATGAACAGGGCGCCTTCGTCGAAGAGTGCGCGGGCGGTTTCGAGCCCGATGTAAGGCCCTTCGGCAGGTTCGGCTGCGGCGGACTGATCCGGTGTGTCGGCGGGAGTTTCCGTGTCGGGGCTGCCGGGCAGGTCGTCAGCGTCGGCGGGTTGCGCGGCGCTCGTGTTTCTGGACCAGTCGGGCTTGAGCACAACCGGGCGCAGGAGCGAATCGCCTGCCCCGATGAGGACGGCTGCTCCAAGCAGCGCCAGAGCGCCGATGAGCGAGAATCCCAGCGAATCAGCGGGGGTTGATGAAGCCATTGTAACGGACCTCGAGCAGTTCCTCGCCTTTGAC
>RFGK01000048.1 GCA_003697045.1 Planctomycetota bacterium
ACTTTGGAGCGGCGAGATCCTGAGGCACATGCGGTCGTCGCCCCCTCAGTCGATGCCGTCGTTCTCGTGTCCGGTGGCCATGACTCTTGGCGCTACACTCAACGCGGGCTGAATGGGTCAAGCAGATTGCTTGGCAGAAGGGCAAACTTTATGAAAATCGCAGTGATCTACAACAGGGACAGCAAGAGAGTCATCAACCTGTTCGGTCAACCCAATCTCGAGCGCTACGGTCTCAAGACGATCGATCGCATTCTCAAAGCGCTGCGCGACGGCGGGCATCAGCCCCGGGCGTTTGAAGGCGACAAGGACCTCATTCAGAAGCTTGAGGAGTTCATGCCTCGAGTGCTCCGCGGCGAGCGGCCGGGAATGGCGTTCAATGTTTCATACGGGGTCCAGGGTCAGGCACGCTACACCCATGTGCCGAGCATTCTCGAGATGGTCGGCATCCCATATGTCGGATCCGGCCCGCTCGCTCATTCGATCGCCCTGGACAAGGTTGTCACGAAGATGCTGCTGGTGCAGCACCAGCTCCCCACGCCTGAGTTTGCGGTGCTGGACGGACCCGACCAGGAGGTGCCGGAGATTGCCTATCCGGTCATAGTCAAGCCAAAGCATGAGGCCGTGTCATTTGGCATTCGGGTCTGTCAGAATGCCGAGGAGCTCGCCGAGGCTGCGGGCGTCATCTTCAAGAAGTTTGGGCAGGCGGTGCTGGTCGAGAGATTCATCGAGGGGCGAGAGATCAATGTCGGGCTGCTTGGAAACGGCACGCCGGAAGCACTCCCGCCCGTCGAGTTGGTGTTCCCATCGGGTGGGCCGACCGTGTATTCCTATGAAGACAAGACGCACCGCTCGGGACGAACCATCGAGCCGGTCTGCCCGGCACCGATCGGCAAGGAGCTGACGGAGCGTGCCCAAACCCTCGCGCAGGAGGTGTTCAAGGCGGTCGGGTGCTATGACTGTGCGCGCGTGGACATGAGACTGGATGAGCAGGGCAATCTCTACGTGCTGGAGCTCAACAGCCTTCCATCACTCGGGGCCGGCGGCTCGTTCGTCCGGGCGGCTGCGGAAGTCGGGCTGGACTTTTCCGGATTGGTCAATCGACTCGTCGAAGTGGCGAGCGTGCGGTATTTCGGCACGCCGGAGCCACCCGTCGTCTCGCAGCGTTCGCGCGATCCGTCCAAGGCGGTCTTTGCATTCATCACCCAACGGCGTGATACGATGGAAGCACGTCTGGCACGCTGGGTGACGTTGTCAAGCCGATCCGACGATCCCGTGGGACTTCAACACGCAACAGAGGAGGCCCGCGAAATGCTTTCGTCGGTTGCGATGCAGGAAGTCGAGGGGTTTGCCGACACCAAGGCGCTGACTGTTCGTGCAACACGACCGACCGCAGAGGGGGCTGTTTTGCTGGTGGCACACCTGGATGTGCCGGCGGGCAGCAGCTTGCCAGCGGGCAGGTTCAGGCGAGCGCCAGAAGTGATTCATGGAGAGGGCGTTGGTTCGTCCCGTGCACCGCTGGTTCAGCTCGAGTTTGCCCTCCGGGCGCTTCGCCAGGTTCGGCAGTTGCTCAAGCGTCATATTGCGGTTGCCCTGTATTGCGACGAGGGGCGGGACGCCGTGTATTCTGCCGAGGCCTTGTCGCGGTTGATGGGTCAGGCCGGGCGCGTGCTGGTGCTTCGGCCGGCTGGTCCAACCAACAAGGCAATCGTGATTCGACGCGGACAGAGGCGACTTCGGTTGACCGTCGAGGGCAAGCCGCTGCGCCCCGGGCAGGCTCGGCGTCAACGCGAAGCAATGATGTGGCTCGCAGGGCGGATGCCCGAGCTGGTGGCGCTCAGCTCTCGTGACCGGCGGGTTTCGGTTTCGATCGGGCGCCTCGAAACCAATGCGTATCCAATGTTGCTTCCCCACCGCGTCACGGGTGAGATTGTGCTCACATATGGGGACCCTGCAGTCGCGGACGAGATCGAGCTCAAAGCGCGTGAGATTCTCGGCGGAACGAAGAATGGCGCTTCGCTTACGACGATCTCTGACAGGCCGCCGCTCAGGGAGCGAAAGCGGAACAAGACTTTGGCCAACGCCGTGCAGCGCGTCGCCAAGCACTGGGAGATTCCCTTCGCGACCGAGTCGTCCGTGTGGCCGTCGGTGGCGGGACTCTGCCCGGCCCGCACTCCCGTTCTCTGTGGCATGGGGCCAAGCGCAACCGGTCTGTACACGCCGGATGAGTCGGTCTCTCGCATCAGCCTGATCGAACGCACGCTGCTTCTCGCAGAGTTTCTTCTGGAGCAGGAGGAGCAAAGCTCATGATGCCGGCCAACAGGAAAGCCATCGACACCGAGCTTGTCGATCCACAAGGACGCTCCCGAGCCCCCCAGCGCATCGCCTATGCACGGGGTGGGATGGTTTCGACGGCGCACGACGCTGCATCGACGATCGGTGCGGCGGTGCTTGCAGATGGAGGCAATGCGATCGATGCTGCCGTCGCGTGCGCTTTTGCGCTCGGAGTGTGTGAGCCTCAGGCATCGGGGCTGGGCGGGCAGACTTCTCTGCTCATGCATCTGGCTGAGAAGCATCGCTCCGTCGCGATAGATGGCTCATCGCGCGCGCCCAATCGCGTCAAACCAGGGGCACTGTCCAAGCGTGAGCGTCGTCAGGGGCTCAAGGCCACAACAGTACCCACGACCGTTGCCACACTGGGCTACGTGCTCAGCCGTTACGGAACGATGAGCCTGGGCAGTATTCTCTCACGCGTCATACCGCTTGCCGAGGATGGGTTCGAGTGGTCCCAGCTTCAGTCGGATCTGTCCAAACGCGAATCGAAACTCCTCAAGTCGCAGAACGCATGCGAGGTGTTCATGCGCCGCGTAGAGCGCAAGGGAGCACGCCCCGCATATCGCGTGCATCGACCGGGAGACATTATCCGCCAGCCGGCTCTGGCAAACACGCTGCGACGCCTGGGCGAGGTCGGTGTGGAAGACTTCTACCAGGGACAGATCGCCGAGACCATCGCGGCCGACATGGAAGCACGCGGCGGGCTCATTCGTATGGACGATCTTGCGAGAATCCCCTGGCCCATCGAGCGAGAACCGATCAAGACCGCGTTTCTGAATCATCGCATTGTCACCTTTCCTCCGCCGGGGGCCGGTGGAGTATTGATCGAGATGCTGCGGCTGATCGAGCAGTTTCCGCAGCGACTGTGGGATCCGCACAACCCACGCGGCGCGGTGCTGCTGGCGGAGATCATGCAGCACGCGGCCCTGCACCGGCAGGACCGGCCGTTCGATCCGGATTACTACACACAGACCGTCGACCGGCGCGTGGAATCGGAGAAGTACCCGCTTCGCGTTGCCCGTCAGATTCGAAAGCGGATCCGGACGAGCGGCGAGACGACGCACTTGTCTGTCATGGACAAGTTCGGGAATGTGGTCGGGCTCACTCAGTCAATCGAGCGCGTCTTTGGAGCTGGAGTGATGACGCCCTCGCTCGGGTTTCTTTACAACAACTACATGATGGCCTTTGAGCACGAGGACATCAGCCACCCCTACTACCTTCGACCCAACGCCATTCCCTGGGGCTCGGTTGCTCCCACGATCGTGTTCAAGGGACGCACGCCCTGGGTGTGTCTGGGCTCACCGGGCAGCGAGCGGATTGTTACGGCGATCCTGCAAGTTCTGCTGCGTCTGTTGACGGGGTTCGATCCGTATGAAGCGGTGGCTGCCCCGCGGATGCACTGTTCAACTGCGGGCAAGGTTTCTCTCGAGGCGCCGCGTTTTCGAGATGACGTCTTTGCAGCACTTGAGCGACTCGGATACACAATCGACAAGCGCGATGAGTTTTCGTTCTATCTCGGCTCGGTACAGTTGGTCATGCGCGAACGCAATGCGTTCATCGGCGTGGCAGATCCACGGCGTGACGGTTCGGCCCGGGGGGCTTCGGCATGACGCTCCCGCTGGTCATCTCGGTTCCGCATGCGGGCTTGGCCGTGCCCGAAGAACTGGTCGAACGCAACCTCCTCACGCCGGCACAGATCGCCCATGATGGAGACGAGGGCGCCGCGACGATTTATGACTTTCCGGGCGAAGTGCTGGCCTATCACCGCGCTGATATTGCCCGCGCGTTTGTTGACTTGAACCGGGCCGAAGATGATTTCCGCAAGGATGGTGTCATCAAGACACACACCTGCTGGGACGAGCCGATCTACGACAAGCCGCTCGAGCCGGCCCTGGTCACGCGCCTGATCGAGCGATACCACCGCCCCTACCACGAGCGGCTGGACAAGGTGCCTCAAGCGGCGTTGCTTGGAGTCGACTGTCACACCATGGCTGCGGCCGGCCCCCCTGTCGGGCCGGACCCCGGAAAGCCGCGCCCGCGTGTGTGCCTTTCAAACGCGGAAGGCACCTGCTCGTCGGCCCTGCTCGAGTCCCTGGCCGATGCGTTCCGATCATTTTTCGATGAGGTCCGGCTCAATGACCCTTTCCGAGGGGGGTACATCATCCGTCGGCACGCCGGGCCGTTGCCCTGGGTGCAACTGGAACTTTCCCGTGCGCCGTTCATGTCTGACCATGAAAAGCGCGAGGCCACGCT
>RFGK01000272.1 GCA_003697045.1 Planctomycetota bacterium
GTGTGCACGAGGTCATAGGCATGCGCGAGATCCGGCTTGACGCGCCCATCCATCGCCGGGCCCACGCTGGCGCGATGCGACCAGCTGTCATCCAGCATGCTCAACGTGTTCTCATGAACCACCCCCCCGACAGACAAGACGTTCTTGGCCCACGCTTCCGGGCGCGAGTCCTGATTGCCGGCGTTGCTCTGCGACTGAACAATCAACAGGTCAGTGTCAAACGCAATTTGGTCCAGCTCGGCCGAAACGCTGGTGTACGTCCGCGTGCGCCCGCTGCCCCAACTGTTCGATTGAAACACCGCTCGATAAGGCTCGCCAAGCAACTCCTGGGTGTGCGAAGCCCGATCACCGATGAAGTCATACCCGGCGAAAATCCCCTGCGCGTCGGGCAGAATCCCCCGAGCCGTCTCGTCGCTGGCGCCGTCGCCGAAGATAATGCCAAAGACCGGCGTGCCATGCGAAAAGTCCGACCCCCCGGGGCGGTGTATGACGGGAGGGCGCGAGCTTAGATCCGCATGCGTTGTGCGTAGACCGCCGTCAATAACCTCTCCTCGTACCCCCAGACCTGAGTAGCCTCCCACAGACGCAACTTCCGAAACCCCGGAGAGGCTGCGGACGATGTCCATGTCCGCCTGCGGAGCCCGCCAGGCATCGATCCAGAGCACGTCGGACGATCGCAACAGCGCGAGCAACTGCCCCCGGCTTGCGCGTACGACAAACCGACGCGAAGCGGTGGGAACGCTCACAAGCTCCACTCCCGCACTTCGACATGCCTCGGTAAGACGCGCACGCGTGTCCTTGCGGGCGTCCCAGGCGAGAATGTTGGCCAGCACTGGCCCGTCCGTAGCAACAAGCGCGCGCGCAAACTCCGCCTCGATGCGCCATTCCGGCAAGCACGGAGCCCAAGCGCTGAACAGCGCGGGATCAAGCGCAGCCTCAGTCCGGGAAGAATCTGGGCGAACCAGGAAAACTCGTCCCCCAACGTGGGGTCCCAGCTCAACGCCGAAGGCCCCGATCGCATCCATCGTTTCCGTGTCGAGCGGCTTGGCAAGACGCACAAACGAAAGCTCCGCAAGCGTCGTGCGCGCCTGAACGGGATCAAGCATGATGCGACGCGCGTTGAAAACCGACCCGGAGGCAGCGTCGCCCATCGCAGTTGAGGGACCAAGCGCCAGCGCGGTCAGCAGAACGAAAATGAAACAAAAGGGTACCGCCGGCACGAGCCCCCCCCTCCATGCATCCAAGGGGCGGCCATCGTATCGGCAGGCCCCCTCCGATGCGAGCGCCGTGTCGAAGAAGTTCGGAAAGGACCGGCAGTGTGAGACGCGCGGGCCTCCTGCGCTGGGCAAAGCGGCGCGTGCGATGATTTCGGACGTGGCCTGTGCGCAAAGTTTGAGCAAAACCACCCGCAATCCGTGCAAAGCCCCATCGAGAGCATTGCTCGGGCGGGATGTCCGGTTACACTAGTTGACCGAGGGGATGCCCTCGGCTGACTCATGGACGCCAGTCAATCTGCGTCCGAGAACTCGGGATCGTGCAACCGGAGTCTGAAGTCGTCCGGGCGGTCTTTGCCCATCTGAGGGCTCCGAACCCTGAGCCCACCATATCGAGGAGAACAGATCGTGAAGAACAGACCAACCAAGCTTGTCGCAGCCGTGATCGCATGTGCCGGTTTGACCGGCTCGCTGTACGCACAGGACAGTGTGAGTAACCTCGGCGCTTCGTTGCCGGGCGACGGATTGTCGCCCTGGGCGCCGACGTTCCAAAAGGTCGCATACGTCGTTGACCTGACGCCCTTCGACACGTCGTGGGGCACGCGGTTCGGCATCGCGCCCGTCATCAAGAGCTCGAGGACCAATGCGAACTTCACCGGCTCTCTGGTCAGCGCCCAGTTCCTGTCCAATGACATGATCGTCAACGTGCCGTACACCTCCGAGCAGTATTACCTTTGGGAAAACGCCCCCGGATCGGGCGTCAACCCCGAGACCAACGCACCCACGCAGACGATTCCTGCACCGGGTGGGTTGAGCAATCGTTTTGCAGCCGCATTTTCCGAGTTCTCGACGATCACCGACGGCGTCAACAACTACAACTACAACGGCGTCATCGGTGGCATCATCAACTACGATCCGGCACAACCGGATCGGCTGTACGTCACGCGCGTCGTCGCTGCGGTCAACACGGCCGACAGCATGTCCGGCGACTCGGCACAGCTCGGATTCGGCTCAATCGATGCGGACACCAACACGTATTATCGCGCCGATGACTTCGGACTGGCCGGCAGCCCCTTCGCCCCCAGCGTGACCGGCAACAACCTGTATCGCACCAACCTCAACGCACGCGGCCCGGTCGTCAATCAGATCAACGGCAACGTGGCAACCTTGGACGCCACCCAGGCTCTTCTCACCGGCGCCCCTACCGCCCACAACACGCCAAACCACATCCCGGCAAGCGTGGCGACCGCACCGACCGTCGCCACTGGCAACTTTTCGACTCAGTATGTGCGAGGGTCCGCAGCTCCATTGACCGCAGACAGCTCGCACCTGGCTGCCGGCATGACCGACCACCGCGGCTCGCTGGGCTCGACGATGCGTGACGCCCTTGGGCTCGGTGCCGTCACGACCTTCGGCATGCTCGCTCAGGATCAGACGGGTCAGACCAACACCATGAACCTGTGGGGTGTCAATGCCAACGGAAACGTGCTCGGCACCCTGGCGCTGACACACCCCTCCAGCGTGACCGACAATGACGACGGGTTCACTCTGGCGTACTCCGCTGCGGCAGAATACCGCGGATATGCAAGCCAGGCTGCCTTCCGCGGCGGCGTCGGACAGGTTGCAATCGGACGCGATCGCAACGGAATGGCCCTCGCGGCTGCAACGATGCACGAGAACGGACTCAACGACGACTTCTCCACGCAGATCCTCGTTGCCCGGCACAATCCGAATACGGGCACAACCGAATGGACCATGGCTGCCTACATCGACCAGCTGTTCCTCTCCGGCCGCAGCGGCAAGGAGGTCTATGACGGAACCGGTGCGGTGATCGGTGTGTTGACTCCGCTGTTCAACGTGACCGGCGGCACGCCGCTCGGGCCGTCAATGTCGGCACCGGTCTTCGATGCCGCGGGCAACGTCTGGTTCATCGGTTCGGTCGAGCTGTTTGATCGCCTGCCCGGCGGGGGAAGCGATTTCGACAATGCCCTGTTCCGCGCCGTCTACGACGAGGCAACGTTCAGCTACCGGCTTGAACTGGTGCTCGAGCTTGGCTCGGTGTTTGTTGGGCGCAACTCGGGTCTGCCCTGGCAGATTCAGTTCCTCTCGATTGCCGACAGCAACTCCATCGATTCGGCGAGCATGTTCAGCGGCAACGGCACCAGCCATACGTGGAACAACGTTCCGCTTGCCAATCTGACCAACGATGATCCGCGCACCAACGGCGGCATCGTCCTGCAGGCGAGCATCGCCTACGACGTGGACGGTGACGGCACGTTCGACAACGCCGGAGGCATCGACGAAGAGTACAACGCTCTGCTCTTCATCGGGTGCACCGCACCGGAAGGTCCGCAGCCCTGCAACGATGCGGACTTTGCCGAGCCGTTCGGAACGCTCGACTTCTTCGATGTGCTTGCCTTCCTGCAGGCATTCTCGAACCAGGACCCGGCCGCCGACATCAACAGTGACGGCCTCTGGGACTTCTTCGATGTGCTCGCCTTCCTGCAGGCGTTCTCTGCCGGTTGCCCGTGATTGAGCCGGCGAGCATGATCGTCTGATTGTTGTTCAAATCCGGCCGCCCGCGTCGAAAGGCGTGGGCGGCCTTTCGATCCGAGAATCAACCAACACGCCTTGGAGGCGAACATGTCTGTGATGCGAACCGGTCTTGCGA
>RFGK01000273.1 GCA_003697045.1 Planctomycetota bacterium
GTGATTTGTGCAAGCGAATCGACGACACGATGAGCGCGGCCGACGCGTGTGTGATCACCGACACCAAGCACGCGCATCTGTGCGGCAAGCGCCGCTTCAACGCCGCTTTCGGCATCTTCCACAGCGACACACTGCGTGGGATCGACCCCGAGCTGATGGGCGGCCTTGAGGAAGACCTGTGGGTGGGGCTTGGACTCGGTGATGTCGGTGCCATCGACGACTGCGGCAAAGCGTGGTGCAAGGCCGGTGCGTTGCAGGATCAGCCGGGCGTTTCGACTGGAACTGGCGACGGCGCACGGGATCTTGAGGGCGTGCAGCTGGTCGAGCAGGTCAATGGCGCCCGGCAGAATGGCTTGAGCATCGAGGTTTGAGAGTGAGGCGCGGTAGATCTGGTTTTTATGTTCGGCCAGTTGTTCTCGCTGGCGGGGGGAGTAGGTTCTGGGTGCGTTTTCGAGAATGATGGCCAAGCTTTCCATGCGGCTCACGCCGCGCAGGCGATGATTGACCTGACGGTCGAACGGAATGCCCTCGGCGTCGGCGATGGCCTTCCAGGCGTGGTAGTGCAGCTCGTCGGTCGTGACCAGCACGCCGTCGAGATCGAAGATGACAGCTCGTGCGTTCACGACAGGCTCCATTGTTGTTGTTGGCCGGGTTCGAGGCGTTTGGGGCGGGCGTGCACGACGACGTCCAGAGGCGGGCCGTGCAGATGGGTGAGCGTGACGCGGGCGCGTTCGATGTGGATTTGCACGCGAGATCCTCGCCAGCACAGCGGGAAGCGCATGGAGTGCCAGTGCGCGGGCATGCGCGGCTGGATGGTCAGCGTCTGAGTCTGCATGGCGGTCTTGACGCCTGCGAATCCGAAGACGGCGGTTTGCCACAGGGCTGCGGCGGCGGCGATGTGCACGCCCTCGGCGGCTCCTGCCCGCGTGACATCGAGATCAAGCCCGATGGATTGTTTCCAGAACTCCCACGCCTGATCGTACATTCCCAGGCGCAAAGCGACTTGCGCGTGTACGCCCGGGGAGAGGGACGAGTCGTGGGTGGTGCAGGGGACATATGCGCGCCAGGCGGCGGCGAGCTGTTCGTCTGAGAACTCGTGGGGCAGGAGCGCCATGAGCATCAGGACATCGGCCTGTTTGAGGCACTTGGTGCGATAGAGGCGTTCCTGTGAGACCTGCGCGGCATAGGTGCGTGAGCGATCGGTCCAGGTGGAGTCGAAGTCTGGCTCGGCAAGCAGGGGCCACTCTTCGCATTGCAGGATCAACGAACCAAGGCGGGGTATCCAGAGTCTGCGAGCGGTGTCGGCCCATTGCTCGCGTTCGTGAACATTGTCGGCAAGCCGGGCTGCGAGCTCCAGAGCCAGCGCGACCATGCGGTTGGTGTAGGCGTTGTTGCTGGAGATGAGTGTGTATTCGTCCGGTCCCATGACGCCGAGCAGGTGCACGCGGTCGTCCTCGGCACGTCGATCGACGCGCGTGAGCCAGTACCGGGCCGACTCGAGGATTGCCGGGCGGGCCTGGTGCGTGAGGAAGGCATCGTCTCCGGTTGCCTGTGCATAAGAGAGAAAGCCGAAAACGACGTCGGCGGTGACGTGAATTTCATGGTCTGCATATTGCCAGTTTGGACAGCACTCAAACCCGCGGTGATCGCTCTCCCAGGCGTAGCGTGCACCGCTGTATCCGTATCGCCTTGCATTGGCTCGCGCCCCGTCGAGCGTTTCGACGCGGAAGAGGCACAACTGGCGTGCCTGCTCGGGCATCGTGTGGGCATAGAACGGCAGCAGGAAGACCTCGGTATCCCAGAAGAACCGCCCCCAGTAGGCTTCACCTGCATAGCCCTTGGCGTCGATGGCGACACTTGAAGTGCGCGGGTGGGCGCGGATGAGGTGATACAGCGCTGTGCGCAGGGCCAGCTGTGATTCGGCGTCGCCCTGGATTTCGATGTCGCACAGGTCCCACTGGCAGCGCATGGCGTGCGCGTGTTCGGCGAGCAGGTCATCAAAAGTCGGCAAAGCTTCAAGACTCGGGGGGGGCGTGGCGTCTGGACGGACCAGCGTGATTTTTTCCACGGTTGCGCCTTCGGGTTCGACGCTCATTGTGGTCTGCCAGGCTGCTCGTCGGGTTTCGAGTTGTGGCTGAGGCGTTGTGAAGTGTCCACGAAGTGCGCACGCCATGTGGACATGGTCGTCTGCGTCGGTGTGCACATGGCAGCAGAGCCATGGGGTGCGGGCGTCAAACCGCACGGATCGGAAGTGATCGTGTCCATTGGTGCGGACGCGAGCGTCGATGCCTGCGATCAGCTCGGCATTGCACGAGGCGTCGGCGCGGGCTGTGATTCGCTGAACAATCAGGCCGTTTCGTGTGGATGAGACGAACCGTTCGAAGACCAGATCGAGGGTGCGGCCGGCGACATGCCAGCGGACGCGCCGCGTGAGCAGGCCGGTGCGGAGGTCGAGCGTGCGGGAATCTCGAGCAATCCGGCGGGGAATCGGCGAGGAAGCGTTTGCCGTGTGCGCGCCAGCGTCGGGAGATGCGGGTTTTGAGTCGTCGCGGTGCTCGAGGGAATGCTCGCCGGCGGGGGTCAACTCGATTCCCTCGACGGCGATTCGAAGCTCCAGAGGCCAGGGCAGATTGATTATCTCGGTGTTGAGCGTCGGGTGATTCCCGAAAATGCCGGGGAGATAGCACCCCCACTTGGTGATGCGCTCGCGGAACTGTTCGGAGGTGACGTTGGCAGCCGTGCGTTGGTAGGGGGCATCCTGGGGTTGGCCGGGAATGGGTTGCTCGAGTGAGCCGCGCAGATGTACCCACGCCCAGCCCTGGGTGAACAGTCCCTCGTAGGCCTTTGCGGTTGCGGGATCAAAGGATTCCTGCTCGATCGTCCACATCGTGCAGAGCGTATGCGGCCGGTTGCGGGGCGTTTGGTTCGGGACGGCCGAGCGCCGTGCCCTGTGATGGTCCGTTGCGTCTGGGTCGTGATGGTTCGCACGTGGGTGCGTGGAGGGGAATGAAACGAAGGCGTGAGGGGCTTCGGTTGCATCGGGGGCCAATGATCTTCAAACGAGGAAAGGAGCCTGCATGTCTATCCAGTCTGTCGTCGAGTGGCTCAGCGAGCATGAGAAGGCGTGTGTTGAACGTCTCGTGGATTGGCTTGGTATTCCGAGCATTTCGACGGACCCGGCGTACGAGGCGGAGGTGCAGCGTGCTGCCGAGTGGGCAGCCGATCATCTGCGCGGCAGCGGGCTCGAAGTCGAGATTGTGCCCACGGGCGATCCGGCCGGCTCGGGACATCCGATCGTGCTGGCGCACACCCCCGGCGATGCGGAGTATGCCGGCCCGCACGTGTTGTTCTACGGGCATTATGACGTGCAGCCGGTGGATCCGGTGGATCTGTGGGAGTCGCCTCCGTTTGAGCCTGTGATCAAGTCGGACCCGGAGCGCATCGTGGCGCGAGGTGCCTGCGACGACAAGGGGCAGGTGTCGATGTTCCTCGAGGCGTTGCGTGCCTGGAAGGAGGTGACGGGCAAGGCGGCCAACGGGGTGCGTCTGACGGTGATGCTGGAGGGCGAGGAAGAGTCGGGATCGGTCAATCTTGAACGATTTGTCGAACAGCACGCCGAGACTCTGAAGAACTGCGATGTGTGCGTCATTTCGGATACCGGCATGCTTGCGCGGGGCAAGCCTGCCATTACCTATGGCGTGCGGGGTCTGGCGTACACGGAGGTGACGCTGCACGGCCCGAACCAGGACCTGCACTCGGGGATGTGGGGCGGGAAGGTGCCCAATCCGATCAATGAGTTGGTCAAAGTGCTCGCGAAGCTCTGGGATGATGATCGACGGGTGACCATCCCGCACTTTTATGACAGCGTTCGTCCGATCGAGCAGAGTGAGCGTGAGCAATTGGCCGATCTGGGAGTTGATGAGGTTGCGGCGCTTCGGGGCGTCGGTCTGGGCCCGGAGGCTTCGGTGGGCGAGAAGAACTACTCGTTTCTCGAGCGTGAGTGGGCACGTCCGACGGCCGAGATCAACGGCATCGTGGGCGGATATACGGGCAAAGGCGCCAAGACGGTGATTCCCTCCCACGCATCGGCCAAGGTCAGCTTTCGGCTTGTTGCGGATCAGGATCCGCGCGAGATTACGGAGTTGTTTTTTGCGTGGCTCAATGCGCACAGGCCGCCCGGGTGTCGATGGGAGTTGGTCGATCATGGTGGGGGGCATCCGGCGACGGTGGCAACGGATTCGGAGCCACTTGCCGTGGCACGGCGCGCCATCGAAAAGGCCTGCGGCGTTGGGCCTGCGATGATCAAGTCTGGTGGGTCGATCCCGGTTGCCGGCCTGCTCAAGCAGAAGCTCGGGCTCGAGACGATTTTCATGGGGTATGGTCTGGAGGACGACCGGGTGCACTCGCCCAATGAGAAGTTCGAGCTGGACTGCTGGCGGATGGGCGCGCGCTCGCACGCGTGGCTGCTCGAAGAGCTGACGCACTAGGGCCGGGGTTGCAAGTCAAGCGTATCGGCTGAGACTTGGTCGCGCGTTGTGTGCGCCTGTCGGGCATCGAACAAGGCGGGGAATGATCGGCTGGGACGCTCATTGGTGCCGCGTTTGCGATCGCACCGGCGCCGTCGATCGTTTATGCTGCGGGTGCCGGGCGTTTGGAAACGAGCCCATCGCCGGCGTCAAAGCGAACGGAGAGGAATCGTCATGCAGCATCAGGACATTACGCGTCGGCGCTTCATTCAATCGACGACGGCCGCGGCGGGGCTTGCAGCCGTTGGGCCTGCGAGCTTTGGAAGACGGCGGCGGGATACGACTTTGCGGGTGCTCTCGATCGGCGTGATCGGGACGATCGGAGGGGCCGACCGCGACCAGATCAATCGACACCCCGAAGCGGAGATCGTCGGTCTGTGCGATGTGGATTCCAATGCGCTTGCCAAGGCGGCAGAAGCGCATCCGGGCGCATTTACGTGTGCGGACTATCGGGAGGCGTTTGACAAGTATGCCGACAAGTTTGATGCGGTGATCGTGGCCACGCCGGACCATTCGCACGCGAGCATCATGACCGCGGCGTTGGCGGCGGGAAAGCATGTGTACGGGCAAAAGCCGCTTGTTCAGCAGCTCGAAGAACTTGAGATTCTCGAGCGCGCCATTCGCGCCCGCCCGGATCTGGTCACGCAGGTCGGTGCCCAGCGGATCGCTCATGCGGCTCGCCGTGCGGCAGTTGATATTCTCAAGAGCGGCGGCTTGGGCAAAGTGATCGAGGTGCACATCGCCTTTGGGGGTGGTGCACTGGCGGGCGGACACTACTTTGCCGATGGGGTCTTGCGAGATCCGATCGACCCGCCCAGCGGTTTTGATTACGACTTGTGGCTGTGCGGTGCGCAGTATGAGCCGTGCCGGCCGCAGATGGTCCAGCGACAATGGCGGAGCTGGTGGAACTATGGGGGCGGACAGATTGCCGACTGGGTTGTGCACCTGACCGATGTGCTGTTTTACGCCTTTCCCGAGCTTGAACACCCCGTTCGCGTGTGTTCGCGCACACCCTCGCGCGACCTGAGGCATTTTCATGCCGACCGGGTGATTTCGACGCTGACGTATGCGGTGGACAGCGAGCGGTTTGCCAACACGACGTGCAATTTCTACTTCTATGACACGAACCTCAAGCCGGATCGGGGTCATCTGGGTATCGGTGAAGGGGACTGGCCGAGCGGGATTGTGACGGTGGTGGTGTGTGAGGGGGGCACGCTGGTGCTTGCGCCGGAGGGCCCGTTGGAGATCTGGCGTGAGAAGCAGAAGACCGACGGGATGGCCTGGCCGGGTCTGCCGGAGTATGAGCGGTTCAATCACTGGCATGCGTGGGTGGACAAGGCGCTGGGCAAGGACACGCCGCACCGCTGGTGCCCGTTTGAGATTGGGCTTCGCTGCACGGAGCCGGGGCTGCTTGCGGTCAAGGCAGCCAAGTATCCCGGACAGGTGCTCGAGTGGGATCGCAGGGGGCTTGCGTTTGTCAATCATTCCGAGGCCACGCGGACCATCGTCCGGCGTGAATACCGTCCGGAGTTTGCGCCCATTCGCATGTGATCTGAGGCATTCTTTCGGGGCAGGCGCAACGGGCAGCGCGGTCGAGGCGGCTCGGGCGGCAAGGGATCATCGGGTGCTGCGTCGGCGTGGCATCGCGCGCCAGCCCCAGAGCGCAAGGCCGGACCCGGCCGAGGCGATCGCCAGCACGCTGAAGCCGGTCAGCAAAGGGTGGTTGAAGTCGTCGCGCCCGGCGTAGTCCATGGTGTGCAGCATCCAGAAGAAATCGAAGATGCGCCATGGGCGGTTGCGCCTGGCGGTGATTTGCCCGGAGCGTGCGTCGATGTAGATGTGTGGTCTTTTCGGGTGATCGAGCTGCACGGCATAGGCGGGCAGCGGGCCGCTGCGGTACTCGATCGGGGGATCGGA
>RFGK01000274.1 GCA_003697045.1 Planctomycetota bacterium
GGAGAAAAATTAGGACTCCGCCGTCCATGGTGGAAAGTTGGAGCCGGTGTCAACTGTCGGATTCTTTGCGGACGACCATGTACTCGCCGTCGTCGTTGGGCTGGATGACTCCCAGTTCTGTCAGGGCGTTCAGAGCGGCTTCCTGCTCGGCCTGCTTTTTCGACTGTCCCCACGCCGAGGGGAATAGCAGCCCGTCCAATTCCACAGCCACTTTGAATGCCTTGGCGTGGTCCGGGCCTTTCTCATCGAGCACGCGGTAGGAGGGGGTCACCCCCAAGACCTGCTGGGCGTGCTGTTGCAGGACGGACTTGAAGTTCTGCTGGTGTCCCGACTGCGCTGCTTGCTCGATCACGGGCTCGATGATTGATTCGATGAACCTGCGAGAGGCGTGCGGTCCGCCGTCGATATGCAATGCGGCAATGACGGCTTCAAAAACGGCAGCGGCGAGCGACGGCGGCAGCTCGGGGTGCATCTGCATGCCTTTGCCCATGTCCAGCAGCTTGTCGAGGCCGAGGCGTCGGGCAAGGCGAGCGCAGGTCCGTCGCGAAACCACCGACGACTTGATCTTGGTCATCTCCCCCTCGAGCATGCGAGGAAAGCGATGGAAGATCATCTCGCACACGACCTGCCCGAGAATGGCGTCTCCAAGAAACTCCAGCCGCTCGTTCGAGCTCAGCCTCGACTCGGAGACGGAGGCGTGGGTCAATGCCAGTTCCAGGACGGATCGATCCTGAAATCGGTGGCCGAGAATCTCTTCTGCACGTTCGAGCACGGATTCGTCCATACCAGTCACGCTCCGAACCCAACCATGAGAAGGGTTCTGTTTGGGTCATAAGGACCCGGCACTCCAGGTGATGGACGCGAGCGCTCGGCACCCGAAGGGGGTACGACGAGTGACGAGCGGTCGCGGCCAGCCAATCCCGACAGGTCGGGATGGCATCATTGCAGATCATCGGGTGTTGAGGCAAGCGGATTCAGTGTGGAAGCGAGGCTTTGGAGGGGATAAGGTTCGGGCCCCAAGGGACGGGAGGCCCAGCGATGCACTATCCACGACGACTCAGCAAGATCAAGAAGGTTCGCAAGAGCGGTTTTCGCGCACGCATGCGCACCAAGAGCGGACGGAAGATCATCAACCGGCGACGCCGCATCGGCCGCAAGTTGACGAATATCTGACGCAGACTGCCAGGTTGGCTTCGTGCCGGGCGGCCGGATTCGAGCCGCCTTGTTTTGTTTTGTAAACGCAGCCGAAGGAAACGTGCGGCGGGATTGGGCGCCCGCGTGGACGGACGCTACCCTGTGAGGCACTGCGATCCCGGCATCGCTTGACGATGGAGAGACGCGCATGAGCGACTACACCGACGAACCGGCCGCACCCAGCGAGATGTCTTCGGCACCCGAGCAGGGCTCATACCGCGAGGTGACGGTGGCCGCCCTGGTTTTCGGCATCACGGTCGGGCTGATCATGAATGCTGCGATCACCTACGCCGGACTCAAGATCGGATTCACGATCGGGGGCTCGGCCATCGCGGCGGTGCTCGGATTCGGGGTGCTTCGTGGGCTGCTGCGTCGCGGGTCGATTCTTGAGACGAATATTGCCCAGACCGTGGCGTCGGCGGTCAACACCTCGAACTCGGGTGTGATCTTCACCGTCCCAGTGCTCTTTCTCATCGGGTACAACCTCGATTGGAAGACGCTGGACTTCTGGCTCATCACGCTTGCGTGCGTGGCCGGTGCGATGCTGGGCACCGCGTTCATCATTCCGCTTCGCAAGCAGATGATCGATATTGAACGGCTTCGGTTTCCAAGCGCGACGGGTGTGGCCACGATTCTCAAGAGTCCGGGCGCCGGCGTGAAGAAGACGATCGTTCTGCTCGCCGGCATTGCTGCCGGGGCACTGATTTATCTTCCTGCGGGACTTCCTGCGATCGAGAGGGCGGTGCCGATCGAATCCATCGAGCACACGGCGCAACGCTCGATGGCCGAGCTGATCGCAGTCGACGACGCCTTGCGCGAGGGGGGCGACGAACAGGCTGCCGATGTGTTGAAGATGGATGCGCTTGATCGTCTGGTCTTCCAGGAGCGATTGAGCGAACACGAGGCGCAGGTGACGCGCGACGCCGCCGGCTGGGTGCGCAGCCAGGCTGCGCCTCCCGAGATCCTCGCGCGCGGCAAGCTGCTCTCCGACATGCGGGAGAAGAAGAAGCAGCTCAAGGAGAAGGTTGATTCGCTGGCGGTCTGTCCGGTGGAGCCGGGGGTTCGTGAACAGATTGCCGCCATCAAGTCGGAGATCGAATCGCTCGAATCGGAGCTGGCCGAGGCCCCCGGATCGCAGTATTCCGACGAAATGATGCTGGCAGTGCATGCGATCGCCAGCGAGGGCCGGCCTTGGACGGATCTGATCGACAAGAACGCGGGATGGGCGGTCGATCCCATGTGGGGCTACGCCGATCTTCAGCTTCGGCTTCGCCGCACGTACCAGAAGAACAGCGACCGCCTCGATCCAGCGGTCGATCGTGACGGAAACAATCGGCCGGATCTGGTGGTGACTGATGACCACATCGACGTGGGGCGTGTGATCGGGCTGCCGGGCCAGTTGCAACTTGTCTTTGCCATCGCGCCCTTTGCGCTCGGAGCGGGATTCATCACGGGGCGTCCGGGGTTGATGGTTCTGGCGGGAGGCATTCTCGCGTACTTTGTCATCAACCCGTTTGTGTATTCGGCGGGCTATCTGCCGCCGGGGACGCTGGATCATCAGGCGCCCGGGCTGGCCTTTGGCTTGTTCAACCGTCCGCTGGGCATCGGCATGCTGCTGGGCGGAGCGCTGATGGGAGTGATCGCCGCGGCACCGGCGATTGCTGCTGCGCTCAAGTCCATTGGTTCAGCCAAGATCGGGGGGCGCGATGAGCTGAGCCTGGCGCCCCTTGGCGTGGCGATTGTCGGTGCGATTGCGTTGTTGTATCTCGCAGCTGACTTTGTGGGAAGCAAGCCTCTCAACGACGGGGGGCTGTGTCCGGTCACTGGACTGGAGGTCAGCTGCGAAGCCGAGCCGGTGCAGTATGAGGGGTATTTGATTCGCTTTGCCGATCAGGCTGCACGCGATACCTGGAACAACGAGTGGGATGATGCCCAAAAGCAGGCGGTGCTTGAATCGCACAATGCCAAACGAGGCTGGCTGGCGTCGCTGAACCCGCACCTTCGTGCGCTGATCATCGCGGTGGTGGGGTGCATCTGGATCTGGTTTACGGGGCTGATCATCGCGCAGTGTACGGGCATGACCGACTGGTCACCGATTTCGGGAATGGCGTTGTTGACGGTTGTGCTGGTGCTGATGATGGCGGGCACCGGCGCGGTTGTGGGGGCCGTGCTGCTCGGGGCGGCGCTGTGCGTTGCCATCACGCTTGCGGCAGACATGATGGCCGACCTGAAGACCGGCTACCTGGTCGGCGCACAGCCGAGACGCCAGCAGATCACCGAGCTTTGCGTCGTGTGGATCGGGCCGATCGTGTGCATGTTCACCGTCTTGCTCATTGCACAGGTCAACTTGCGTCAGACCGGAGTTGCCCTTGGTCCTGGCACGCCGACCACCGCGCCGCAGGCACAGGCGCTTCAGGCAGTCATTACCGGCGTGCAGGGTGGACAAATGCCCTACGCGCTGTACGGCATCGGGGCGGCGCTGGGCATGTTGCTGGGTCTCGGGTCGTTTGCCGGGCTTGGCGTGCTCGTCGGTTTGAGCATGTACCTGCCGTTTATCTACATTTCGACCTATGGCATCGGGTGCGTGGTCAACATTCTGCTCGGTGCATTCAAGGGAAGGCGCTTCTGCGAGGAATGGGGGGTTCCGTTTGCAGCCGGATTGATCGTCGGAGAGTCAATCCTGGCTTTGCTCATCAACATCTTCGTCCTGTCCACGAGTTGAAAGGGAGACGCTGCGATGAAACTGATCGGCAATCTCCTTGTCTGGATTTGTGTTGCATCCGGTCTGATGGCTGCGTCTTCGTTCTATGCGTGGGAGGTCGGTGCCGACCCGTCGGCCGATGATCGATTCATCATCGCCGAACCCGCGGGTGAACCGGTGCAATACGCCCGGCTCTTGCGGAGCATCAACACGGTCGACGGCAACGAGATTGCCGCAGCCGATGAAGAACTGAATCCCCAGACACTTGCCAGGCTGCGCGATGCAGGCGTCAAGCGCGTCATCGTCAAGCACGTCAGCGGCGGACATTTGAAGATGCTGGCAAACTGGACGGGCAAGTCGATCTTCCTGGCTTCGGCGGTCGGATTGATCGCGGGCGGCATGCTGCTTCGTGGAGCGGCCAAGCGCGAGGTCGATGATGCGCAACTTTCTGACGCGCCGAGAGAGACTCCCGAGGAAGTATGCGGGCAGATTCGCGGGGCGATTGCCGATCTGCGCGGCTCCCTCGGCGGAATGTCCAGTGATCACGAGAAGATGCACGCGATCGTGCGCGCGTTGGGCGAAGTGCAGGCCGAGCTCGTGCCCAAGTTTGCCGAGACGCGACCCATCCTGATCGCACGGCGTGGCGTGGGAGGATTCGCATCGGTCATGGATGCCTTTGCCGCGATGGAACGCAAGATCAATCGTTCGTGGTCCGCCGCAGCCGATGGTGCATTCTTTGAATCAGTTGCTGCACTCGAAGATGCCGCGGCCGCAGCCGATCAACTCGCGGAAATGCTCAATCCATCGACCTGATCGCGATGCGCTTACGCGGCGCTTATTCGGGTGGGTCGTGCTGCGGAGCCGCGAGCGTGGAAGTCATCGGCTCCTGCGTTTGCGGCGTTTGATTTTTGGCGAGCGGGTGCGGGTCGACCCCTTGCCGCCCAGCCCGGGAACAGCGGGCATCATGCCTGCCATCGCGCCGGAACGCTGCATTTGCTTGACCGCATCGACCTTGGCTCGCGCATTCATGCCGGCCATCTGTTTGGTCAGCTTGCTGATCGCGTCGAACTGTTTGACCAGAGCGCCCACTTCGCCCGGATCGGTCCCGCTGCCCGCTGCAACGCGCCGACGACGCGACGGATTGATCATGCGAGGCTTCCTGCGTTCCTCCAGCGTCATGGACTGGATCATCGCTTCGGTGCGATCGAGTTGGTTTTCGTCAATCTCCGCATCCTTGAGCATCGGCCCGAGACCCGGAAGCAGCCCGAGGATCTGTTTCATCGGGCCCATGCGGCGAAGGGTACGAAGCTGCTTGAGGAAGTCTTCCATGGTCATCTCGCCCTTGGCCATCTTGGCTTCGAGCGCGGCTGCCTCTTCTTCGCTGACTTCCTGCTGGGCCTTTTCGACCAGGCTGACCACGTCACCCATGCCGAGCACGCGGCCGGCCATGCGCTCGGCGTGAAACTCCTCAAGCGCGTCGAGTTTTTCTCCAACGCCGATGAATCGGATGACGGCGCCTGTAACCTCCTTGACGGACAGCGCTGCGCCGCCGCGCGTGTCCGAGTCGAACTTGGTCAAGATGATCCCGTCCACCTCGAGGCGATCATGAAACGCCTTGGCGCTGTTGACAGCGTCCTGTCCGGTCATCGCATCGACGACGAGGAAAACGTGATGGGGGTTGACCGCACGTTGAATGCCGTGCAGCTCGTTCATCAGCTCGTCGTTGACGTGCAGACGCCCGGCCGTATCAAGGATCAATACATCAACGCCCTGAGCGCGTGCTTGCTGAAGCGCATTTCGGCATACATTGACTGCCACGCCGACGGCCTTGCCGTATTCTGCGCACTTGTCTGGTTCGCTGTAGAAGGTCACATGACTTGATCCGGGCATCTCGTCGCGCACTTGTCGGACGACGGTTTCGAGCTGTTCGACCGCGGCCGGTCTCTGCAAGTCGGCTGCAGCCACCATCACCGAACGACCCCGCTTTTTCAGGTATGCCGCGAGCTTGCCGCAGGTGGTTGTCTTGCCCGATCCCTGAAGCCCGCACATCATCACGACGGTCGGCCCCGGGCTGACCTGCATGATGCCCGGCGGTGCGGTGTCGCCCCCGAGCAGATCGACCAGGCGTCGATGCACGATGCCGATCATCTCCTGCCCGGGTTTGAGGCTCTTGGTGACCTCCTGACCCAGCGCATCTTCCAGAACTTGCGCACAGAAACGTTCGACGACGGCATGATTGACGTCGGCTTCGAGCAATGCCGTGCGCACCTCCGCCATGGCGTCGCGCACATTGGATTCGGAGATCGTGCCTTGTCCGGAGAGCTTTCGGAACACGCCGTGAAAGCCCTCGCTGATGCGTTCAAACATGTGACTCCTCGGCCTTGGCCGGGGCTTGACCGCACAGAGCGTAGGCAACAGCAATCCTTCAGGGGGCGCACCAGGCC
>RFGK01000049.1 GCA_003697045.1 Planctomycetota bacterium
CCTGCGCGGATGGCCTGGCCGACTTTCCATGCCGACTCGGGATAGTCGCAGGGCTCATCGGAGCATGCGCCCAGGATGGTGGTTTCATGTCCTTGCGCTCTGAGCAGCTCGGCGAGGTGAGCCGTCTGCTTGTAGCCGCGATGGTCTGATCCGAGGACGATTCTCATTCCTTGAGCTCCTTGAGCCGTTGCGCGATCAGCTCGCGCATTTTTGATGCGGTCTGCCTGTACGCTTCGAGGGGCATGCCGACGGGATCGGGGATGTCGCCGGCGGGGTCGAGCTTGTGCACGCGGTCGCGGGCCGAAGGCTCAAGCTCGAGGACACGCTGCAGATGCGAGTCGGTCATGACGTAGATGGCTGCTGCTCGCTTGATGAGCGAAGGGGTCAACTGGCGTGTGCGACAGGAGGAGATATCGATGCCGTCGGGCTTGAGGGCATCGATCGCCTCCTGCGAGATGGGCATGCCGTCGACGCTTGCCACACCGGCCGAGATGACGGTGGTCAGATCTTCCGGACCGAGCATGGATTTTGCGATTCCCTCGGCCATGGGGCTTCGGCAGGTGTTGCCGGTGCAGACGAACAAGATGACACGTTCGACGGCAGCCATGATCTCTTCCGAGCTGACCGCGCCCTGATCGACAAGCTCAAAGCCGCCGTCGCGCTTGAGACGGACGGTGGAGGCGGGCTTCCCGAGAGTCGTGGGGCCGGTGTCAATGACACACCCGACGCGCGGGTCGGTCACATCTCCCACGCGTTGATCGTCGCGACCTCCGGGCCCGGCGCCGAAGCCGGCTGCGGAGGCGCGGATCATCACGACCGGATGGGCGGTGCGTTTGAGGATGGCTGTGATAATCGGATCGGCCGGGACGCGGAGGCGCAGGGCTGCTCCGTCGTCGATGACGCTGCGCCGGACGCCCAGCCGACTGCACAGGGCGGCGAGCGTGTCTTCGGATTGCTCAATGACAAACCGCACCGGGCCGGGCAGGAAGCGATTCAGGAGTCGTTGATGGGCAGGGCCTTTGAGCGTCAGACCTTCGAGAGCCTGTTGGCGCGACGGAGCGTGCCAGGTGAGGTGTCCGCTGGCGGATCCGGCCAGTTGGCGCAGCGCTGCGACTGCGTCGGGGTCGTCGGCGCGACCGGCGATCCCGTAGACGGTGTCTGTGGGGGCAACGATGAGCTTGCCTTGTTCCAGTGCCTCGCGAGCTGCCTGTACTGCCTGGTCCGGCGAGACGCCGGGCAACTTCAACATGGTGGGAGTTTCGGCCACGAGCGAGTATTCCGGGCCGCAGGGCTCGAATCAATATTCAAAGCCCGGAAGCAGTCTCCAATCCGTCGGGGAACGTGCCGGCAGGCGTGGGTCAGAACTTGATCTGGATTCTGGCAAACAGACCGGCTTCGGTCAGCTCGGCATCGACATCTCGCACTTGCATGGCCGAGTGCACGAACTCGTAGCCGGCCGTCAACCCCACATTGTGTCGAAGTCGAATCTCTGCCTGCGCGCGCAGATCGAAGTAGGTCGCGTCTGAGATGGTGTGTGTTGATGCCCCGCCGGTAATCTGGAGGGCGTCATTGGGGTTCCAGTGCACGCCGGTGCCGACGACGGGCACGGCGACGACACCCATGCCCTCGCGCAGCGTGGTGATCGTGTTGCCCGAGCGATCGC
This sequence comes from Planctomycetota bacterium, assembly GCA_003697045.1. GTDB lineage: Bacteria > Planctomycetota > Phycisphaerae > Phycisphaerales > UBA1924 > J022. Next base: position 1,664 of record RFGK01000049.1, read on the forward strand.
GAGACACGCTCACGCGCGAGACATCGGCCCGGATGGCTCGAAAGCCGGTCAGGAAGGTCAGGCCCAACTCGCGTGAACCGAGAGTCCCGACCGGAATCGAGATGTCGTACAAATCGAACTCGCCAGATTGCTCGGCAAACCCCGCCAGCGCATCGCGCCGTATGGATGCGGATGTCCCGTCGATGCCACCATCACGCAACGCGGTCGTGCGCCCGACGCTCAAGCCAAGCTGTTCAAGGAGGCTTGCGGACTGTTCAAAGAGGTCTGCATCGGCGCGACGGTCGGCTTGCCCGAGCATTCCGTATCCGCCGAGGACAATGGTGTGCCCGGCTTGCGAATCGCCTCTTTCGGCCGAAGCCGGGGGCGGGTCGTCAAAGCCGGTCCACCACGAGGGGGCCGATTGTCTGTACAAGTCATCAAACGAAAACTCGATCGGTTCCACGTGCCCGCTGTGCTGAGCACATGCCAAGCCTGCAAGAAGGCAAAGCCCGACCACGCCAGGATGAAGCTTGATCCGTCGCATCGCTCTTGCAGCCCCGCCCGATGCGCAGGTTCTGCTGCTTGAAGAAGACTATCGCACCGCGTCCCGGTTGCGTACCGCTAACTTTCATGCGCGATGATCGACGCAGGCGTCGATCAAACCGGCTACGACGCGGGTCATGGCGACGAACGAATCGCTGTCACCGGCCGCCGGATCAGGGGGGTTTGGCATGTTGAAGACATGGTTTGCGCCGTCGATGAGCGCGAGTCGGGCGCGCGGGGCTGCTGCGGCGACGATGCGTTCGGCATGACTGGGCGGCACGCTGACATCGTCCTGGCCGTGGACGCAGAGGAGTGGGCAAGCGATGCGGGCGGCCTGGCCGAGCACATCGTGCCCTTCGGGGTCTGCGATCTGCTCTTCAAGCCAGGTGCTGGAGATGGGCATGGTCTGGCCGGTGCGATTGCTGGTCACATCGAGCGAGCCGGTCTGGAGCCATTGGCGTGCGACCTGTTCGGGAAGCGACGAGCATGCCGAGGGGGCTGCGAGAGTGACCACACCTGCGAGTTTGACCGACTGGGCGTGGCGACCTGCGGTGAGGATGGCTGTGACGCCGCCGCGGGAATGACCGATAAGAAGGATTGGTTTCTCTGCGCCCGGCAGACGGTTTTGGCGTACAGCGTTCAAGACACAGAGGGTGTCATAGACCTGTGCGTTCCACGTCTGGCGCTTGAACAGATCGGGCCGTTCGAATCGTTCGATGACGTTGGTCATGCCCGAGTGAGCGAAGTTGAAGCGGTGCACGATCACTCCCCGTTCGCACAGCCGTTCGGCCAGGACGGGGATGAATCCGTAGTCCTTGTATCCGAAGTACCCGTGCAAGAGCAGGGCGCAAGCGCGTGCCTGGCCGTCGGGCGTGTGGGAGTTTCCGAACAGCTCGAGCGCTTCGCTGCCGCGCACGATCCAGTCATCAACTGTGGGCATGATTCCAGTCTAGCACAGCCGGCTAGAATCAAGATTCGACGGAGACAGTTGTGACATCGCGTTCAAACGACGGAAAGACTCCCATCTCGCGTCCTTCAGGACGATATCCGCGAGACGACGAAGCGCGCTTGCTCGAAGGGCCGAAACTCAGGCGCGAAGAGCTCTTTCGCGCGTTGCGCATCTTTCGCGAGTTCATTCACGGCTTTCGACAGCTTCATTTCACAGGTCCGTGCGTGACGGTCTTCGGCTCGGCGCGATTCGACGAGAATCACCGTTACTACAAGCTCGCCCGCCAGCTCGGGCGTGCCGTCGCCGATGAAGGGGTCGCGATCATGACCGGGGGCGGGCCCGGAATCATGGAGGCTGCCAACCGCGGCGCCCGGGAAGGAGGAGGGGTCAGCCTGGGATGCAACATCGAGCTTCCCATGGAACAGGAGCCCAACGCCTACCTAGACAAGTTCGTCCAGTTCCACTACTTCTTCGTGCGCAAGGTCATGCTCGTCAAGTATTCGGACGCATTCGTCGTCATGCCGGGCGGCTTCGGAACGCTCGATGAAGTCTTCGAAACGGCAGTGCTCGTCCAGACGCGCAAGGTCCGGGAGTTTCCCATCATCCTCATGGGCGTCGATTTCTGGACGCCCATGTTCGACTTTCTCCGCGACAAGCTCATCGCAGAAGCAACCATCAGTCCCGAAGATTTGGACCTGTTTACGCTCACAGATTCGGTCGATGAGGCGATGGAGTGCATTCGCAGCGCACTTTCGTTCGGCCGATGTGCTGAGGTACAAACGCACGCCTCGAGCGTGCTCGGCGAACGCCGGCCGACTTCGGGCTGAAGTTCACAGATGTGCCTCGACCAGCGTCACCAGGCGCTTGACCAGCGCATCATGTGTGAGGTGTGTGCGCACATGATCGGCGATCTGCTGCGTGCGAGCGTTGCGCCAGACGTCATCGCTGACAGCACGTTCGATCAACCGCTCCATGGAGAGCCGGTCACGGAACATCGCCTCGGCGGGATCACCCAGCAGCCCCTCAGCCGTCTCTCCATCAAAGGCGACCCGGAATCGCTTCATGTTCTCCGCGGTGCGCGGACGCACCGCGAACTCGTCGGGGAGCTCGAAGCCCGCACGCGCAAACGTGGTTCGCAGCCGTCGCAGCGGCTCGTGCGCATCGGTCCGAAAGACAAGCGTGCCATCAGACTGCACGCGGTCGGGCTCCGCGGTGCAGACCAGCTCGGCAATCGCGCGCTGGCGCGATGCGCCCAGGTTTGGCTGAACGAGCCGGCACAGCGGCAGTCCGCCCGACAACGCGCATTCCATCACGCGCTGGTGCACCAGCGTACACATCGACGCGTGCAGGTGGACCCGTGCAGCCTGGTAGGCGGCTCGCAACTGCTCACCATGCTCCAGCTCGCCTCCCGCGTGGTCCTTGAATCGTTCGTGCGATTCCCACCCGCGCCCGAAGATGCGCAGCTGCCATCCTCGCCGCTCACACACATCGGCAGCCCATTCCAGCATTTCGTGCCGGAGCATGCGTTCGAGCATGGGGATGAGGTACTGCTCGCGCAGCTGAGCGAGCACGCGGGGAGTGGGTGCGTGCCCGCAGGCACGTGCCCACGCATCGTCGGGGATGCTCTTGGCTGCCCCATGGGGGATGCCTGTCTGAATCATCGCGTAGCGCTCGTGGATGAGCGCGCGCATTTCTTCGAGGACGCGCACGATGTGTGGATCGCCCACCTCGCGGCACAAGCGTTCGTGCATCTGCGTCGGCGTTTCCGAATGATGACTGACGTATGCCACTTCACAGGCGAATCTTGACAGAAGCTGGGGGTTTGCTGCGCCCGCGTGAAACTTGCGCTGGCTGGCGACGACGGGCACACTCATCGCACGCGCCACCGGATAGCCGAACTCCCGAAAGAGCTTCGGGTAGACATGGCCCACGATAAAGTCGCGTGCGCCGTGCGCACGGCCGACCCGCTCATCAAAGAGATGCGGCATCGCATCCTGCACCCAGCACACGAACGGAGTTTGCGCCGCAAACGCTTCGGCGCGCGAAGCCCGCGGGTAGTTGATCAGCACGATCAGGTCCGGGTCGAACTCAAGCTGGGCGCGGTCGTAGGCGAGTGTCGAGAACCTCGTGTGGTCGTCGGGCTCGATCAGCACGCGCGCTTCCCAGCCTTGCACGCGGAAGGCCTCGGCCAGGTCTTCGCTTGCGTGCCTGATGTACGTTGAGAATCGGCACGTGGGTATCAGGACACGCCTGGGGCGCTTTTCGGCATAGCGGGCTTTCCACCACGCGCTGTTGCGCGTGCGGTCTCGATCGAGCAGTTTGCCGCGGAGCTGCACACTCTCGGCTCTTTGCTCATCGGCAAGTGCGCGAACTGTGGAGAGAAGCGCCGGTTCAACTTGCCTGCGCAGCGTCGAGGCTGGGATCACCGGGCCGACTGCCTGATAGTCGAACCGTTCGCGAACGTGCTCCGTGAAGCGCGCCAAGGCCTCGGGCCCGGCAAACACGACCGAGCGCGAGAACACTTCGCGCACGTCGGCAAGGGCCATCCCTTCGGCAAACTCGGCCGCGTCACGCTGCACGATCTGAAGAAGCGGTCGATATCCGTCGGAAAGTGCCGGCGTTGCCTGATGAATCGCAAGCAGCAGCCACGGCGGACTGACCCCCTCGATGGTGATCGGTCCGATCGGCTGGCTGGCTGCTCCGGCAAGATGTGCGCGGCAGAACTCGACTGCGGCGCTGCGCACATCCCCCAGCCACTCCCACTGCGGCAGGTCGTGCCCGTCGCGCGGCACGCGCACGACATTGCCATCGCGCGCCTGGTAGTAATCGGTGCCCTGGGCGACCCAGGCATCGATGGCAGCTGCAGTATCCACCCCGGGCAGGTGATCCAGGTTGGCCCGCGCCCGGGCGATGAGCACATCAAGGTCCATCATTCCCTGACGATCGAGTGTGGCCAGGAGCCGGTCGCGCTGGTCGCCGAGCGGACCAGGCCGGATTCTTTGAGCCACCAGTCGACTCAGCGCCGCCAGACCCAGCGTGCGCAATGTTTGCGCCGCGAGCAGTCTGACTTCATCGTCATCCGGCGCGACGCGCAATGCTTGCGCCGCCAGCGGAAGGAACGCCCAGCCCTTCTGCGTACGCCCGAGGTGCAGGATCTGTGCGCGTGTGATTCGTTGGCCCGTTGCCGCCTGCGTCATGGCCGGGTTCATCGACCGCTTGGTTGTCTGCACATGCAGAATCGGCATCTCGTGCGGCCGGGTCGACCAACGCGCGTGCATTGATGCTGACTTTCCATGCGCGCACGCCGGCTCGTCGATAACGCATCCATGACGATGCCAGGAAGCGGCAAGATCGTGACGCACCAGGAGCTGCTGGCCCGCCGCAAGGCTGCCCGGCAAGCCGGACGGACTGTCGTTCAATGTCACGGGTGCTTTGACATCGTGCACCCGGGCCACATACGCCACCTGCGCTTTGCCAAGTCGCAAGGGGACATCCTGCTGGTATCCATCACCGGAGACGCGTCGATTGACAAGGGCGCGCACCGGCCGCTGATTCCCCAGGAGCTTCGGGCTGAGAATCTTGCCGAGCTTGATTGCGTGGACTGGGTGTACATCGAGCCGCGTCCGACGGCAGCCGAGCTGCTCGACGAAACGCGCCCTGATGTCTACATCAAGGGGCGCGAGTACGAGTTCAACCGGGATCCGCGCTTTGCCGCCGAACGCGAAACGGTGGAGCGCCACGGCGGCCGTGTCGTTTTCAGCTCGGGCGATGTCGTGTTCAGCTCGACGGCACTGATCGAGGCGATGGAGCACTCGTCGGATCCATTCCAGAAGCGCCTCAGCCAGCTCGCGCGTCACGAGGAACTTGACCACCGTCAGTTGCAAGCGCTGATCGAGTCGTTCCGCGGGCGCCGTGTGGTCGTCATCGGCGAGATCATCCAGGATACATACGTCTTCTGCGACCGCCCGGAGGTTGCGGACGAAGCGGCGATGATGACGCTCCGTCCCGTCCGACACCAGTATTTCGACGGAGGCGCAGCGATCATCGCCCGGCACCTGGCTGCCCTTGGAGCAAAGCCCGTTCTCATTACCGCGATGCCCGAATCCGAGCTTGCCGGCGCGGTTCGCCGGCGGCTCGAATCGGGCGGGATCGAGCTGCGCACGATGCCTGCGCGCACAAGTCTGGCAGAACGACAACGCATGATCGTCGGATCGAGCAAGATGCTCAAGCTGGATCTGGTCGAGCCGATTGTTCTTGATGCCGGCCAGCGCGACGCGCTGATCGACACGGTCACGACGACGGTTCGTGAATCGGCAGGGGCGGACGCGGCGATCATTGCCGACTTCGGGCTGGGGCTGTTCAGCCCCGCCATCACGCACGCGCTGTGTCGTGCCATTCGTCCGGACGTGGGTGTGCTCACTGGTGCCGCCCGCGACCGGCGTTCCAACCTGCGTTCGATGCACGCGATGGACCTGCTCTGTCCGTCTGAGCCGCAACTGCGCGAGACGTATCGAAACTTCGGCGACGGGCTTCCGGCTGTGACCTGGGAGCTGCTTGAGGAAACGGGCACGCGAGCGGCGATTGTTTCGCTCGACGCGGAGGGAATCATCGCATTCAACCGTCTGCCCGAGGACAACGATTCGAGCTGGCAGACCCGGCTGCACGGCGAACACATCCCCGATATGACAGGCAGCCCGCTCGACGCACTCGGTTGCGATGACGTGCTCCTGACCACCGCCACGCTGGCGCTGGCATCGGGGGGCTCGCTGCTTGCTGCGGCGTTTCTCGGTGCGGTCGCATCGGCCCTGCATGGACGACGTGTGGGCAATGTGCCCATCGAACCGGCCAGCCTGCGCAAGGAGCTTTCGCGCGTGCTTGGCGCGCGCATTGCCTTTCAACCCTCCGAGCCCGACGTGGTGGCGCACGTTCGCCGCGATCCAATCACACGCAATGCGTCATGATCTCGTACATCGTTCCAACACGCAATCGCCCGGACGAGCTCGCCCGCACGCTGGCCTGCATCGGACGGCTGGCCGAGCACGACCCGCGCAACTCCGAGTACGAACCGGCCGAAGTGATTGTCGTCGACAACGGCTCATCGTTCGTGCCCATGCTTGACGAGAGGCTCGCCAACGGCGTGCGCACACGCATGGTCATTCTTGATGGCAATCGCGGTGCCGCAGCACGCAATATCGGCGCGAGCAAGGCCCACCCCGATTCGGAGTGGCTGGTCATGCTCGACGATGATTCGCACCCTGTTGACGGGCGGTTTGTGTCGAGCCTGCAGCGTGCGCCCGCCGATGTCGGTGTGGTCAGCGCAGATATCCATCTGCCGGCGCAGAACCGGCGCGAGGACGGCGGACTTCCAGAAGTGTTTGTCGGATGCGGCGCAGCCATTCGGCGCGATCTGTTTGAGGCGCTCGGGGGCTACGACGCTTCCTTCGAGTATTACGCAGAGGAATACGATTTGTCAGCCCGGGTCATCGCAGCGGGGTTTCGCGTGCTGTTCGATCCGCAGTTTCGCGTCGATCATCACAAGTCCGCGACCGGGCGCGACATGAATCGCATCGTTTCGCTCCTGGTGCGCAATGGGTCCTGGGTGATGCAGCGCTACGCGCCGGATGCCGATCGGCGTGTGCAGCTGCGCGAGGTTCGCCGGCGTTGCCGACTCATTGCCGAACTTGAAGGTGCGCTTGACGGCTATGCGCGGGGCCTGCTCGAGACGCGCCGGTCAGTCCGCACGCAGAACCGAAGTCCACTTGCGCGCGCTCATTTCGATCGCTTCACCGGGCTGTGGCATGCGCGCGAGGCGCTCCGGCGTGCGCACGAGGACCGGGCGTTCGGCACCGCAGCCATCGTTGCGCGCGGCAAGAACGCGTGGGTCGTGGAACGCGCCCTGGCCGAGCTTGGCGTGGAGGTCGTCGCGCCGCACCAGGCCGAGGTGCTGGTCATCGGCACCATGAGTCCCGGACCCATGCTTGATGCGCTCGGCCGACTCGATGGACACGGGCGCGTGATCGCGCCGTGGGCGGGCGCAACAAGAACCTCCCGCCGGGCTTGAACGCCCCGCACCGGCACTCCCTTTGCGTCTGAGCGTTCCTTCTTCAGCTCAACCAACGCGGTGTCTGCCGGCCCGGGCCGGCGCGGGCTTTTGACATGGGTGGCGTCACACACGCTTGCGCAGCGTACACGCGAAAAAATCGCGCCCTTCCTCACGGAACTTGCGCTCAAAGTTGGTGCCCACGATTTCATCAGCACCGGCCGATGCGGGACGATCAAACGCGAGCAGCTCGAAGGGCACATCCGGCATGGACTTGCGCTGTGCTTGCACCGGCTCGGGCATGGTGGGGATCGAGCCTCTCGCTCGATTCAGGGATGCCTGATCTATCAGGCGGGCGAGCGTGCCGGACTGGCTCGAAGGGTTTGGCAGGGAACCTGGTTTGGCTGCTTGCGGGCCTGGCCCGATGTTGTCGCCTGCTCCGGCCCACTGTTCGAAGTGAGCCATATCCCACGCCCAAAGTCCGGCATGGTCCGTGACGACGCGCAGTTCGCCCCCCGGGACGAGCACCCGCCACACGTCTGCGAGGAAACGATGCTGAATGACCCGCTTTTTGTGGTGTCGGTTCTTCGGCCAGGGATCTGAGAAGTAGAGGTGCACGACGCGGCAGATTGCATCGGGACAGCGCCAATGCAGGAACTCGGTCGCATCGCCGTGCAACATGCGCACGTTTTGCAACTGCCCGGCCTGGCGACGGCGGCGCACACGATCGGCTGCGTAGGCATAGAACTCGTGTGCCCATTCGATGCCGAGGAAGTTGACCTCGGGCTGCAACGCCGCCTGCTGGATCAGAAATGTGCCCTTGCCCGAGCCGATCTCGATCTCAAAGGGCCGGTCGGGATGCTCGAACCACCTGCGCGGATCGACACGACCCGACTGCGGATTGGTGAGAATGTCATCGGGTAGTGGCGGCAGCTCAGACGGGCAGATGCCGACAAGCCCGACTGCGGGATCAAGGGTTCTGCCATGGCCGAGTCCAAAGGACATTGCCTGACTTTATTCCCGCCTCTTGCAGCGCGATCGCGGTTGAGATTGAAAAGCGCACGGCATGACGGCACGTTGCCGCCTGGCCCTGAAGGGTGCCGCGTCGGAGAAGTCGGGCGTGCTGAAACGGGCCGTCGTGTGACGGGGTCGCGCGACGTCAGCTCTTTGCGTGGGGAAGTGTGATCCGGCAGCCTGTGAGCGTGTTTTTGCAGCCCTGGATGCCCCGGGGCACGCCCTCGTGCGGGCGGGCTGGCCTAGCGTTTGCCGATGTCCTTCAGGCAGCTTCGTCGTCGATACATGCCCCGTGCGCTTCGCGGCAAGCCTCTGCGTCGTCTTCAGCGCGAGCTGTCACAACGCATTTATCGGCACCCCTGTCGCAATCTGCTGGTGATTGGGCAGCAGAAGTCGGGCAGCACGTGGCTTGAGAAGATGCTGTGCGACTTGCCCGGCTACGTGCGGTGGGTTCCGTCCAACATCAAGTTCGGCAAGGCCGACTTGCGTCTTTGCGATTTTGACCCTCCGCCGCCCGGATACACCGTGACCAAGGTGCACACGCCTCCGAGCGCGGCAAATGTGGCCGTCGTGCATTCGCTTGACCGCCCCTATGTCGTGCTGATGCGCGATCTTCGTGATATCGCGGTGAGCTGGTCGTTCTACGTGCTCAACACACCCGGACACCATCGACACAACGATGTGAAGGGCAGGCCTGTCGAGCAAGTGATCGACTACTTCATCGAGCATCGCCTCGATGAGTACGCCTGGTGGCAGCGTGAGTGGCAGCGCGCTGCCGACCCGGAGCGTGGGCTCATCGTGCGATACGAGGAACTTCTCAAAGACACATGCGCTCACTTTGCCCGCATTGTCGAGCACTACGGAGTGCGCGTCAGCCATGAGCGCGTCAAGGCCATTGTCGAGCGTCACGATTTTGCGCGCGTGACCGGACGCAGGCCGGGCGAGGAAGACGCGCACAGTTTTCATCGCAAGGGCGTGGCCGGGGACTGGAAGAACTATCTGTCTCCGCTGCAGGTGCGCGCGTTTCAAGAAGTGCTTGACAAGAACGGGCAGGTCATCGCCGCGGCTGCCGGTGATTGACCTTCCATCAAGATCGAGACACCCGGCTCACACACCAGTCCTCACGCGCGGGACGCAGCTTCGGTCGGGTCAAGCAGCGCGCCCAGCGGCATCTCGACAACGCGCGTCGAGTTGGAGCGTTCCGCAGCCAGAAGGCGACGCATCGGCTCATCGGTCGGCTCGTCGCTCAGTTCAAACGTCGAGTGATGGATCGGCACCATGCATGCAGCCTCGGCCTGATCGCACATGGTCAGCACCTGCTCGGGCGTTGCGTGCATGTGGACCCACGGGTTGTATGCACCGATGCCGAAGGCTGCCACGTCGAACGGGCCATGCTCTGAGAATACATGCGTGTATGCCGTATCGCCCGCGAAGAGCACGCGCAGGCCGTCTGCCTCCACGATGTAGCTGTTGACGTGGCGATGCCGATCAAGCCACATCCTCGCCCCCCAGTGCCTCGGCTCGACCGCGGTCACGCGGATCGGCCCGACCGGGCGTGATCGGCCGGCGCCGAGCGTGTGCACGGCGCCGAACTCATCGGGCACAAGCGACGCGCACCCCGGCGGAGTGATGACCGTCGTGCCTCTGTCTGCCATCGCGCGCAGCGTGGGCTTGTCCAGGTGATCGAAATGCGCGTGCGTGAGCAGGACCAGGTCGACGCCCCGGATGCACGCGGGAGTCGCAGGTGCCGGCACAAGCCGGGGCAAACCCAGCGTGCGCCCCCCCACGCGCGCGCCGATCCGCGATGAGAGCACCGGATCGACGGCAAGCGTCACGCCCGCCAGATGGCAGATGAGTGACGCATGTCCGAGCCATGCAAAGGCCGGGTCGGACGTGCGGATTCGATCGAGCAGCCCGGTTGGCTGGGTGATGCGTCCTTCGGTCTGATCCATCAGCGAGCCGATCAGGGCGCGCGGATACCGCCTGGCGGTTGATCGCACGAGGCGCACGGCACGCTGGAGCCGATCGCCCTGATTCGCGTCGGCCGGTCCTTTTTCCATATGCTCAATCGTCGGCACGAAAAACCACCCCGGGCAAGCCTCAGAACCAAAATCGGCGCGATTTCCCCTTCTTGATACGGTGTGTCAGATGGAAACCGACTGGACTGGCATCTTCGGCCTGGGTGCCCTTGTTCTCAACTGGGGCATCATTGTCGGGCTTGGATTTCGCATCATCATCAAACGTCGGCCTGCCGGCGTGTCTCTTGCCTGGCTGACGATCATCGTGGTCGTGCCCTTTGTTGGTGCCCTGCTCTATCTGCTTGTTGGAGAACTCTGGCTGGCCGGGTGGCGTGTCCGGCGCGCGCGCATTCTCGGCGAACCATACCGCCAGCGCCTTGCGGAACTCCGGCAGGAATCAGAAGCCCATCTTCATCACGACGATCACCTGGCGCGTGTTCTCGACGCCTACGGATCGCGCGGCATCGGCTCGCCCACGCTGACCGGCAACACCGTGCAGATTCATTCCGACGCGGGGGATGCCTTTGCTGCGATGGTGCACGATATCGACCATGCTGCCCGGCGCTGTCTGCTGCTTTTTTACATATGGCACCCCGGCGGACGATCGGACGAAATCGCCGAGGCGTTGATTCGTGCTGCCGATCGGGGCGTTGAGTGCCGAGTGCTTCTTGATGCGGTCGGCAGTTCGTCCTTTTTCGGCTCGAGCCTGTGCCGCAGGCTGCGCTCCGCGGGCGTTGAGGTCACCAGCGCGCTGCCGGTGGGCCGATTCCGTTCATTGCTTGCGCGCATCGATCTGCGAAACCACCGGAAGATCATCGCCATTGATGGGCGGATCGGGTATTGCGGCTCGCTCAATCTTGCGGACCCAAAGTATTTCAAACCGAACAAGGGGCCATGGATTGACATGATGGCGCGTGTGGAAGGCCCGGCAGCCGAAGCGCTCGAACTGATCATCCAGCACGATCTGTGGCTCGAACACGGGCGCGATGACCAGGTGCCGTTCGAGGACGTCAACATCGGCCCGTACCGCCCGGGAAACGTGGCGATTCAGGTCGTCAGCTCCGGGCCCGGCCAGTCCCCGCGCGCCATGCAGGACATGCTCCTGACGATGGTCTATTCGGCAGAGACGGAACTCATCATTACCACACCTTATTTTATTCCCAGCGAATCGATGCTTGCAGCCCTGGTTGCTGCTGCTCGCCGGGGCGTCCGGGTCACGATCGTCGTCCCCGAGCGTGTCGATTCGCCGTTGGTCCAGTTTGCCAGCCGCGCATACTTCAACGACCTGCTCGACGAGAACATCCGCCTGCTTCTGTTCCGCGGAGGATTGCTCCACGCCAAGACCATGTCCGCCGACCGACAGGTCTGCATGTTTGGCTCTGCCAATCTCGATCGGCGCAGCTTCGGGGTCAACTTCGAAACCAGCATGTTCATCTACGATCGTGCCGTCACCGAACAGCTGGTCGCATTGCAACAGTCCTACATGAACCAGTCGATCGAAGTGGCAGAGCCGTTCCGCAAGCGCGGGCCCCACCGGCGGCTGCTCGAAAACGCGACCCAGCTCCTGGCCCCTCTGCTCTGAGCGGGCGGGTCAGTGATCGTCAAGAGGCTGAATGTCCACGCGTCGAAACTCGATGGGATGGCTCTCGGCCTGCAACGCGATGTAGCCCTGGTCAAGGATCAAGTCCTGACTCTGCATCAGCCTTCTGGCATCAGCGTCATCGGGATCGAGCTGCGGCAGGGTGTATTCGAGCACGGTTTGGCCGTCGATGATGTGCCGGATCAGCTCGTGATTGCGGACTTCGATCTCGACGGTGACCCACTGATCGCCGTGGTAGGTCTTTGAAGTTGAGTCGGTGCAGTGTTGCGTGTGCAGCTTGCCCTTGTAGACGACATTGGTGCCGGGAGTGCACAGGTTGGCGTTGTGCCGCTCGTGCGTGCCATCACCTCCGAGAAGCTGCACCTCGATCGACACCGGAAACGGCTGATCCTTGCGCATCGATTCGGGCGACTGGCTATGCACCATCACGCCGGAGTTGCGAAACGCCCACCCTGGCCCACCGGGCGCCTGCTCGCCAATGAAGCGATACTCGACGCGCAGGCGATAGTCGGAAAATGGCTTTTCGTAGAAGATGTGCCCGAATCGGCCTTCGAATCGCTCGTAGTTGTCGTACACGATGCGCATGACGCCGTCTTCGACGCGCACGGTGTCCAGCTCGTTTTTGCCCAGCTCGCAGCCGACGAACTTGAGCTTCCACCCGTCAAGGTTCTTGCCGTTGAACAACGGGATCCACGCGTCTTCAGCCTGTCGAGCCTCATGCTCGGCAGGAGGGGTGCGCCAGCCGATCATCATTCCGCCCAGCACCGCACCCGCCAACGCCGCCTTCCATCGCATCATGCGCCCCCTGTTCTGAAGTTGCATCGTACGCGCCGCGTCGGCGTTTCCGATCCGCCCGGGTCGCGCAGACGGCTCGCGCGCGTGCGGCCGAGATGATGCAAAAACCCTAATCTCAACACCGGGTCGCGGCACGATCGTGGTTCTGACCAGCACAGCACCCCAAGAACGTGGGAGACGGTGAGTTGGCGTGCATGGATGATGCCGGCCCGGACGTGCTCGGTGGCAGGGATTGTGGAGAGCTGCTCAAGCCTTGAGGCCGGACGATTTTTCCGGGCAAGGACCGGCGGAGGCTTATCCCGATTGGCCTCGCTGTCCGACCAGAACGCGAGCCAGGACATCCTGGACGTGGACGCCTGAAGCGTCCTTTCCGTGTCCGGGGATGCGCATTGCCGAGAGCACGCCGTACCCCATGCCGATGTTGATCATCAGCCACCCGAGCATTTCGGCAGAGTACTTGGTGGTCACCCTGTGGGCCTGCTGCGCCTTGGCCAGCTCGGCGGTGAGAAACTCGTGGACGGAGCCGATGTGCCTGGCGATGGCCTGCTGGATCTTCTCGTCATCAACTTCGGAAATCGCCTGGAGGAAGACGCGGTAGGCATCGCGACCTTCCTCGGAGACCATGGGGTTATCGCCGATGAGCCTTCGGAGCCGATCGGCCGGATCGGTCGCACCGCGAAGATCGCGCTCCCACTGTTCGAGGGTCTGTCGTCCGGTGCGTTCGATCAGGGCGACGAAGAGATCGCGTTTGCTCTTGAAGTGCCTGTAAATAATGGGTTCGGTGACTCCGGCCGACTTTGCCAGCTGCGCCGTTGTGGCGCGAGCATATCCCTGCTTGGCGAAGAGTTTGGCAGCACAATCGAGCAGTTGCTCTCGGCGTTCGGCTGCGGGCAGTCGGCTCATCTGGCACACCCTCCCTCTGCAACGTCCGATTGAGCATCGGCATCATCACGCCCTGAGCATTGAAGACTGGTGAGTGTAGCGGAGGACGTGGTGGACATGTCGGGCGGTTCATTCACCGGCACCGGGTCATAGCCCCCCTTTGACAAGGGATGACAGCGCAGAACACGGCGGATGGTCAGGCGCGTGCCGAGGATTGGGCCGTGCTCGCAGTATGCCTCGAGCGCATATCGCGAGCAGGTGGGGTGAAATCGACACTGACCTCCAAGAAAAGGCGAGAGCGTGCAGCGGTAGGTCCAGATCAAGGCCACGAACGGGAATGAGCACACGCGACCGAGCAGCGAGACCGGCCGATGGCGCGTGGGGGCGTGATTACGGGTCAGAGGATCCATCAGGGCGATTCCGTCGTGCGCGTCGACACATCTGGCGGTGGATGGATTCCAGAGCACGGGCGATCAGGTCGGCATAGTCGCGTGTCTTGAGCACCTCGTGTCGGCGTGCACTGATCACAAGATCGTAGTTGCCTCCATCGGGCGGTTTTGGCAGATTCGCCCGGATCAGCCGAAACGCCTCGCGAATCCGGCGTTTGACCGCGTTTCGACGCACGGCGTTGCCGACCCGGCGTCCGATGGCCAGCCCGAGCCGCGGCTCGGGAAGGTCGGTCGGCCGGACGCGAACGATGAGCGGATGTTCGTACTTCTTGAGCCTCTCGGCGTACACCGCGTCGTATTCGCGGGCACGCCGGAGTCGATGCCGACGCCGAAAGGTTGATTGGCGCATCGAACCCGGGCTCACGGCTCGCTCGATTGAGAACGGCGTCCGACGATCGCCGGGGGCAGCGAGCCGATCAATACGCACAACGCGGCAAAGCCGATGACCCAAAGCCGTGTCCGGCGAGATGTGACCAGCCGGGCGAGGGTCGAGCGATGCTCAGGGGGGGCGGTGACTGTGACGTTTCCCGGCTCGAGCTGAGAAAAAACGGAGGCGTTGAACGCGGCCGGCTGGGTGGCAGCATCCACAAGCTGGGCATCGGCACGGACCAGATTGAGCTGCGAAGCTGCGAGCGATTCGATCACCTCGGCATCATTGCGTTCGAGCGCGTCCAGGTACGCGCGGTATCGCTCGAGTCGTTCAAGGCGATTGGTTTCGTGCGCCAGGGCGAGATCGCGTCGCCAGCGCGCATCGGCAAGGTCCTGCTCGGCAGGAATCAGCACCGCTGCGGACAGCAGCGCCAGACCGGCGATGAGAAAGAGCCATCCCGCGTCGATGGGCCCGAGCAGTGGGCGCGCAGCAGCAGTGTCCGGAGTATCAGTCACACTTGCAGGCTCATCGGCGAAATTGAGCCCGGCACTGGAACGGGCGTCGCGGAGTGGTTTGGGCCCGTAGACTTGCATCATGCGTCGGGATGTGGTCATCACGGGGCTGGGCGCCATCAGCGCGCTGGGGGTCGGCAAGGACGATCTCTGGAACGGGCTGGTGGAGGGTACCAGCGGTTTGAGGCGGATGCAACGCGTCGATGCTTCGGGGCTGCCGTGTCGCGTGGCCGGAGAAGCCGCGCCCTTTGCGGTTCGGGACTTTCTGCCGAAGAGCTACCGCAAGGCAACCAAGGTCATGGCGCGTGACACGGAGCTTGCGGTGGTGGCTGCGGCGCTTGCTGCCAAAGACGCGGGGCTGAACACCCGGGCGGACGACGCCGAGCCGACGATCCCGCCGGATCGACTGGGCTGTCAGATCGGCGCGGGTCTGATCGCCGCGGAGACGGACGAGCTCACCCGGGCACTGTCGGCCTCGACGGATGAACAGGGAGTGTTCAGCCTTGAGCGCTGGGGCACTGATGTCGGCCGGGACGGCAGAACCGGCGCGGGGGGCATGAACCACCTGCCGCCGTTGTGGATGCTCAAGTACCTGCCGAACATGCTGGCCTGTCACGTGACGATTGTGCATGGGGCGGAAGGGCCGAGCAACACGATCACGTGTGCTGAAGCAAGTGCGCTGCTCAGCCTCGGCGAGTCGATGCGCGTCATCCGGCGCGGCGATGCCGACGCGTGCTTCAGCGGCGGCGCCGAGTCGAAGGTCAACTACATGGGTCTGCTTCGCATGGACCTTGCCGGTCGTGTGGCGCACACGGACGAAGAGGACGACGGCACGAAGATCGTTCGCCCGTTTGCAGACGAGTCGGGCGGGGTGATCGGCGAAGCGGGCGGGGTGATGATCCTTGAAGAGCGCGAGCATGCAGCCCGACGCGGCGCCACGGCTTATGCGCGGGTGTCCGGTTTCGGGGCGGCACAGACAAGCGAGTGTGCGCTGCCGACCGGGGTGTGGGAGCCGGATGAGCGTGAAGTTGAGCGCGGGCTGGTCGATGCGATCGAGTCGGCGTTGGGCGATGCGGGCCTTGGAGCAGAGGCGATTGACGCGATTGTGCCGCTGGGGCTGGGTGTGCCGGCGTGCGACCGGCGCGAGGCCGAAGCGTTGCGTCAGGTTTTCGGCAAAGCGCTGGCGGAGATTCCGCTGATTACGCTGACGCCGAATGTTGGAAACTGTTCGGCCGGGCAGGGCGGGCTGATGGCGCTGGTCGGTGCGCTTGCGATTCATCAACAGGCGATTCCGGCGCGGATCCACACGGGTCCGGCTGTGGACGGGCTCGATTGCGGGCCGAGTGCTGCAAGAGGCATGAAGATCGAAAACGGGCTGGTGTGTACGCCTGCGCTGGGCGGGCAGAACGCCGCACTGGTCCTTTCGGCTCCGTGAGTGTCGGAGTCTGCTTCATATTCAACAGGAGAACTCTGGTGAACGGATACTCAAATCGACGGGGACATCGCGGGCGTGGCGATTACCAGGACCGCGGTGATCGTGGGCGTCGCGGCACGCCGTTGTCGGATCTTGATCCCAAGCTGACCGAGCTGAGCCGGCGTGTGATCGGCGCGGCGATCGAGGTGCACAAGGGGCTTGGGCCGGGATATCCGCGCGAGATCTACGTGAACGCCCTCAAGAGCGAACTCGACCACGAGGAGATCAGCTACAAGGTGGATCACGCCTTTGACGTGCTCTTTGAGGAGGAGGTGGTCGGCCAAGTGATCTCCGACATGTACGTCGGCGATCGTTTCCTGATCAAGATCATGGCCGAGCAGCGCGATGTTCGCCCGCATGAGCGCACCGAGCTTCGCGCCCAGCTTCGTGCAGCCGATCTGGAGCTCGGGCTGGTGATCAACTTTGGAGAACGCCGCCTCAAGGATGGACTCGTGCGTGTGCTGAATCCGGACAAGCTGGCCGAGCTTGCCGGCGAAACAGACGAAGAAGACGACGAATACGAGTACGTGGACGAGGAAGAAGATGATGACGCCGACGAGGGAGAAGACGACGGCGATGAGGACGGCGACGACAGCGTGCAGGAATAGGCGAAGCGATCCATGAGCCAACGACGTGTGGTGATTACAGGTGCGGGATGGGTCACTCCCCTTGGGACGGACCTGGACGACGTGTGGCGTCGACTCATCGCCGGCGAGAGCGCCATCGGGCCGATCCGCCGGTTTGAAGCCGACACGTTTTCGACAAACTTCGCTGCAGAGGTGCGCCACTTCGACCTTGTGCAACTGATGGGCGAGGCTGGCACCGCGTACACGGACTCGGGCGTGGGGATTCAGTTCGCGCTTGGCGCTGCATCGGCGGCGATTGCGCGGGCCGGGCTTGCCAGGCCGGGCGAGCGCGTCGGCGACGGTATCGACCCGCGCCGTTTCGGCATATACCTGGGTTCGGGCGAGGGGAGCCTCGACTTTGAAAACTTCGTCGCCACCAACCTGGCAGGCTGGACCGGCAACGACATCGACGGCGCCGCGTGGGCTCGCAAGGCATATGCGTGCATGACGGCCAAGCGGGAGATCGAGCAGGAGCCGCACGTGGCGATCTCGTATGTGGCCCGTGCGTTCGGGCTGCGCGGCCCGGCGTTCAATTGCATGACCGCGTGCGCCGCGAGCACCCAGGCCGTGGGCGAGGCATTCGAGTTGATCAGGCACGGCGATGCCGAGCTGATGCTCGCGGGAGGCTCCCACTCAATGATTCATCCGCTGGGCATGACCGGATTCATCCGGCTGACTGCCATGAGCACGCGGCGCGATGACCCGTCGACCGCAGCCCGCCCGTTCGACAAGACGCGCGACGGCTTTGTCATGGGCGAAGGCGCAGGCATGGTCGTGCTCGAAGAACTGGAACACGCTCAGCAGCGCGGCGCGAACATACTGGCCGAAGTCGCGGGATTCGGCTCCACCGCCGATGCGTTTCGAATCACGGACATTCAGCCCGAAGGCCAAGGCGCCGTCGCAGCGATCCGCCGGGCTCTTGCTCAGGCAGGAATCGACCCTGCGTTGCGCGACGCAAGCGGACGTGCGCCCGTGCACTACGTCAGCGCTCACGGGACAGGCACGCAGGAAAACGACGGCATCGAGACCACGGCAATCAAGACCGTCTTCGGCGAGCTGGCGCCCGAAGTTCCGTTCAGCTCAGTCAAGAGCATGATGGGACACCTCATTCAGGCGGCGGGCGCCGTCGAGCTGATCACCTGCCTCAAGGCCATCGAGACCGGCTTCCTGCCTCCGACGATCAACCTGAACACACCCGACCCGGAGTGCGACCTGGATCACGTGCCAAACAGGGCGCGCCAAGTCGAAGGCGGGGTGGAAGTCTGCCTGTCAAACTCGTTCGGCTTCGGCGGGCAGAATGACACCATCTGCGTGCGCAAGTTCAGGGAATAGGCGCCAAGCGAATGTGTTGTGACGAAAAAACGGCTGCGAGCGTGCAACTCGCAGCCGTGTGTTGCTCATCGAATCACAAGAGCGCGCTTACGGGCAGCCGTCGTTGAACGCCTGCAGGAACGCAAGCACATCGAAGAAGTCAAAGACGCCGTCGCCGGTGATATCGGCTGCGGGATCCTGCGTTGAGAACGCCTGGAGGAATCCGAGCACGTCGAAGAAGTTCAACTCGCCGTCGCTGTTGAAATCGGCAACGCATGGACCAGACAGCGCCAGTGTCTGGAAATCCATCTCGACCGGAGCACTCTTGCCCGTTGCGACCCATTGCTGGTAAAGCACCTGCCCGGCGTTGTTGGTGGTGTTGTTGTTGTAGAGGAACTCAATGTATTCCTTGGAAGCGGTCTGGTAGTAGAGGCGCACCTCGACCGACGCGGCACCAGGGGGGATGGCAAAGTCGGTGTCATCCCAGTATTGCCCGTCGGCGTAGGTATATCCGACCGGGGCCGCCTGGACCGCTTCGAAGTTGGCATTGGTAAACCCGCGCGGCGGAATGCGGTTGTCCTTGATCCACTCGTTGTTGAGGGCGAAGTGGAAGCTTTCGCCGGGGGGCAGCCCAAGAAGAGGTGCCACGTCGGCGCTGATGCCGAGCTTGGCTTCGTAGACCTTGGTGTCTGATGTGTTCAGATTCGCATTGGCGTCGTAATGCCCGTGTTCCTGAATGAGCGAGCCGCCCGCGTCGAAGAACTTCACGTTGAGCCACATGCGCCGACCTTCGGGATAACCCGTCGGCAGCTTGTGGCCGCTCTGGTTGATGATGCGCACCGTCAGCGTGGAACCGTTCTGCGTGAGCTCCATGTCGGATGCGTCGCGGAGCATCTGCTCGGCTCGGGCGATCGAGGCGTTGACCGACGCTTCAGACAGGAATGTTTCGGAGTCGGGGTAGAGATTGCGGATCGCGCGGAGCACCCACGTGTTGCCGCCGTTGAAGTGGTGCTGCGGAAGATCATCGCGCACGGGGAACTCAGTAAAGTTGCAGCCGCGGCCGGTGGCGGTGGGCATGTGACAGTCCTGACAGGACGACACCAATGGGTCGTTGCCCCCGAAGCGCCCGCCCATATCGATCGGCCCGTCGGCAAAGTCGCTCATCAGCCACTCGGAGTAGGTGCGTTCGACCGGGAACTGGTCGTACTTGTCGAAACTTGCAGCCGGGGTCTGCCACGCGCCGGGCGCATACGTTCCGTCGGGCTGACGCTCATAGACGGGATTGGACACATCGTGACACGTGGCGCACATGGCCGAATCACGATGAAATGGAGATTGCAGCCACTCGTGGAAGAAGAAGTTCTGGCCCAGGTCGAACGGCCCGCGCCGACGATCCATCGGATCAATCACATAATGGCCCGAGTGCGGGCTCGTGGGTATGTCTTCAAGGTTGTTGATAATGCCCTCGTCAACGGCCGGGCTGATGCCCGGCTTGTACTCCGGATCGACCATGCGGTGACAGAAGTTGCAGGTCACCCCCTCGAAGTCCTCGCCGATCAAGCCGGAGCCATCAGTCGGTTCACTCCGCCCGGCAAGCCATCCCCCGGGGGTGTGGCAACGCAGGCACAGGTCCCCCACTCCCGGCGCGTCCTGCTCGGCCACTGCCAGACAGGCAAAGAACAGCGGATCGCGGGCAGCCTGGCCCATCATGCTCGCCGCCCAGGGACGGAACGGTTCATGGGTCTCGTCATAGCCTCCATGACAGAACGAACACGCCTGCGCGGTCATGATCGGATCAAAGAGCGTGTTCGGCTGAGTCCCCGGGCCGAAGAAGTCGTCAATGTTCGTCGGTGCCGGCAAGGCGAAACTCAACGTCACCCCCGCACCTGCGACCAGAGAGACCCACAGCAACTCTCGACGCACCAACCTGATTCTGGGCACTTCTCTCTCTCCCGCTATCCCTGATAAACCATGAACGCCACTGGTTCGGACGCTGATACACCAGAGTACCCGGCCAGCAGAGGCCATACAAGCGGATTCAGAACTCGGATGCGGGAATCCCGTCGCACCGACCCGGCACACCGAACAGCTGGACCGAGAACTCCTGCCCAGTCGCTCCCCGGCAAACGCAACAATCGGCAAAGCCCGCCACTCGTGCGTATCTGTGCATACGTCGTTCTCCAGGGTGACAAGGAAAGCACGCCCGGAATCGGCGCTCTCGCAGAGGAGAATGCCTGATCCGGGCGTGCGATCCAGACTTCACGGCGTCAGAACCGGTTCAGCGTTGATCCGGCTGCTCCAGATGATCCACCGCTACGGGCAGCCTGCGGAGAACAGGCTGAGGAACTGGAGAATGTCGAAGAAGTCGAGCGCGCCGTCGCCGTTGATGTCGGCCGACGGGTTGCCCGATGAGAAATCGCTCAGGAACGCGAGGATATCGAAGAAGTCAAGCACGCCGTCACCGTTCCAGTCGGGGATGCAGGGCCCGCACAGCGGGTTGAAGCACAAGCTCGGTTCGAGGTCGAACGGTTCAAACGGATCGGCGGGGAAAGGCTCGGAAAACGGAGCATCACCGACCTTGACGGGGAAGAAGAGCGCGCGTGGTTCCTGCGGGTCGAAGGCCTCATCGACCAGTCGGCTGCACCCGGTTTCCCCGGCATCATCGGTCTTGATGTGGAAGATATCATCGAGCCCGCCTCCGGTCATGAATCCACCGATGCGGCCGGCTGCGAGGTATCCGCACGACGGAGCGGGCACAATGCCATCCAGCTGTGCCTGATCGGCCGAATGCCGCCGCCACAGCGGGGTGCCGAACCTGTCGAAGCCGTGGATTGTCGCCTCGCCGCCCGGAGGCGCAAAGGCGCCCACGACGGCAAACTCACGCTGATCAAAGTTGTACCGCACGGATGAGTAGCCGGTGGTGCAATCGGCGTTTGCGCCTGCAACTGCGAAGTATGCTGCACCGAGCGGGGCAAAGTCGGTCCGTGCCAGCAGCCAGTGCTGGATGAGAGGGGCTGCGGGATCGAGAGGCCGACTCGAACGCCCGGCGACCACGATCTCCATCGTGTCGCGGTTCACATCGAGCCCGTCGCCGGTTTCCGGGGTATCGCGGTCAAGGGTTCCGCTGTAGTTGTAGTGCGCTGCAACGATCGGCATGCCCGCCGCGTCGATGCGCAAGAGCATCGGATCCTGCATGTCCGTGAAGGGAAGTCCGAGGTTCGGATCCGTCACGCGGGACGTGCCCGAAATGACAAGCGTGCCGTCGGATTCGGCCTTGATATCGGTAAACGCAAAGTGGTGCAGGCGTTCGCTGCCGATGCCTGCGGACGGGTCGAAGTAGATCCATGACCAGAGCACCGAGCCGTCGGCACGGAGGCCGAACGCCGAGGGGGCGCCCTGAAAGTTTGTCACGACGTAGATTCGCCCGGCCTCATCTTCAACCAGCGCCGGGCCCGGCTCGGGCGTGTGGATCGGGTCCGTACCGACGGTGCCCGCATACGCGTTGGACCAGATGACGTTTCCCGCCGGATCGAGTCGCATGACGACCGTGCTCAGCCCCCCGCCCAGCCCGAAGTCAATCGTCCCGGCAACGAGAATGTCGCCGTTGTTGGCCTGTTCGATCGAAAAACCAGTCGTCAGAAGGTCCGAAGCGTAGACATGGTTCCAGAGGCGGTTGCCCAGTCGGTCGAACCGGACGACCTGAATGAAATTGTCTGCGCCGGAGATGAACTCCCCTGCCGTGACGTATCCCCCGGCATTGCGGTACAGGGAAACGTCGTATGCCTGTTCGTATGAGTTGGGTCCACCAAGCACACGTTCGTACTTCTGTGCGTGCGCTGTCCCGGCAAGCGTGACGAGGAACGCGGTGACAAGCGGAAAGGTCGGTGATCTCTGAAGCATGGCTCCCTCCTTCAAGTTTCGAGAAACTTCAAAAACAACGCTACGCACATCAAAGCGACAGTCAGGAGATTCCCTCACGCGCTGCCGTGTTGCGCAGCGATCCCCCAATCAGGTGTTTCTATTTCTTCCAAGCGGTTCCTGACTGTTACGGGCAACCGGCTGCGAACAGGTTGAGAAACCCGAGCACGTCAAAGAAGTCGTGCGTGCCGTCGTTGTTGATGTCGGCTGCGGGGTCCTGTGCGGTAAAGAGCGAGAGAAACGCGAGCACGTCGAAGAAGTCGACGACGCCGTCCTGGTTGATGTCGGCCTGACACGGCGTGGCGTTCTCGTAAGCGTATGTGTTTCCTCCGTTGCCGAAATCATTGGCGTGGACGGCCTTCGTCCCCACCAGCACATAGGCCCCGTCGCGACTCATGTCGATCGCAAACGGCGAACCGGGAGTGTCGATCGAGCCGATCATGTTCAGATTCCGGTCGAAAATGCGCACCTCGGGCTGGGTATTGCCGGCATCGCCCCACGAGGCGCAGGCAAAGACCTCCCCGGCATCGTCGGCCTGACAGCCCACAACCGAGTTCTGCAACGATCCCGTGCCCGAATAAGACCACGACGCAACTTGCGAGCCGGTGGTCAAGTCCACGATCCGGTGCTCATTGGGCAGATACCCCTGGGCGTAGTTGTGCGCCACGGTGAACAGGGTCCGCCCGTCGCCGGACAGCGCCACTCCATACCCGAACCACTGGCTCGAACCGGTGCCGCTATAGACCACAGTCCACACCCCCCCGATTTCGCGTGCAGCACGGATGTTGAACCCGCCGGCAGCAATGGCGGACCCATCGCGCGAAATTCGGTGATATCCGCCCGAACCCGAGGTCGCCAGCACAAATAGTTGCGTCATCGTGGCGGTGTCATACAGCAGTGCGTTGGCGCCATTCGTCACGACCAGGCGGGAGCCGTCATCGCTGAGCTCAACAGCTGCGCAGAAGCCCGCGATCGTGGCCGAACCGAGTTCGGCACCATCGGTCCCGTCAAGCAGCACGAGCTTGGTGTCTGTGCCGTCATAGGCACATGCCGCGACGCGCGAGCCGTCGGCGTTGACATCGACGGCTCGCGGTGCTGCATTGATCAGACTGCTCGAGAATGTGTAGCTCCACACAGGCGTGTTGCCCGCACCCGGCGTAAAGGCGCGCACAACAATCGGTCCCCCCGATGGCCAGGAAATCATCGCCGCCAGTGACCCATCGGCAGCCCCGGACACCCCGATGCCCGCTGGATTCTCTGCCGCAAGCGAATACACAAAATCGGGGAATCCCGCTCCGGTCGTCTCAAAGTGACTCATGCGCTTGTCATTGAGCCAGTGGCCGACCCACGATTCGAGCCCCAGCCCGCTGAGCGCCACGGATTGGGGGATCGAAACAGGATCGTTGTAGCTCCACAGGACGCCCGCCCGCGGTGACAGGGTGTCGCGCTGGATGAACCCGGGCAGTGTACCCATCTCGCAGATCACCTCTGTGCCCCCGGCTCGGGTGTGCACGGCCTCGCGTGACACCTGTGCCCATCCCGCTCCAGCAGCAACGAATACTCCCAAAACGCCTGTGATCACTCGCAACATTTTTCTTTCCTCTCTTCCTCGTGTCCCGGACAGGCCTCGGAACGCACTGCAAATCAGTCTACCGACCGGCTCGCGAGAGAACCAAGGTGAAATTGCAGGCTTCGAGGTCTCGAGACTCGGTCCACCAATCGGCAGGCCGGAGATCCGTCACGTGGGACGTGCGCAAACGAACAAGATCACGCGAGCATGTGGAACGAGCCGAACGCACCAGCGAACCGGCGCAGGTTGCCCGTCCGTCCAGACAGCCCGAATCCTGCACCGGCGATGCCCGAAGCCGGGGGTCTGCCTGACCTATAGTGCGACCGGTTTTGACACTTGTGCACGCACATTCATCACGGTAAGGACCTTCACGTGGCAGACAAGCACTACGACATCGTGGTCATCGGGGGCGGGCCCGGGGGATACGTCGGCGCGATTCGGGCTGCTCAACTCGGGTACAAGGTTGCGTGCGTCGAGCGGGCCAAGCTCGGCGGCGTGTGCCTCAACTGGGGATGCATCCCGTCCAAGGCGCTGCTCGCCAACGCCGAGCTGATGGAAAAGCTCCATGATCGCGAACTCTGGGGGCTGAAGATCAACGGCGAGATCGGGTTTGAATGGGACAAGGTCATCGGGCGCTCGCGCGACGTGGCTGGCAAGCTCAACAACGGCATCGCGTTCCTGTTCAAGAAGAACAAGGTCGAGCACATCGTCGGCTCGGCCAAGATCGTCAGCAGCCGCAAGGGGAACCAACCCTGCA
>RFGK01000050.1 GCA_003697045.1 Planctomycetota bacterium
AACGATGCCAGGCCTGTCCGTTTTGTGCGATGGTCCTTGCCGCGTTCGCCGGGTCGGGCCAATGCCGGATTCACCCAGCCGATGGCCAAATGTCACGACCACGGCGAGCGCGCCAAAAAGCCACCTACTGGACTCGAACCAGCGACCTGAGCTTTACGAAAGCTCCGCTCTACCAACTGAGCTAAGGTGGCACGCCCGACCGCAAGGGTCGGAGCGGAGGAAGTATCGGCGCATCCGGCGGCCAAGTCCAATGCCCCACCGAGACCCGCTGACAACCCCAACCAGGCAGTCATTCACCCCAGCCCGCTTCCGGTGGAGCCTGGACCGCATCGGCCCCTCCCTCGAGAATGACAAGCCCCCGAGCACCCGCACGCACGCGCTCAAAAGCCCGAGCCCCGATCCGGATTCCAAGCGTCACAGAATCGGCCTCATAGGTCCGCTCGCTCACCCGGCCTCGATTCTCAAGAGCATGGATGGTCCGCGCATCACACAACGGCACACGCACTTTCAGCTCCACGCTCGGCCCCTGCAAGTGCCTGAGCACCGCAGCCCGAAGCTCGTCATGCCCGATCGCGCGAGGGTCAACTTCCGGCGGAAGGGCGCACAGCGCAATCGACTCAGGAGCCTTGGATTTCCAGATCAAGAGCTCGCGATTGTCGGCGAGCAAGTCTGCCTTGTTGAGCACGAGAATCCGTTCCGGCGGTTGCCAGCGCTGCTCGTCGCCACCTTCGTCGTCCGCGTGCGCACGCCGGTGCGCTTCACGCTGTTCGACCTCTGCAAAAAGCTCGTCAAGCGTGCGTGTCACTGTGTCGAGCTGCATTTCGGCAGCCGGGTCTGAGACGTCTAGCACGATCAACAGAAGATCGGCGTGCGTGGCCTCTTCAAGGGTGGCACGAAAGCTCGCGACAAGCTGATGCGGGAGATCACGCACAAACCCGACGGTATCCGACAGCATCACCACATTTCCGCCACCCAGATCCCACTGCCGTGTGCGGGTCATGAGGGTTGCGAAG
Organism: Planctomycetota bacterium; assembly: GCA_003697045.1. GTDB lineage: Bacteria > Planctomycetota > Phycisphaerae > Phycisphaerales > UBA1924 > J022. The sequence goes on from RFGK01000050.1 coordinate 1,014, forward strand.
AGCCGGTCGTCGGCGTAGGCACCGCCGGAAGTGAAAGTATTGAAAAGCGTGCTCTTGCCGGCATTGGTGTATCCGACAAGCCCGACCGTAAAGTGCTCGAGATTGCGCTTCTGCACGGCTCGACGCTTTCGTTCCTGAATCTCGGCCAACTCGCGCTGAAGGGCCGTCTTGCGACGCTGCACGAGCCGGCGGTCGATCTCGAGCTGTTGTTCACCCGGGCCTCGTGTACCAACGCCCCCGATGCCGCCGGAACCGACAATCCGCTCGAGATGGTCCCACATCGCCCTCAGGCGCGGATAGGTGTATTCCAGTTGGGCAAGTTCGACTTGAAGCTTGGCTTCGTGTGTCGTGGCTCGCGAGGCAAAGATGTCGAGAATCAACTCCGACCGATCCAGCACCTTTCGCTCGGTGATCTGCTCGATCTTGGCAATCTGCTTGGGCGAAAGATCATGATCGAAGATGATCGTGGTCGCCCCCAACTCGTCGCACACGGCCCGCAGTTCTTCGAGCTTGCCCTTGCCCATGTATGTGCCCGCTTCGGGGCGTTCGCGGCGTTGCTCGACCTGCCCGACGACAACCCCCCCGGCCTGACGGGTCAGCTCGGCCAGCTCTCCGAACGGATCGGCTCGATCGTACCGATCCCCGGGAAGGCGCACCGCGGCCAGCACGGTCCGCTCGGCCTGAACCTTGATCGTTGATCGTTCCTTCGGGGCGGGCATCGGGACAACTCTACGGGTCTCACACCGCTCAAACGATCCGAACTGCCGTCCGGGCCGTACCATCCCCCGGAACACCGACCGGAGATTGCCCCATGTCCACCCGGAGCAGAGAGCTCATCCTGATTCTCATTCTGGCAGTCGCTGTGATCGGCTCGACACTGGCCGTCGTACGCCGCGGCGACGACTACGCCTTCTTCGATCCGCTCATCGATATCAAGAGCATTCTCGATCATGCCTACGTCAGCGAGGTTGATTCCGAAGCGCTTCAGCGAGGTGCGATCGTCGGCATGCTCGAACAGCTCGACGACCCGTACACGGTCTACGTCCCGCCTGTCCAATCCGACGAGTTCAACAAGCAGCTCTCAGGCGAATACGTGGGAATCGGTGCCGAGGTGAGCGTCGTCGGAGGCGTCCTGACCATCGTCAATCCGATGGACGACTCGCCGGCCCTGGCGGCCGGGCTGCGGGCCGACGACCGCGTGATCGCGATTGACGGCACACCCACGCAAGGGCTCAGCGTGGACGAATGCGTCGATCTTCTCCAGGGTGAGCCGGATACTCCCGTGGTCCTGTCCGTCGATCGCGGCGGACAGACGCTCGAAATCACCGTCATCCGCAGCCACATCAAGACGCGCGAGGTCAAGGGCTTCCACCGCGATCCCGGTGAAGAAGGCGCCTGGCGCTACCTGATCGATGCTGAGAATGGCATCGCATACGTGCGCATCGCCCGGTTTACCGGCCAGGTGGCCGACGAGGTCAGAGAGGCTCTCGAGCATGCGCGAGCCAAAGCCGGCGGCACGCTTGGTGGCATTCTGCTCGATCTTCGCGACAACCCCGGCGGGCGGCTCGATGAAGCAATCGCACTGGCAGACCTTTTTCTGAACCAAGGCGTCATCGTCTCGACCAAGGGGCTGCACCACGACGAGACAATCGCACGCGCTCAGGCTGGCGATGCGTTCGAGACCGAGCCAATCGTGGTGCTTATCAACGGCGCGAGCGCATCGGCAGCGGAAGTCGTGGCAGGCGCACTTGCCGACAACAACCGGGCGTTGCTGGTCGGAACGCGCAGCTTCGGCAAGGGCAGCGTGCAGGGCATTCGTCCGATCCCTTCGCAGCCCGGCGCGATGCTCAAGGTCACCGAACAGCTCTATTACCTGCCGTCGGGTCGGTGCCTGCACCGCCTGCCCGATTCAACGAGCTGGGGCGTCGATCCAAGCCCGGGGTGTTTCGTCCCGCTTGACGACGATCAACGCATTGAGATGTTGCGCGCACGACGTGAACAGGAAATTTTCCGTCTGGAACCGGAGCAGGACGACAGCTCGCTCTGGTCCGATCCGGCGTGGATTGTCCAGACGCTGCGCGACCCACAGCTGGGCAAAGCGATGGAGCTCATGCAAATCCGGATTGCAAGCGGTGCCTGGCCGGATGCGCCCGAAAGCGAGTCGGTCGAAGAACAGGTGCTTGCTGACGAACTCGCGCGCGCCCGTTTGCAGCGTGAGCGACTTTTCCGCGAGCTTGATCGCATGAATGACATCATCGCAAGACTTGAAGCGGGACGCGAGGCGGCCAACCTGCGCGACCTGTGGCCCGACGACGTCGAGTTGACCGGGGGCAAGCTCATCATCCGCGACAAAAACGGTCGGCAGGTCGCAGAGCTGGCCATCACCGGCGAAGACCTCGAGCGGTGGCTCATCGACGCCGACGTCGAGCCTGAGGACGAAAACGAGTGAGGGTACTGGGCATCGAAACGTCGTGCGATGAGACGGCTGCGGCGGTGGTAGAAGACGGCCGGCGTGTGGTGAGCAACATCGTCGCCAGCCAGTTTGATCTGCATGCTGCGTTTGGTGGCGTCGTGCCCGAGATCGCAAGCCGTGCGCACGCAGAGCGGATTGTGCCGATTGTGCGAAGCGCGTTGCGTCAGGCCGGGCTGGCCTGGAAAGATATCGGCGCGGTCGCGGTCGGCCATCGCCCGGGACTGATCGGCTCGCTGCTGGTGGGTGTGGCCGCGGCCAAGGCGCTGGCGTGGTCGCTTGACAAGCCGATCGTCGGCGTCGATCACCTGCACGCGCACCTCTACGCAGCCGCGATGGGCGACGGGACTGACAATCGAGCCACCATTGACGCACGATATCCGGCGCTCGGGTTGGTCGTCAGCGGCGGACACACGGCAATCTACCTGTGCCAATCACCGACAAGCCTTGACAGACTCGGCAGCACCATCGACGACGCCATCGGCGAAGCGTTCGACAAGGTCGCCACCATCCTCGGGCTTGGCCATCCCGGCGGACCTGCGATCGACGCGCTCGCGGCCGAGGAGGGCGCCAACGATACGGCGCATGACCTTCCGATCAGTCGGCTCGATCGCGATTCGCTCGATTTTTCGTTCAGCGGGCTGAAGACGTCGGTGTTGTATGCGGTGCGTGGGCATCCTCGTCCAAAGGCCGAGGGCGGGGGCTTTGCACGCGACCACACGGCACTGTCGCATGAGCAGAAGCGAGACGTGGCTGCGTCGTTTCAGCGGGCGGCATGCCGGGCCATCACGCTCAAGCTTGAACGTGCGTTCGAGCAGTGTGCCGGGCGCGGCGTGCGATCCCTGCTCGTCGGCGGCGGTGTGTCGGCGAATCGTCGACTGCGCTCGGAGATCGCCGAGCTCGGCCACAAGTGCGGCGTGGAGGTGTGCGTGCCACCGATGCCATTGTGTGTCGACAACGCGGCGATGATCGCGGCACTCGGGGCAAGGCAACTCGAAACGCGCGGTGCCGACGACCTCACGCTGACCGCCGTCCCGACAACTGGGGCGTGAGGGCCTCCCGGGCGGGATGCTGAAGCGGCACCGGCCGCACCTTTCATTTCAGCCTCGCGTCGGCTCGGTCTTACGGTCCGAGGACCGGGCCGGCGACGACATCAACCTGCATCAGCGGATACGCGGGGTTTGTGTCTTCCACGAGGATGTGGAAGAACGGCAGCATATTGCCCCCTGGCCACGGCGAGCCGTTGACCAGCCCGCTGTCGAAGCGGCTCTGGCGAAGAGCCGGATCGACCCACGGCGCGCGCACAGCGAACTCTGCCTGCATGCGCTCGATCGGAACGCCGGTGAACGTGCCGGTGAAATGCTGATAGCACGCCGAGCCGAGGATCGAGACGAATGGATCGTCAACGGATGCTCCCCCGCCGTGCCAGCGGAAGTTCACCAGCGCCCACTCACTCAGGCCGCCGGGCCCGGGCGTGTTCGGCTCGATGGGCAGATTGATCAACCCGAAGAAGCCCCCCAGCGGCACCGTGACGACTGGCGCGAGCGGAGAGGC
>RFGK01000275.1 GCA_003697045.1 Planctomycetota bacterium
GGTCGGTGCAGCGGTCTTGACCTCGGTCACGGGCTTGACGGGCGCAACACGTGTCGGCGAAGGAGCCGTACGCGTCGCCTTTGTTTCCGAACTGTCAGACGTGGCGCCCGTTCCGACGCGGCAATGCCCGATGAAGGTCGCACCTTCCGCGACGATCAGCTTGCCCGCGCAGATATCACCCTGCACGTGGGCATCAGCGTTGAGCGTGAGAAGCTCGTTGGCCTGGATGTTTCCTTCGATGTTGCCGTCCACGGTGACGCGCTCAGCCTCGATGGATGCCTGGCACGTCGCCCCTGCGCCGATCTGAACTTCCCCGCTCGATGAGATCTTGCCTTCGAAGGTGCCGAGGATCTGCGCGCCGCTCTCAAAGAACATTTCGCCCTTGATCCGCGTGTCGCGACCGATGACCGTCATGTCGTTGTTGCCCTGCGCCATGGTTGACTCCTTCTCGCATGGGTCCGTCAGGACATCCCGGGCGTGCGCGCCTCCCGCGCCCGCTTGCTCGTTCCGGAAGGCCCCTGATGTCACGGCTTGCCGTGCACGCGATTGATCGACCGGCGTTGCTGCGATGGGTGAATCTCAACAGGCATGTTCGGCGCGATCGCGCAAAAGACGCGCACAGGCTAGGTCTTTCCGATGGGCAGAAAGTCGTCGGCCCGCCCCTCGGCCCAGGCCTTGAACCGAGGCCACGCCACTTCCTGAATCAGAATCTTCAGACACGCGGCAATCGGGATGGCAATCAAGAGCCCGAACACTCCGAACAACGCCCCGCCCGCCAGCGATGCAAAGAGAATCATCGGAGTCGACATGCCCGTTTCCTTGCCCTGGATCATGGGGGTCCACACATAGTCGTCCAACGCCTGGGCCACGAAGTAGAACCCGGTCGGGGCGAGAATGACCCAGAGCATGTTGCCCCGCAATCCGGTGTGGTTCTCGAGCCACAGCAGCACGATCGACACCGGCACGCCCACGAGCGCCAGGTAGGGCACAATCGACAGGATCGCCACGATCGGCCCGAGCACAAACGCAGCCGGCACGCCGATGATCAGATACCCCGCGGTAAACACGATCGACTGGAGAAACGCAATCGTCAGTCTCCCCCGCACAAAGCCGGAGATCACCTGGTCAAACTTGATGGCCAGGTCGAGCACGGTCTCCCTGTGCTTGTCGGGAATGAACCGGGTTGTGAAGCTCTTGAACTGCACCCACTCCGTTGCGATGAAGTAGAAGAAAAACGCGGTCAGAAAGCCCATGAACAACAGGGCCATGGCACCCGAGATGAACCGGACGCCCGACTGCACGACGCTGGCGCCCGCTGACGCGGCGCCGGCAGCCAAACGATCGGCGTTCGCTTCCAGGCGATTTTCGATCAGGATCAACGCGGCGGAGAGTCCGGCCCGCGAGCTTTCATCGAGCAGAAAATCGCGAATCTGCATCCATGATTCGCCGGCCTGGCTTTCAAGCTGCTGCATGTGCTCGACGGCACGCACCCGCAGCTCAGGAAGGGCACGCTGCTCGCGCTCATGATCGGCCCGCAAGTCGGCCAGCTGCTGCTTCAACTCCGCCTCGCTCGGCACATCGGATCGGCCGGGCTGGTCCGTGTTCAGTTGCGTCAGAGCGGCTTCGGACAGCTTGATTTGTTCTTCCAGAGCGTCGATGCGCATCTGGGCTGAGTCGGCCTGCATCTGCGATTCAACGCTCGCGCTGAGCAGCGTCACCTTCTCGCTCACACGGGCGACAAAGCCGATGGCCTGCGCGGCTCCATACGTCAGCCCGAGTCCGGTCGGAATCACCACCAGCAGCAGCGTCGATGCGATGATCGCCGCGACGGCTGTGCGACGCTGCATGCGAAACCGGGCCATGAGCGAGCGAATCACCGGCTCAAACAAGTATGCAAAGAGAATGGCAAGAAGCACCGGCACCGTGACAATGCTGATCTTCTGCCCAAGCCAGAACACCCCGAGCACGACAAGGACGACAAGCACATCGCGGACCGGCTGCACCTGCCAGAGGTGCAGGCGTGCCCAGTCGGGTGCCGTGCCTTGCGCCGGGTCGGCTCTGGACGTCGTCGCAGATTCCGACTCGCCTGGTTCGGGTGTGTCCGGTTCTGTCCCGTCCGAGGGTTGCCTTGGCATGCACCAAGAGTATCACGAATCGGCTTGCGCCATCGCCTATGCGTATGCGTGCAAGCCCGGCAGCAGCAGGTTGACCCCGAAGTAGGTCCAGAGCATCACGAAGAACCCCGCCACGCTCAGCCAGGCGGTCGTCAGTCCGCGGTTGCGGATCCCGGCTGCCCGGACGTGGATGACGATCAGATACACGATCCACGTGATCAGTGCCCAGGTCTCCTTGGGATCAAAGGCCCACCACCTGCCCCACGAATGATCGGCCCACCACGCCCCCAGAAGAATCCCGACGCCCAGCGTCCAGAAGGCAAGTTGCAGAATCGTCATCTGCGCCTTGTCAAGATCGCGCAGCGTGCGCTCCGGGCCGGTGTTGACGCCCCCTTCGACGGCCACGGCCTGCGAGGCCATCGCCACCACGTCCGTCTTCGCCCCCATCAGCTTGTGCGCATAGTACGTGCCCAGATAGAACAGCGAACAGATGAACCCCAGCGTGATCAGTCCGTAGCTGGTCAGAACCGTCGTGACGTGGTACTTGAGCAGCACCGACGTATTCAAAATCGCCGCCTCGCGTTCAATGTTTCCGCCGGGAATGCCTGTCTGGGTTGCCATGATCAGGACGAGAAAGCCCGTGCCCGCAGCCGCAGCACCAAAGAGCCACTGACGGCGAACCAGCATGATGCCAAGCCCCACCAGCGCTGCAAAAAGGCTCACGCCCGTCATGGACTCAAACTGATTCTGAATGGCAAAACGCTCGGCGATGAGACATCGCGCAACGAATCCAAAGCTGTGCATGCCGATCGCCACAATGAGCATGCTCACTCCGCCGACGATCAGCCACTTGCGTCCGGTCCCGAAGGCAAGCACAAGCATCAGCAGACTCGCTGCATAGGCCCAGTAGCCCCACTCGAACGCGTTGGACCGGTTGTATGCCAGTTCGAGTGAACGGCGTGAGCTCGGGTAGATCTCGCTGTTGATCGCGGGCAGGGCCGATGCGAGATCTGCAACGGCCGCATTGACACCCTCGACATCCATCGCTCTCCACGCGGCGCCCATCTGCGCCAGTGCCATGCGCACCGCAGAGTCGGCTGGAAGCTCTCCGGGGTGCGACCACGGGCGGCTGCGACTCTCAGGTGCCACCATGAGCAAGTTGCGCTCGCCGGAAAGGTAGATCTCAAAGGCGCGTTCAACGCTGCCCAGCCCGCGTCGAATCTCCGGCACCTCGCCCATCTCGTTGAAAATCGCCGACGAATAACGCTCGACCATGAGCGGTGTGATCCGCGTCAGCTTCATGAGACGGGCGCGGGCGACCTCGTCGTCGGGCAGCGCACGCTGCAGGTAGGCCTCCCGAAGCGGCAAGTAGCTGACATGCAACAACGGCTTGTTGGCGTAGTAGGCCGGGTCGATCATCAGATCGAACATCGTGAAGACTGGATCATACCTGGCCTTGCGAACCCGGCCATCTCCGTCGGGCACCAGGTCGAAATACCTGCGAGAACCGGTCAGCGTGAACACCGTCTCACGCGCCAGCGTGTCGATGATCTTGACCCGGCCGTTGTGAAAGACCGCCAGATCGCGCAGCGGATCGAGATCGACCGATTCAGCAAACGCGTGCTTCTGTTCCGGCGAAGCGATGTCATGCACCGAAGCCTGCCCGAAGACACTCACTTCGGTGTGAACCGGGCTGATCATCTGCGTCTCGGCTCGCTCGTTCCCCGCCGGCGCCAGTTGGGCCCAAGTTGCCGTGCAGCACACAATGATCAGAGCAAGACTCGTCAACAACCGCATCACACCACACCCTCCGCGACTGGCTCAGGCTTCATGCCTGTCACACGCTGAGCAAGTGTTCTCTGAATCCGGGCTTTTTCACGTCGAATCAGCCACGGCTTGATGTAAAACGCCCACGGGATCCCGACACCCATCAGGATGCTTCCAAGTGCAATCACGTGGATTCCGGGGTTGTTGCCCACCCCGAGGATGGTGAATCGCACGAATGGTCGATCCAGGGCGCCCTGATCGACCAGCTGGCTCGACTGATTCCAGCCTTCCTGATCCCAGCCTGCCTGGCTGAGCTTGAACTGGTTCGGGTTGATCCCCGCAGCAAGCCGGCGCACAAAGTTTGACACCCACGGAGCATCCTCGTCCCAGTGAAACGGCGCCCGCAGCGGCGCATTGAGCTTGCACACATGCGTGTACGGTTTGAAAGCAGGCGGGCTTTGCGTCGAACTGACGCGGAGCGTTGATTGATAATCGCGCGGCGCCCCGCGATGGTCATACGCGATCATCTCGAAATCCACCAGTTGCACCGCAAAGCCCGGAAACTCGTGGCGGAGCCTCCCAAAGGCAAGCGTGATCGAACGCCCGTCGGGCGTGCGCACGCTGCGTTGCCCCTCGCCTCCGACGCCCATGTACTGGGTGAATGGAATCCACACCACCCGCGACCAGTCAGAGCCTTGCAGACCAACCTCGACCGCAACCGCCGAAGCGATATGTGTGCCGACGCTGCGCTTGTCCCGTTCATCCGCAGGCACCGGCACGGGCCTCTCAAAAGGCTCGGCGTGCTCCCAGCGCTGCGTGACTGCCAGGTTCATCTGTCCGTCGATCCGCTCAAGCCATTCGCCCATTGCAAGCGAGTCGATGACCTGCACTTTTTCGCCGGGTCGGCGGATGATCGCCCGCAGGGTGCCGCTGACGGTCTCGTCGATGATGACCTGTCCGCGGGTCGCGTCGATGTAGGCAATACGAATGGCCGTATCGGCCGGTCGTCGCAGCGGCCGACCCGTCGCACCGGTTTCCTGGAGAATGTCCTGATCCAGCTCGGGAAATCGGCTGTACGCCCAGCGCTGAAACTGCTGTCCGCCCGGCGTGGTGATCTTTACGACCGCGACGCTGCTCGTTGCTCCCTCGTACCCGCGTGTGACGATGGGCATGGGTGGCCGCGGGCTGAGCTGCTCAACCTCGACTCGATACCCCGTTTCGCCTACGGCAATCGATGCCCCTCTGCTGACCGGCGTCACCAGCCGCACGCCGGCATCCGGAACTTCGATCACAAGGGCGTGTTGCACATCCGGTTCGAGTGGCTCGCTCAGGTCACGCCATCGACGCTCGTCCATCGACAGCGTGTACTCAAACTCGAGTCTTTCGCTCGCCCGCACACGCCCCGCCGGCACGCTCGGAAGCATCATGAAGGAAAACGCACCGCCGCCCGCGTCGATCGTCAGGATCCGCGCCGGCAGCAGCGCTCCGTCAACGTCACGCGGGTCGAGACGCAGCCAGTCGGACTTCAGATCGGCATATGAGGCATAGCCCACCACGCGAAGCCGAATGTCTTCGTCGATCAGCTTGTTGGTCGGGGGTACGTCAATCGACAGCGTTCTTTTCGGGATTCCCTCCCAGGGCATGTGTGTGCGGGTCTGTCGCCACAGGCTCGTCTGGGCGTGTTCGTCTCCGACATCGAGCCCATAATCGTTGTAGCGGGGAAGCCTGCGGATGGGGCGCTGTTCCCACGCGGCTGCGCCCATCTGCGAGCCTTCCTGCATCGCGTAGAGCACGACGCGCGTGTTGTCATAGAACCCGGTCTGTGGCGGGCCGATGCCCTGCACGCCCGTCTGCGTGTCCACGCCCGCGACGAGAATCGTGTTGCCCTCCTTCTTGAGCTTCTGGTAGTAGATACTCCCCAGGGCGATGACGATGATCCCCGTGTGAACGGTCAGCACGCCGATGTTCTTGAACGTGAATTCGATGCGTCGCACAGTGGCGACGAACATGTTGACGACGAATGCGAGCAGTGCGGCTCGCATCGGCCACCATGAGTAGAACTCCAGCTCGGTCATCTCAAAGGCCGGGAGTCGTCGCAGCGTCGTTGCCTTGTAGGTCTCGACAAAGTCGGCAAAGAGGCGCACACCTGTGCCGCTGATCGCATCGTAACGCAACATCGGCCAGGCCAGCGCCCACCACGCCCACGCGCACGCCGCCCCGCTGACGATCAGGCCGATCACTCCGAGCGAGAAGCGCGTGGCGCGATCATGTCCGAGACGCGAGACGATGACGATGATGCCCGTCCACACCAGCGCCAGCGGAAGCACCAGGCTGAGCGCATAGATCAGGTACGTCGGGGCAAGCGCAAGCAATCCCACCGGCACCGACGCCAGCATCGCGTAGATTGACACAAAAACCAGCAAGACCACCGCCAGCGTGATCGAGCTGAACGCGCGCAGCACGAACTTGGCGCCCCATAGCCACGACGGGATGTGCTCGTCATCCCATGCCTTGCTGCGCTCCCATTTCTGACTCATGCAACTCCCCCCCCGGCAACGGTGGATTCTCTCATTGAACCATCGTATGAACAGACCTGTCGATCGCCACCCGGCGCCCCGGGTTTGTTCAACTGGTTCAAAACGCGCTGTACGTACTGCCAGAATCGGCTTCTGGATCGCCTCGCCCCAGACTATTCAAGGCAGATGACGCCGATGATGCGTCGCGCACGCTCGGACCCAGCACGAGCCTGGGGGGAGAATCCCCTTCAAAAGCGCTGCGGATCGGGTTGTCCGATTCCGTGCGCACCGCAACGACACCTGCAATCGCACAGCCGGGCGCAAACGTGTAGCGCGAACGCTCAAGCCCGAGCGCTTCGGCGCCGTTGGTCGTCATCATCCGCACCAGCAGCGTCGGGTCTGTCCGGTCGCGTCGATACAGCACGCGCGCCTCATCGAAGACGGAGATGCGCCCGCCGGGCGCCCGCGCAGATTCGGGCGGAAGATTCACGATCGAATCCGTGCCGAGGCATACGCAGATCCCCCATTCGAGCATGTCTCGATAACGATGGGCGCCCAACGTGCGCTCAAAACCGAAGTAGTCGTGGGCGCGGGGGCAGTAGACGACGCGGGCGCCAGTCTCGGCCAGGGGATCGAGCGCCTCGTCGGGACAGTCGTTGGCATGGGCGATCAGCCAGCGGGCCTGCGCCAGTGCGCCGGACAGGTGCACGATCGGGTGTTTGCCGAGTCCGATGTGTGTGAGTTCCTGATAGTCCCACAGGCCGAGGGTCTGGAGCAGCACCCGTTGCGGGCCGGTGCCCCGGACGATGAAAGAGCGCTCTTCGATCGACTCGGCCAGGTGAGTTGCCAGCGGGAGCTTGTACCGACGAGCCAGCTCGATCGCCCGCGCGTAGCCGGCCAGGTTGACCGAATAGGGGGCATGAGGCTGAAGCCCGAGCATGGACCGGTCGCACCCGGCCTCTTCGAGCACGCGCTCAAGCCCATCAAGCCGCTGTTGGCTGCCCTTCCCGATCGAAAAAAACTCAAGAAAACTCACCCCTTCAAGGGGGGAATCTCGCAGTGTGCGCCAGGGGACGAGGGACGGGCCGCTGCGGGTGGATCCGGCGATGTCACCGACAGCGACGACGCCTCCTGCCAGCGAGAGCTCGATGCCTTGCTGGACCGATGCCCGGATCTGGGCCGGTTCCTGCGGGCGCAGGCGGCGGACGGTCGCCAGCCAGTCATGGAACTGACTCGGCCGGGGTTGAGGCCCGACGCTGGTCAGGTCCAGATGGCAATGGGCGTTGACCAGAGCAGGCATGAGCAGATCGCCGGGCATGTCCACAATGTGCATGTCGGAGCCCGGCTCGATGTGTGCTGCGACTGCTTCGACGATCAGTTCGATGCCACCAGGGCGTTTGGAGCATCGCACGAGCAGGCAGCCGGGGATATGGGCATGCGCGCAGCCGTCCATGATGGCGCCCGCACGAATCAGGATGCGTTGGCCTGACGGGGTGGAAATTGAGGAAATGGGCTCTTTCATGGCTTCCGAGGCCGCGGTCCGATATGGTTGATGGTTCGAGGGTACCATCATCGCAGGGGATGCACCCGGGCAAGGCGGGTGCGACCAACCAAGGAGTTCTATCCATGCTCAGCAAGATCACTCGACGCGGAATCGTCGTCGCGGTTGGCGCCTGTATGCTCGCGGGTGTCCTTGGCGGCTGCGTCAACCAGCAGGAGTATGACCGGCTGGTCGAAACCAATCGCTCATTGAGCGCCACCAACAGCGATCTGCAGGCCCAGCTGGATGATTGCAATCGACTGGTCGGCACGCTGCGAGGACAGACCGGAAGCGCCTCGGACACAATCGTCTCGTTGCAGCAGGCCAACGACGATCTTCGTCGTCAGCTTGCCGACGTACAGGCACAGTACGAACAGCTCGAGAGCGAAATGGCAAGCATGCCCTTGACGCGTCTGGATCCGGTGACGGATCGGGCGTTGCGGGATCTGGCCGCGAAGAACCCGGGGCTTCTCAGCTATGACCCGGACCGGGGGATGCTGCGTTTTTCCAGTGATCTGACGTTTGACTCGGGCTCGGCGGTCGTTCGCGCCGAGGCGGCCGAGACGCTGCGCGCACTGGCCGGCATTCTCAACTCGGCCGAAGCAGCGCCATACGACGTTCGCATCGTCGGCCACACCGATTCTCAGCCGATCAGCGCCAACACCGCCAAGCGCCATCCGACCAACATGCACCTTTCGGTCCATCGAGCCATCGCGGTGCGTGAGGAGCTGCGCAAGCTGGGGGTGAGCGCAGCCCGCATGGAGGCAGCCGGCTGGGGCGAGTTCCGCCCGGCGGTTCCCAATGCTCCTGACGGCAATACGCCTCGCAATCGACGGGTGGAAGTGTTCCTGGTTCGCGGCGCAGGTGCCAGTGCCGGAGCTGAAAGTCCCGGCACAGGGTCCGTCCCGGTCGATCGTGCAAGAGGCACCGGGGGGATCGAGCCGATCAAGTAAGCGCAACTTTGTGCGAGCAAGCGACAAGGAGCCCGGCCGATGGTCGGGCTCCTTTGCCATGCGCTGTCTTGCCGTTTACGCGGCGCTTCGAGTCTTGCGCTTGCGTCCCACGGTCCTCTGCGACTGGTCGGCCCGGTGATCGGATTCGTACACGAGCAGATCGACCAGTTCGAGCGGGTCTTCAGCCCAGAGGTCGGCGCCGATTTCCTCTGCCAGTCCTTCAGCGCGGTTGAACACCCCTCCGCCGAGCACGATCTGTGTGTGCGGGCATGCGCCGATTTCGTGCATCGTGTCGATCAGGGCGCGGATGGAGGGCAGGTCGCTCGGCGCTGAGCAAAACGCCAGAAGCACGGCCGGGCGCTCCTCGTGCACCTGCGAGAGAATCTCATCGTTGGCGATACCCCCGCCGGGGAACAGCACACGAAAGCCCGCCGATTCGAGCAGATCGACTGCCATCTGCGCACCAAGTTCGTCGGCATCGGCCGGGCCACAGAAGAACAGCACCGTCTTTCCCTCTCCCGGCCCGGTTCCCGTGAGGGGCAGAGCAGCCGCGACCTGATCGTGAAGCACCCGGAGCAGGCGCGTGGCAAGCTGATAACTCAGGCGTGTGAGCTTGTCGTTGCGGTAGAGGCGTTCGATCATTTCGTAGGTCGGCCAGAACAGATCACAGATGAGCGTGTGCGCATCGGCACCGTCGGCAGCCTGTGTGTGGACGATGCGACGGGCAGCGGGACGGTCTCCTGCGATCAGGGCTTCGAAGAACCGCTCGATCAGAACTTCCGAACTCATGGTGGTCGTGCTCCGACGGTTGATCGTCCCTCGTCGGTTCCACCGAGAATCGGGATTGGTTGGGATGAATCGGTCGACTCCCATCGACCGGCGGAATCGGCTTCCGTGCCGTCCCTGCCAGCCCAGTATCGGAGGCACGCGGCAAATCTGTGGAGTTTCGCACAGCGGCGCCGCAGCTGCGCAATGAGTGTCATGCGCAATCCCGATAAACGCTTACCGAGCCGACCGAACGCCCGAATACAGGCGCACGATGCCGAGTGAAAGCCCGCGTGAACGCACGTGTTCAAAGCCGGACGAGCTGAGCAGTTCCGAGAACGATTCGCGCGACATGAACGCTCCGACCGATCGGGGCAAGTACCGATAGGCCCCGGAACGGTCGCGGCTGATCCACGTGGCCGTTCGAGGCATGACCCAGCCCGCATAAAAGGCATTGAACCAACGCACGGGGGCCAGTTTCGGGCGGTCGAACTCGAGCACGACCAGTCGTCCACCCGGCTTCAACACGCGCGCAAACTCCGCAAGCGCTTTGCCCGGGTCGGCAACGTTGCGGATGCCAAAGGCGATGGAGACAACATCGACCGACGCCGATTCGAGGGGAAGATCCATCGCATCGGCCTCGATGTAGCGGATGCGTTCACGCGCGGGAATGGGGCGCGTTTGCCGTTTGTGCTCGGCCAGCTCGAGCATGGCGGGCGTAAAGTCGAGCCCGATGATCTGCGCCGCATCGGTGCGGGCGAATGCTTCGGTCAGATCGCCGGTGCCGCAGGCCACATCCGCGACGATCTCGCCCGGCTTGACGTCCGCCATCGCAACGGCGACCCGGCGCCAGCGCTGGTCCTGCCAGAACGAATGGAGCCGATTGTTGAGGTCGTAGCTGCGTGCGATGGCGCTGAACATGGCCCGGACCTTCTCGGGCTTGTCCGATGAGCCGTGCGGATCGCGCAGCGACTGGTCTGTCCACACCGGTGCATTCGTGGTAGGCTTGAGCGTGTCGGTCACAACCGATGGTAGACGAGGGTTGATTGCTCGGAGGCCTGAACACATGCACACCAGACCGCATATCCCACTGGTTTTCTGTCTGCTCGCTCTTGCCGGCGTGCTGTCGGGATGTACGAACAATCCGACAACCGGGCGAAGCCAGTTCAACATGCTCAGTCGCTCGCAGGAGATTGCTATCGGGGAAGAAGCCAAGGGCCAACTCACCGCCGAGTATGGAGGTGCCGTCTCCGATGAGCAGTTGCAGGCGTATGTGCGCGAGGTCGGCTCCAAGCTGGCTGCCCAGACGGAAGGCGACGCCCCGTCACTGCCCTGGGAGTTCACGCTGCTCGATTCGGACGTGGTCAATGCCTTTGCCCTTCCCGGAGGAAAGACGTTCATCTCGCGGGGGCTTGCGTCAAAGTTCAACTCCGAGGCTGAGCTGGCATTTGTCATGGGCCACGAAGTCGGACACGTCACGGCCCGCCACCAGAACGAGCAGATCAGCCGACGTATTGCCGCGACACTCGTCGTCGCAGGCGTCGCTATTGCAGCCAATGAGTCAGACAATGACGTTGTCAAGCTGGGTGTGCCCGCGGTGGTCGGCGCGGGCAGCGGCCTCTACCTGCTGCGCTTCGGCCGCAACCAGGAGCTGGAGGCCGACGCACTGGGCATGCGCTACATGACCAGGGTGGGGTACAACCCGGTGGCGGCACGCGACGCGATGAACGTGTTGCGCGAACTGGCATCCAGCGAGTCGCGCCCGCCTGA
>RFGK01000276.1 GCA_003697045.1 Planctomycetota bacterium
TCCCGTAGGAGTCCGGGCAGTGTCTCAGTCCCGATGCGGCGGGTCATGCTCTCACACCCGCTACCCGTCTTCGGCTTGGTGAGCCGTTACCTCACCAACAACCTGATAGGACGATCGCCGCTCCCAAGGTGGTAAACCTTTCCTCCGAAGAGCACATGGGGTATTACCTGCAGTTTCCCACAGCTATCCCCCGCCTCGGGGTACGTTCGATCGCGTTACTCGCCCTTTCGCCACTGTCCCCCACCGAAGTGGGTTCTCGTTCGACTTGCATGTTTTAGCCATGCCGCCAGCGTTTAATCTGAGCCAGGATCAAACTCTTCAATTGATTTTCGACGATCCGACACGCTTGCACGCGCCGGCTCTTGTCAAATGAAGCTTTGGTCCGGCAACCTCGCCCGTTCCCGCATCGCGGGGCGTAACGAGGCCGGTCCGACCGACGACTCAAAGCCGCCGATCACCCACGCTCACGCGTGGGGCAATTTTTCTGGTACTCACAATGATCTCCATTCGCCGACTCCAAAGAGCCAACAATGGACAATCCACACGAGAATGCCAGACACCGAAAGGCTGTGAAACCCTCGGTGGCCGATCCGACGCCGGATGCCCTGGCAGGGCGCGGTCGTGTGCCGCTTCCGACGCCGCACATTCTCGCGGCGGACCCAACTGTTCACTTGCCAAAGAGGTTCGACAAACTCGGCATCTCGCCTCGTTTGACCGTACACACCCCACACGGCTCGGCCGTGCTGAGTGGCGGGGGATAGTGTAGCGCGCATCCCCCGTCAGTCAATACGCCTTCGTTTCTCAGTCAACATTTTCTGACACGATCGACACCGAATGCGCACGCCCACCCCCTTCTTCCCCCAAAAATGCCGTTTCCCGCCTCCCACGCGCGTTCGTCACCCCCGCCGTGGCCACCCACAACCTCTGCACATCTCCACCAGAAACCAGCGCACGCGACGCCGCTCGAAGAGTCGCCCCAGTCGTACGCACATCATCGAGCAAGATAACCACCCGCACCCCCTCAAGTGATCCCCGCCGACGACGACGAAACACCCCCGCCACGTTGCGCACCCGCTGACTCGAAGGCACTTCAAGCTGACTCGCCCCCCCAACTCGGGTGAGAACTTGTCGCACATGCACTCTCGCTGCCCGGCCGCACGCCCGCGCCAAGATCAGCGTGTGATCCACACCCCGCCCGAGCCGCCGCTGCCAGTGCGTTGGCACAGGCACAATCGCCGCCTCGGTGCGCTCGATTTGCGCCCTGTCCAGCGCCTCACCCACACGCACGCCCAGCGCCCGGCCAAGTTCCTTTCCAGTCTGACGCCACCCGTGGAACTTCAGATCGAGCACCGCCTGACGAATCGGCCCCGTGTACGCACCAAGCCGGATCGCGCGCTCCCAGGGCAACCTCTTGGTCCGACATGCCGGGCATCCTTCGCCGTCCGATTCATAAGGCCCGACACTTCCGCCGCACCTCTGGCAGTACGCACCCGCCGCATCGGGAGCCCACCCCTCGATCCGCGCACAAGCACGAAAGGCCAGCCCGACCCGTCCCAGAAGCTGGGTCTCAAGAACATCCAGCATCCCCAGACGCGGCGCAGCAGCCGATTCAGACTCTTCCGGCTCACCCAGAACGCGCGGCGGCCAGACGAATCCACCAGACGAATCCTGCTCAACCAACATCCGCCAGCCGCTCACGTAAAATCCGCGCCCGCTCCGATCGCCGCTCCTGCTGAGTCAGCTCTCGACCGACGATCTGCTGCAAATGTGCCTGCTGGACAAAGAGCAACAACGCGTTGATCGGCTTGATGTCCGCCGCGGGAATCAACTGGGTCAACACACCCAGCCGCACCAGGCTGAGCAGCTCCATCGCTTCGTCGGTGGATATCAACCGGGCGTGCCGAAGCGTTCCCAAAGCCCGGTACACCCGATCAAGCGTTGTCATCCGACGCTTTTCCACCAGCATGCGCCGTGCATGTCGCTCGTAGTCGATCACGCGCGGGATGATCTCGGCCTCCATCTCGTGCAGCAACACCTGCTCGGTCTTGCCCAGCGTCGTCTGGTTGGAAATCTGAAAGAGATCTCCCACAGCCTCCGACCCTTCCCCAAAAAACCCCCGCACCGCAAGTGACATGTCCTCCGCCGCACGACGCACCTTGTCGATATCCCCGAGCAGCTTGAGCCCCGGCAGGTGCATCATCACACTGAACCGCGCCCCCGTACCCACGTTGGTCGGACACGCCGTCAGGTAGCCAAACCGCGGACTGAACGCATACTCGAGCTCCTCTTCAAGCATGTCGTCCGCCGCGTCGGCCGCAGCCAGAGCGTCAGCCAGACCAAGCCCCGAGCGCATGACCTGGATCCGCAGATGGTCTTCCTCGTTGACCATGATCGACAATCGTTCATCGGGAAGCGACACGGCCAGCCCGCGAGGCTCGTCCGGGCCTCCGATCCCACCAGCAAGCTTGCCCCGCGCATGCTGACGGCTCATCAGCTGACGCTCAACCAGCAACCGACGCTCAAACTCCTGTGCCGTATGAACGTCCACCCACCTCAACGGCCCCACACGCTCCACCGCACGCCGACACAGCGACAAAACTTGCGCCCGCTGGGTCCGGTCTGCCTGAGGCACGAATCGATGGGCTGCAAGATTGCGCGCAAGCCTCACCCGCGACGACATCACCACGTCGCTGCACCGTCCCTGCCCGCGAAGCCACTCCGTCGGCGTCGTATAGTCCGGACCCAGCCCACCCGAGTTGGAAACCGACCCGAACATCGTCTCACGTCTCCCCGCCGTTCAGCTCGTCCAGCTTGCGAATCTCGTCGCGCAGCGACGCTGCCTGCTCATAATGCTCGGCCTGCACCGCCTCGTGCAACTGACGCTGCAATGCTTCGAGCCGAACACGCCGTTCCTCAGCGCTGCCGAGCAGACTCTCCAGTCGGCCCGGCCCGCCCTGACGGCTTCGCTCAAGCGCCCGACGCGGAATCTTGCCCACGTGATGCGTCGCGCCCTCATGGGCGCGCTCGATCAAAGGCCCCAGCTTCTCCTCAAAGGCTGCATAACAATGCGCACAGCCCAGCAGTCCGGTCTGCTTGAACTTCGCATACGTCAAGCCGCACACACTGCACGAAAGCTGCGCCGGCTCGGCGGGGCTGATCGCCTTGACAAAGCTCGAGACCAACTCATGCAACGGAGCATGCACCTGCGCACCAAGCCCGGACTTGCCCGCACACTCTTCGCACAGGTGCTTTTCGATCGCCTTTCCGTTGATGATCACGGTCTCGTGGATCGTCGCTTCACGCCCACACTCACAGAGCATCGCCCGTGCCCTCCGTCACCTGCGAAAGTCTAATAGCCCTCCCCGAAGAATCCCAGTCAAATCCACATCGGCTCAGGCTCGACCACTGGTCCGACGCCGGACGCCTGCGCCACCTCGAGCCAGTGCCCACACCGCGTGCCCGAATACAGACCGACCGCGCCATCACGCCCCGGCCTCTGTCTGGACTCCCTTCGGCTCAGACCCCTGCAAAAAGAAAAAAAGGGCAGTCTGTTCGACCGCCCCCGTCGCTGCTGCCAGACAGGTCCGTCCCCTATCCCTGCTGCTTCTGCAGGCGGGTGTATCCATACTTGCGACGCAGAGGCTTGACCACCAGCCCCGAACGAATCGCCTTGGTCGAAACCTTGATTCGCTTCACGCGCTTCACCCCGTCCTCACCGACGACCTCCGCACGCACCTTCTGAAGGTTCGGCTTGAATGTCCGAGGCTCGATGCCCGTCGGCTTGAGACCAAAACCACCCTTGCTCAGCTTCTGCCCGCGGTACGTCCGCAGCTTGCCAAAGCCCGTCTTCTTTCCAGTAAAATAACACACGTTCGGCATAGTTCGGCCTCCCAAGCGTGGCTCCAAGTTTAGCCCGCTCCTGCCCCCGGGCAACCCCTACCGCGAGAGTTGCTCACGCATGATCATCACCTCCAGCGTCTGCGCGACGATCTCCAACTCCCGTGCCGAAAGCGATCCATAAAACGGCAACGCAATCGTCCGCTGACTCACCGACTCGGCGATCGGGAACATCCCGTGCCGATACCCATACATGTTCCGATAAAACGGCTGCAGGTGAATGCACGGGAAGTATGGTGCCGCCCCCACCTCGTGACGCCGAAGACTCTCGATGATCCGATCCCGCTCCACATCGGTAAAGCCGGTGCTCAAGCGAACGACAAATACAAACCAGCTCGGGACCACGTCGGGCTCGATCGTCGGCAGGATCAGATCGCGGACGCCCATCAGCCGTTGCATGTATTGATTGGCAACGTCACGCCGACGAGCAAGGATCGACTCGAGCCGCTGCATCTGCCCGACTCCCAACGCTGCGGACAGTTCATCGAGCCGAAAGTTGTATCCGAGGCGTTCGTGCTCAAGCCATGATCCACCCGTCCCGCCGACCTGCCCGACCGGGCGCCCCTGGTTGCGCAGCGAGCGACACACCTCCGCCAGGCGCTCATCATCCGTGACGATCATCCCCCCTTCTCCGGTGGTGATCTGCTTATTGGGGTAGAACCCGAACACGCCGACTCTCCCGAACGAGCCGGCCGGTCGCCCCGCAAGCGTGGCGCCCAGCGCCTCGCAGCAATCCTCGATCATGATCAGTTCGTGCCGCGCCGCAATCCGGGCATAGGTATCCATGTGCGCCGGGTTCCCGAAAGTTTCCACCGCCAGGATTGCCTTGGTGCGGGGCGTGATCGCAGCCTCGATCGCCTGAGGATCCATGTTCAGCGACCGCGGCTCGATGTCCACAAAAACCGGCCTGGCGCCCACATACGCAATGCAGTTCGACGAAGCAATAAACGAAAACGGCGTCGTGATCACCTCATCGCCCGGTCCAATCCCAAGCGCCAGCAGCGCCAGGTGCAGCCCCGACGTGCCGCTGTTGACCGCCACCCCGTGCGCTCGCCCGCTCGCCTGTGCCACCAGCGACTCAAACCGCTCGACCATCGGGCCGATGGAAAGCCTCTCCGAGCGAATCACTTCGAGCACAAGGCGTTCTTCCAGATCGGACAGGTCCGGCCTGCTCAGCGGGATCATTCCATCAGCCATCGCGCACACTCCCGCAGCCCCGCTGCAGCACCCCCCGATCCTGCAAAAGCTCGATCATGAGCCCCGTCCGGATACGTGCGAACGCCGACGAACTTCATCGGCCAGCCGATCAGCAAGAGCGGACAATGTCAGCCCATCATGGCGCGACCCCACCTGCACGGTCTTGCCCTCGGCCATCTGCTTGGAGATGCGCGTATATGCGCTGACCACGCTCGAATGGCTTGGACGGGCCATCGCCTGGGCAATCTCGGGGTAGCTCCTGGTCGTCAGCTCCCTCGCCAGGTAATACGCCATTGAGCGAGCAAGGACAACGCGCCGATGCCGACCCGGACCCAACACCTCATTGAGCTGCACTTCCAGCTCATCGCACACGACGCTGAGGATGGTCTCAATCTGAACCGGGCGCCTGCTTCCCTTCGGCATCGACGAAACCCCCTGCTTTCGCATGTCCAGGGCATGCTGAACGATGATCGAGCCGATGCTCCCGTCGGCCGCCGAAAGCTCAGGCAGGAGCTTCCACACCGCCTCGACCTGCATGAGCACCCCTTCCACATCACGGACCGACGCAAACGCCCCTTCCGGCACACAGTGCTCGGCAATCAAACGACACGCGCCATGCGCAAGGGGAAGCTGACGACGCCGTGCCAACCGATCGATGATCCGTGCGCGTAACTCCACATCGGGAGGATCAAGCCGCACCACCGCCCCCGAAACCAGGCGCGACACCAGCGCCTCGTTGAACTTGCGGATGTCCCTGGGGTGCGAATCCGACGCCAGCATGATTCGTGCCCGGCCCATCCCGATCGCATCCAGCGTGTGCAGCAGCTCGTTCTGGGTGGCTTCTTTCCCCGCGACAAAGTGCACGTCGTCGATGCACAAAAGATCGACATTGCGATACATCTTCCGAAACGCGTTCATCGACCCACCCTGGACGGCGGAGACAAACTCGTTCGTAAACACCTCGGCCGTCAAATACAGCACCCGCCCGCGAGGATTCAATTGGCGGTACCGATTCGCCGCCCCCTGGAGCAGGTGGGTCTTTCCCAGCCCGCACGCACCATGCACAAAAAGAGGGGTGCACGCTGCGCCGTCTTCCCCCTCGGCCAGGCGCTGTGCTGCCGCAAACGCGATGCGGTTGGCATCTCCGACCACGAAGTCCTCGAGCCGTTGGACAGGTTCCATACCCCGGCCGCTCGGCCTTGCCCGGCGCGGCACGCGCGAGCGCGCCGATCTGGAAGGCCCGACATTCGGCGCAGGCGCCGTTGTCGGCTCGTCAAACGCCTTTCCATCGACGCGGAACCTCAGCTCGAGCTCGCACCCGGCCGCTGCCGATTCCTCACGCAGCACCCGGCGCAAGTCACAACCAAACCGCCGTTCAAGCAAATCTCGCATGAACCCGTTGGCAACAGTCACATCCAGCGTGCGCCCGTTGACCAGCAGCCGGGCGCGATTCCCGAAGAATCGATCGAATCTTTCCTCCCCGACCTCGCGGCTGAAAAGCCCGCGAAGCCGGT
This sequence comes from Planctomycetota bacterium, assembly GCA_003697045.1. Classification (GTDB taxonomy): domain Bacteria; phylum Planctomycetota; class Phycisphaerae; order Phycisphaerales; family UBA1924; genus J022. The sequence goes on from RFGK01000276.1 coordinate 6,609, forward strand.
CAAGAAGCTGGGCATGGTCGTCTGAACGCAAAGATCCCTGCGCGTGGCGCGCCGTGCTGGTTGATGATGCTGATGAGGATGACCGGGATTCCACCCTGTTCTCCTTTCCGAGGAAAAGGAAGCGTGCACCGCAAAGCGCGGGACGGGTGTCACGCACGCCCGGACTGACCGAGCGCGCTCTGCGATCCGAGGCGTCATCCGTGCCACAACGGTCGCATGCGCCGGGACCAACTCCCGGCTGACAACTCTCACCTCATGATCCAAAAGGCGTGGGCGCATGGATAGCACCGTGGGCCAAAGCCCTCTCTCTAAACCCCTTGATTCATGCAACTTGCTGATCTTCCCGCCGGCCCAAACTCCCTGGCCAACCGACTGACAGAGTAGGGCGCCCGCCTTGATGATGCAACGTCGAAAGCGCTCGAATTCTCCTTCACACAGGCTCTGGACTCGGAAATCCAAGCACTTGCGTGCGCAAAAAACTTGTTATCCACGACCGGTCCCGACCGCTCCGCGACAATGTGAACAACGGGCGGGAAAGTCGCGCCACCGTGCGCCCCAAAGCGCAACTCACACGCCCCGCGCACGCCCCGGCGCAGCACGCACCAGCGCACGCCGCCGGTCGATCGAGCGAAACCCCAGCCCGCGATACAAGCGAATCGCTCGCTGATTTCGCATGTCTACAGCACAGGTCATCTCCATGGCGCCACGCTCCATCGACGATGCAATCGCGCGCGCCATGAGCACTTTGCCCAATCCGCGCCCACGCAACTTCGGCGAGAAGCCCAGATACACCAGCTCCACCGACGCCTGATCGGGAAACGGACTGAGCAGCAACGCCCCTTCCGGCTCATCGTTGAGGAAGACAACCCACCACAACGCCGGATCGTGCACACCCGTTGCTCGATGCGAATCGATCACGTCTTCGATGTCGCGCAACCCGCACAGCTCCGGACAGTCCAGCGTTTCAATGTAGCTTCGCTCCAGCGCGCGCGCAAGAGTTTGCCGACACGCACGATCGCGCATATCCCCCGCCAAACGCACTTGCACATGCTCGGGCAGCTCCCCCGCAACGGGTGCCTGTGCGGGAATCGTCAGCTTTTGATAAGACAGTTCGGCAATCTGTCGCATGCCCGCTTCCACGCACGCCCGCTCGGCCCACGGCTCAGTCGGTGCAACCAGCGCCTGAAGCAGGCGGATCGACCCGGCCTGCTCGGAATCCACAGCCTCGAACGCCGCCTGCAGCGACCAAACCCGATGCTGGTGCTGGGTCTGCTCATCGAACGCCAGTTCTGAGTCGTCCGGTCCGGACAGATAGACCATCGCCGTTCGCCCGGGCGTCGGCACGATCAGGCACGCCTGCGTCACACGCGGAACGTTCCGCGAGCGATCGACACACCCCCAAATGAGCGACAGGTCGATCCCGTGTACCGGCGCCGATTCGATGAGTTGCCGGGCAGCTGCACGACGTGACCGCGCCGGAACACTGACCAGCCGCTCGGCTGCCGACTCAATCAACACCGCCGGGATGCGCTCGGCCGTGCTCATCGGGCTCTCCGAGCCGAATCAAATCCGTTGGGCATGCCCCTGCGAAGAGGATTGACGCGTCGAACCATATCACTAGACTATCTGCCCGGCCCGAGCCGGGCACACACTGGCAGCACCACGACGCACCTGAACGCACAGAATCGGCTTCAAGGCCATGACCGGGAGCGGTTGGATGAGAAACCACTATCGCATGATTCGAGGCACCCTCGCGGCACTGGCTGTGGGAATCTTCGCACTGCCCGCACTTGTCCTCGGCGGCTGGGCCCCGGAACCCGATCCCGTGCCCACGCGCTGGGAGCTTGATTTCGAGCCCGGCCCCCTGCGTCTTGCCCGGATCGATCGGGGAGCTGCCGGACCTCGCTACTTCTTCTACATGACCTATCGGGTGACCAACTTCTCGGGCAGCGACCTGATCTTTGCCCCGTCGTTTGACATCGTGACCGAGGAAGGGGCGATTCGTCGTTCCGGCCGCGACGTGCCCCCCGAGGTGACACGCACTCTGCTCAGCGAGCTACGCAATCCCTATCTGGAGGATCAAATCTCGATTCTGGGCAATATCCTCCAGGGGATCGAAAACGCCAAGGACGGGCTTGTGATCTGGCCGGCCGACTCGCTCGAGACCGACTCGTTGACAGTTTTCGTATCGGGCCTGTCCGGCGAGAACAAGCCGTATGTCGTCGTCGATGCCAAGACTGGGCGAAACAAGCGCGTCATGCTTCGCAAGACGCTCATGCTGCGTTATGAGACCCCCGGCACGCTGGCCGGACGTGGTTCGACACCCATCGAACTGGTCGAGAAGCGCTGGGTCATGAGGTAGCACTGGACGCGGGCTCGTCAGCGGTCCTACCCTTCGGGCCGCACCGATTTACCCGAGGCAGACAGATATGGCACACAAAAAGGGCCAAGGCTCAACCCGAAACGTCCGCGACTCCAACCCGCAGTACCGCGGGGTCAAGCTCTACGGCGGGCAGATCGCTCGCCCCGGCGCGATCATCATCCGCCAGGTCGGAACGCCGTTCCAACCCGGCTTCAACGTCCGTCGCGGGAAGGATGACACGCTGTTTTCCGTAGCCGAGGGCAGAGTGGTGTTCATCGGCCGCAAGGTCCACGTCGACCCGCTCGATGAAAACGCCCCGCGCCCGCAGGCGCTGCGCGACTACCGCGCCAAACAGGCCGGTTGACTGCCCTCGATCGGCACGAACGCGGCGGCCGGCGTCCGCACACAGTGATCCAGGCCCGGGTCTGACCCGGGCTTTTTCATTGGCTCGATTCGGCCTCCGAAGCAGGCGACTCGAGCATCTCCGCCGGCACCAGCGCCAGCAGCTCCCCAGGCCGCCTCAACAACACCGCCAGGTCCTCGGGCTTGAGCACTCCTTTGCGCACCACGCGAATCCACCCCAGACCGATGGACCAGGTTTCGTTTCGCGGAGCGTCTTCGAGCATCGCCTGCACCTCGGGCGTGAGAATCGCAAGCGCCAGGTCTGTATCCGAAGCCGACACCCGCCAGCGCCGATTGAACCGTTCCGACTCGACCTCAAGGTCGCTCGCACCGAGACGATCGGCCAGACGATGCAGGAGGTGCTCTGCCTTGAGTTCAATCGCAGGCCAGAAATCCGGACATCGACACGCCACGCACGTGTGCACGACCACGGCGGTCACCTGCCCCGTCGATACTACATACCGGTGCTCGATCGCCACGACCTCGTGCCCGTCAATCGCGCCCGACGCGCACCACGTCACACGCCCAGCTCCCCCCTTGAGCTGGGGGAGCGAGGCGAAGGGAACCCACCGGGCGTCCGCACCGGAATCAAACGGCTTGCGTTCGCGCACAAGCCCCGATTGCGCAAAGATCTCTGCGATCTGCTGTTCACGCTGCTTTCTGGAGCCAACCGCCACCACGACAATCAACCCCACAACGACCGCGCCCACCGCCGACAACAGAATGATGGGAGCAATCGCAGGCACGTCCCATTATTGGGCTTCTTGCGCACTCTCTTGAGTGGCGAGTCGATGAATCGCCGCGACACGACGCAAAAGCCCGGGCACGGTCTTCAGCGCAAGCTGGGTTGCTCCATCGCTCAGCGCTTGAGACGGGTCAGGATGCGCCTCGAGAAATAACGCCGGCACGCCCGTCGCCGCGGCGGCACATGCCAGAAGCGGCGCCCGTTCCGGCCGCCCGCCGGTGACATCACCCGACCCCGGAAGCTGTGTGGAATGCGTCACATCAAAGCACACCGGAGGCGCACCCGCGTTCGAAAAAGCCGAACAGTCAAGTTCCATCAGATCACCCAGCCCGATGAAATCGTTGACCAGCCGGTGATACCCGAAAAAGGTGCCACGCTCGGTGAGGAGAATGTTGTCGCACCCTGCCTCGGCCAGTTTGCGCACGGGCCCGACCATTTCCCGCGGCGAGAGAAACTGCCCCTTCTTGACGTTGACCGCCTTTCCCGCGCGCCCCGCCGCCTCCCCGGCCGCAGCCAGCAGATCGGTCTGCCGACACAAAAACGCTGGAATCTGCAACATGTCCACCACTGCCGCGACAGGCTCGGCCTGCTCGGGCGCATGAAGGTCCGTCGTCACAGGCACGGCCAACTCGTCACGGATGCGGGCAAGCGCTTCCAGCCCGCGCTCCAGGCCCGGCCCACGCGGCGATCGCACGCTGGTCCGATTGGCCTTGTCAAATGATGCCTTGAACACATACCCGAGCCCGAACTCGACACACGCATCACGCAGCCGTCTGCCCACCTCAAGCCCAAGCGAGACCGATTCCAGCGTGCACGGCCCCGCGATGATTGCAAGCGGAAACCCGCGCCCGATCTCGACCGCTCCTGCCGTACAGGTCCGTGCCATTGCCGTAGGGTAGCCGCAGCGAGTCCGCAGGGCGGCACACACACCCGCCCCGTTTCAACACAAGCCGTCGCCGAGACTTCAGCCCAACGCGCTCACGGACACCCGTTGTCAAACTCGGCAAGAAACGCCAACACATCGAAGAAGTCGAGCACGCCATCGCCTGTGAAATCGGCAACCGGATCGCCCGCATCAAACAGCGACAGGAACTCAAGCACATCAAAGAAGTCAACGACGCCATCGCCTGTCAGGTCGACCCGGCACGACACGGGCGGATCCCACACGAGCACGCTCTCAGGCGTGATCCCGGTCGTGTCCACCGGCGTCGGCGTCACCGGCGTCAGTGCTCCGGTCGAAAAATCGACCTGAAGACAATACAGCCCGCGCAGCCCGTCGATCGCGGTCGATTCATCCGTGACATAGAGATACTCGCCCCATGCGTCTGACCCACCGAGCGTGCCCTGGAGCCCCACGTCGAACACGCCCCCGAGCGACGTCGGCACGCCGCTCGGACGCGCAAAGCTGAATGAGCGAATCGTCGCATCAGTCCCATGCTCGACAAAGAGCATCGCCCCATCCGGATGGACCGTAAACCCCTTCGGCGACGAGCCCGGCGAAACAAAAGGACTGCCAGGCACAAGACTCATCGTGCCATCATCTGAAAGCGCGAACACTGAGAATGCGTGTCCGCCCGCGCTGATCCCCCCGGCTGCAAAGAGAAAATCACCCAATGGGTCCATCTCGATCCCCAGCGGATAGTGCGAGAGGGACAGGTTCTGCTTGAGCATCAATCCGCCGGCCGCATCGACCGAAAACGAATAGATCTCGTCGACCGTGCCCGAATCGTTCACATAGACCGTGCGCAGCTCGGGGTGTTTGACCACGCGGGTGGCAAATGTGCCGCAGTACGCGCGATCGACCTCCGTCAGCGTCATCGCTTGAGCGTCAAAACGCAGGATGACAAGCTCGTTGGTGCTGAACACGATCGTCTGCAACACCGCGAGGTATTCCGTATCGACCCAGGCGAGCGAAAACGTCGTCTCCGGCATGAGATACTGCAACTCGAGCGCCATGGTGCCGTCCGGCGCCACCGAGATGATCGACACATAATCGCCGGCGATGGACCCACTGGCATGACCGGTCGCGAGAAACCGCCCATCCGGGGAAATGTCGATGGCAATCGTGTTGGCCCCGGGCTGTTCATCGGAGATGCTCGCGCGGGCGCCGGTGATGACCTTGTCGATGAGCACCGGCGTGCCGTCTCCGGCGATGGAAAAACTCGAGACGCTTCCTTCGAGATTCCCATCATTGGCAACGAATACCGTGGGGAAGCTCGTCTGAGCGCCCGCTCCGGCAGCAATCGACGCGACAACAGTTGTAATCACATGTCTGCGCATGGCCCTCTCCTCAAATCGATTCTACACCGAGCTGTCGCCCACAAGCCCTGTATTTCCCATCGTGCGCATTTTGCTGCTTCCATACACGCGGAAAACACCCTAGATTGACGCGCATCATCTCCCCGGCGACCTCAGCTCAGCTGCTCCTGGTATCGGATGCTGGGCGCGCCAAGCGAGCAGACGAGTTGCTCGAGTGGGCAATCCTGTCGCGGGAGATCACCTTTCCTGCAACCGTCGCAGCCGGACGTCGCAGATGCGGACTCCGCGCGAGCGGCGCCCGGTCCGCCACGCTCGTCAATCAGTCGAACGCCGCACGGAATGTTCGCGCGCACAAGGCCGGGACAACAAAAAACCGGGACAGTGGTGTGCTGTCCCGGCTCAAGTCTGCGAGATGGGGCTGTGCTGCTCAAGCCGCCCAGGGGCCGTCGTCTTCAGTCTCAAATCGGCGGAAAGGCAAAGGCTCGAGCAACTCGTCCAGACGGTCCAGACACTTCTGGACGCGCTCGACCGCCAGCTCGGCGTCGTGGAGCTTCCTGGCATCCCCGGATCCGTCCTGCTGCGAAAACTCCTCGAACCGGTACACCGGCGGAATCTCCTCGGGCTCGTATTCATGGAGTCTTGGAAATCGCATGGCAGTCCTCCCGCGAATCGACAGAAGACACATCGGCACACCATGCGCCCAAGTTGACCCGAAAGCCGTCGCGCCTCCCTTCGCGGCTTCCGGTCGTTCGGACTGGGGCATCCGTGCCTCACCCTGGCAAACTGTCCACAACGAATATCGGATGATCACGCAGCACGGTTCAAATCCGGCAACCCCGTACGTCCGATTCCACACGATTACGCGCCGGTCCTGCGCTGTCCGATCTTCGGCTCGTCTCCACGCACCAATCGCCCCAGATTCGTTCGGTGCTTGATCAGTACCAACAGCGCCAAACCCATCGAAACAAACAAGAACGGCCCCCCCGCCACAAGCCAATCGTCAATCAACCCCTGATCCTCGGCCATCCTGAACTCAAGGTACACCCAAATCGGGATCGACACGGCTGCCACGCACGAAGCAGCGGACACATACCGCCACAATGCCAAGACGAGAAGAAAGGCAAAGAGTCCCCCAACTGCGGGGAGTGTCATATAGGGAAAAACACCGAGTAGTGCGCCCACCCCCGTCGCAACTCCCTTGCCTCCACGAAATCCAACAAACGGGCTGAACATGTGTCCGAGCACGGGCGCGATCATCACCGCGAGCAAGCCGATCGCCTCGCTCGCAGGCAGCGGCTCTCCGATGCGCCACGTCTGGGCAGCAATCGTCACGCCGAGCGTGGGCACAAGCCCCTTGAGCATGTCCAGCGCAAAGCAGAGGAAAAAGTACCGTGTTCCCAACAACCGGCCGACATTCGTCGCGCCGATGTTGCCCGATCCGTGCGCACGGACGTCAACCCCCTTGGCCCGTCCGATCAGAAGCCCGAACGGGATGGAGCCAACAATCAACCCGGCGATGACTCCAAACAGATAGATCATGTCGAACCCCCGCGGGGCAAACGCTCATCGAGCACGCCGAGCAGGTCGCGCCACACGTCGTCCTCAGGCTGCCGGGCGTCGATGACTGCGTAGTGCTCGGGATCTTCACGTGCCTGAATCAGATACCCCTCGCGCACACGGGCATGGAACGCGCGTCCCTTGGCTTCCATGCGATCGAGAAGCGGGTTCAGCCGTGACGCGGCCGTCTGCTCGTCCACATCGAAGATGATGACCAGATTGGGCAAGACTCCGCCCGTGGCGATCTGCGCAACGGCTTGAATCTGCCCGGCTGCCAGCCCGCCGGCATGTCCCTGATAGGCAAGCGTGGAACTGACAAATCGATCGGCCAGGACTGGGCGCCCCTCGGCAAGCGCCGGGGCGATGCGGCGCTCCACCAGCTGGGCGCGGCTGGCCATGTACAAGAGCATCTCGCAGCGCACGCTCATCGGCTCATCGTGGTGCTCAAGCAGCACCGAGCGGATGTGCTCACCCACGATCGTGCCCCCGGGCTCGCGCACCTCGCACGGATCGGCACCAGCAGTCCACAGCTCGGCCAGAAGGCGCCGAAACTGGGTGGTCTTGCCCGATCCGTCCGGACCGTCAAACACGATGAACTGACCCGCAAAACGCGGAACAAGCGACTGAATCTGGAGCGGCGTGGAAGTCACGATGCGAGTGTAGCGATCACGGATCGACCAGCACGCCGGCCACGCGCTCAATCCGTCCTCGCCACGGCTCGCCCCCCAGTTGCGGGTCGAGCAGACGCAAGCGAAAAACATGGGCGCGCAGCGCTTCAACCTGTGCCGAGTCATCGGCCAGCAACTCGAGCAGCAATGCCCAGGCCTGCCAATACTCAGGCTGTTCGGGCGCAAGAGCGTTGACTTGCGCATTGAGCGTCTTGAGCGCTGCCTGACGCATCCCGCACGCAAGGAGCACTTCGGCGCGCAGCATGGCAATCCGCGGCTCGTCCGCATCGAGTGCGCCCATCGCCTGAAGCGCCTCCTGTGGCTCGGTCTCCAGCAGCGCCCGAACCAGCCGCTCGCGCAGCGGAACGGCCCGCGCATCGGCCAACGATTCGAGGATCGCCACGCCCGTGCGCAAATGTGCCGCGGTCGAGTCCGATGCGAGTTTCATGCACACCAGGTCGGCTGCCGCGGGCGCCTGGGCCGAATCGGGCGACGTTTGCGAAAGCACGCGCAACGCTTCATCCGTTTCGACGTATTCTGCAAGCTCCACCCGCCAGCAATCGGCAGCAGGGTGGCTCGGAGCCACGTCGAGCAAGTGGCGCAGAATCGCAACGCGTTGCGCCGGATCTGCATTCGGCTCAAGATCGAGTGCTGCGATCATTGCATCGACTGCTCGCTGGTCGTCGGCGTACTCGGTGGCAAAGCGTTGCAGGAGCCCGGATGCCTGTATCGGGTCGCGCGTGCGCGCGAGAAGTGCCGCCTCCCATAATGCCTCACGCACGAGCGGCAAGTCACGCTGCGTCTCGGCCATTGCCAGCAGCTCGACGATCGCCTCATCCGGGCGATCGAGCGAGACAAACATCGCTCGCGCCAAGCGCACTTCCAGAGGAAACGAATCAAGATCGTCTATCTGTTCGGTGGCAAGCGCCACGGCCCGCCAGGCAACGGCCTGCCGGGCCTGGTCATCGCCCGCCCAGTCCAGCAATCGATCGAACGCCTCTGCGCGGCGATTGGGGGTCGAAAGCAGGCGCACGGCCTCGGCTTCACCGGCCAGCTGGGCCCATGCAGTATCAAGCGTGAGGGGCTCACCCAAGCCGAATCGCACACGCAGCACGGACAACTCTGCCGCCAGGGCCTCGGCAAGCCCGAGCAGTTCCACGTCGGCGGCGAGCGCATCGGCCTGCGCGCGGGCCTGCTCGATCTGCCCCGCCCGCGCCAGAGCATGTGCGAGCATGAGCCGGCGCGATGCGTCCGCATCGGCATCCATGACAAAGAGCGCTTCGAGCATCTCGGCTGCTGCACGGGCCGGCTCGGAAGTGCCCTGCAGCGCCGACTCGAGCAGGAGCATCCGCGCACGCACGCCCTGTGTGAGCGTCTCGTCCACGCCTTCGATCAATCGCCGCACCTGAGCGACCGCTTCGCGGACTCGCTCGGTCTGCTCGGGCGAGGCGATGCCATAGAGCACGTGCAAGTCGTCCGGCCCGATCGCACGCAGGATGGCTCGGGCCCGGCGCACCGAAGCGTCCTGTTCGTGCTCGCGCGGAATCGCATCGGCTTGGACCCCTTCCTCGGCCAGATCGTCGATCGTCAGCACGCGAAACGATCCCGGGCCGTCACCGTGCGCCTCGGCAATTGATTGCATGAGCCCGGTTGGATCGTCATTGAGAAACTGAATGGTCTTGATCACCACCGGGCGCAGGCCGGTGCGACGATTCCTGGGGTTGAGTCGATCGAGCAGGCGGAGCGTTGCCTCAACCCCCCGGCCCCACGTGGAATCCGGACCTGACCGCTGGAATCCCCGCGCCAGGAAAAACACGAGATCGGGTCTGGGCTCGAGCGTGAGCGCGCGCTCGAGTCCTTCGATCGGATCGGAGCGACCCCCGACGACGACATCTTCAAGCCAGGCGATGGCGCTTTCCTTGTTGCTGGGCAGAGCACGCACGAATGTGCCGGGTTGTCCGGAATGCGGGAGAACCTGCACGTCGGCTGCGCCACTGGCTTTGCCGCGTACCAGAATGACCTGAAAGTACTGCGTGGGACTGAGCTGTGCGATCGACTGGGCAAGGCGCGCCCGCACGAACGCGTACGAGTTGACCATGCTTCCTGAAGCATCCACGACGTACACGACCCGTCGGGCTGCCTGAGCGGTCACGCCGGCAAACGAAACCGCCCGTGCAGGCTCGACCGGCTCAATTGCGACGGAAGCAACGGCCGAGCGAGGCTGGGGCAGGCTCGCCGGCTGCGCGTGCGCGAGTTCCGACGCACGACTCGTCAGGACCGGCACCGATTGCGACGCTTCCCCTGTCGCCGGGCGTGTCGGTCGTGGGGCCGGCGGAGCCGGATCCGGCGTCGTTTCGGCGTGCGCGGGCGTGGGCGCAGGCGCGGCGATGGCAATGTCCGTGAGCTGAGGCCTTTCGTCAGGACGCGAGACAATCGTCACCGTCGCAGCGAGCACGACGCCGAGCAATGTGAGATGCACGAAGGCCGACGCGATCGAGGGCACCAGAAGCCGCGCAACAAAACCATGCTTTGGCCAATGGACGATCAAGAGTCTTGCTCACCAGAGGCAGGCCGGGCGGGCGCAGGCCCGCGGCCGAAGATGATCCGATCGAGGCTCAGTCCGCCCGCCCCCAGAAAGAAGACTGCGAGGCTGGCTGCGAACAGAGAAAACTGCCAGAGCAAGGGCATCCACACCGGCTGCCCGAGCGCGTTGGTCTCAAAGGCACCCCACGTCGGGAGGAATCCCAGCGTGGCACCACCCGCCTGCACGGCCGGGCCGATCTGCGTGAGCCACATGGCGCTGCCCATGACCCCCGCGAGCGACAACGCACCCAAGCGCGTAAACAACCCGATGATCATCGCAAGCCCCGCGACCAGTTCGACGATGCCGGCTGCATAGGCCAGGTAGACCGGCCGCTTGCCCGTCGCGAGCTGCGCCGGCCAGAGCGGCATGCGCTCTGCCCCGTCTTCGTCAAAGCCCGGGTTGGCGGCATGATGGATGATGATCGCGAGTCCGAGCACACGCTTGCCCGTCAACGCTGCTGCGGTCGGCTGCGACTCATCGGCCTGGGGAGCGGCATCGGAACCATCGCTCTGCTCGCCCGCCCCGGGATCGACCGGCACCGAAGACCCGTCCCCGATTACCCCCATCTGGGCAAGAATGGCAGCCTGCTCGGGCGTGTAGGTGTGCTCGGCAAGAAACTTGCCCGCACCGGCCCACATGAAAGTCACTCCGAGCATCACGCGAAGGAACAGGGGCGAAAGATTGAGTCCGATCGAATCGCGAACGCGCATACAGCCCTCCCGCCACCATCGTATCGGCTCGATCATGACGAGATCGACAAACCCGACGTTGATGCGGTAGAGTCGGTGGGACGCGGGTGTGGCGGAATTGGCAGACGCGCGAGGTTTAGGTCCTCGTGTCCGAAAGGGCTTGCAGGTTCGACTCCTGTCACCCGCATTGAGCAAGTGCCGCACGTACGCCCGCGACGGATCGAATCACGCGGTCCCGTAGAGTCGGTCTCCGGCATCACCCAGCCCGGGGAGAATGTACCCCCGCTCATCCAGCCGGTCATCGAGCGCCGCCGTGTAGATCCGCACCTCCGGGTCCGCCTCCAGCAATCGCTGCACACCCTCTGGAGAGGCGACCAGGCAGATCATTCGAAGGTCATGAGCCCCCGCCTTGCGGAGCATCGACACGGCCGCACTGGCCGAGCCTCCTGTCGCGAGCATGGGATCAACCAGGATCACAGGCCCGGCATCGAGATCCCTCGGCAGCTTGTTGAGATAGGCCTTGGGCTCGAGCGACACTTCATCGCGAGCCATGCCAAGATGCCCAACGCGGGCCTCGGGCATCAGCTCGAGCACCCCTTCCGACATGCCAAGCCCGGCGCGAAGAATGGGCACAATCGTGATGATCGAACTGAGCCGGCGCCCCACCGTCGGCATCATGGGCGTCTCCACCTCCACCGGCACGGTCTGAAACGACCTGGTCACTTCGTAGACCATCAGCCCGGCAATCTGTGACAAGAGCGCGCGAAAGGCGCGATAGCCCGTGTTGCGGTCGCGCATCCATGTCAGCTTGTGTTGGATGAGCGGATGGTCGAAGATTTGCAGATTCGGATATGGACAGTTGCCGTGACTCATGTCGGCGATTCTAATGACATCTGCGATACCGGGAGCAACCGATGGCTGATCAGCGCGAAATGATGGATCGTGCGGCTCTTGACGCGGCGATCGCCCAGGCCGAAAAGTCTCTCCGCGAAGGCGGCATCCCCATCGGGGCGGCACTGATGAACCCGCAAGGAGTCATCGTCGCTCTGGGACACAACCTGCGCGTCCAGACCGGCGATCCGACCGCCCACGCAGAGACGGTGTGCATCCGCAACGCCGGAAGACGACGCGACTGGCACACGCTGACGATGGCCACCACGCTGAGCCCGTGCGCCATGTGCTCGGGCACGGCCGTGTTGCACCGCATCCCACGCATCGTGATCGGGGAGAACCGTACCTTCCAGGGCCGCGAAGACTGGCTGCGCGCTGAAGGGTGTGAGCTGCGCGTGCTCGATGACGAGCGATGTCTAGCGCTGATGGAACAGTTCATCGCAGCACACCCCACACTGTGGGATGAAGACATCGGCGTGCCCGATTGACGCACACAACGCCGCACGAGCGCATCGCTCGACGGATCCAAACCTACCCGGTGATTTCGATCGACGCGATGGTCAGATCGTCTGCAAGCACATCCATGCCGGCGTGCTTGAGCACCGCGTCGCTGAGAATCTTCACGTCCTCTTCGGCCGAGGTTGACCGCTCCAGCGCTTCGATGGCCCGGTCGGTCCCGAACTGTCTGCCCGCGCGATCCTGCTGCTCGACCAGGCCGTCGGAAAAGAGAATGACGCGCGTCCCGTAGCCAACCTGGATGCGCTCGGTCTGATAGCGCAGCCCGCCTTGCACGCCAACGAGCAGCCCGCCTTCGCATCGCACCAGCCTTGGAGATTCGCCCGGGCGATTGACCAGCCAGTGTCCATGCCCCGCGTCAACAAATGCCAGCTCGCCCTCGTCGTGGTGAAACACACCGAGCCACAGCGAAAGAAAACGATCGGCAGCCGAATATCGAAAGACGTGTTCGTTCAACTCGGTGACGACGGCACCCGGGTCGCGCTCCGTGCGCAGACCACAGCGCAGATGGGTCTGGGCGATGGACATGAGCAGGGCAGCGGAGATGCCCTTGCCCGCCACATCGCCGAGAAACGCAGCACACGTATTCTCGTCCAGCGGCACGAAGTCGAACAGGTCGCCGGCAACGAACTGACCCGGACGACGCACCATTGCATAGCGCATCGCTGCGCACGTGCCGCACTCAGGCGGCATGATGATGTCCTGCACTGCGCGGGCGGCCTTCATCTCGCGCTCGATCTCCAGACGCTGGCGTTCGAGCTGCGCACGGCGCAGATTGCCGATTGCCATTTCCCCGATGCGCGCCACAGCACCGCAGAAGGCGGCCGCGTCGTCGGCCACCGCCGCTTCCCCCCGACGGGCATCGAGATAGAGATAGGCTTCGACCGACCGTTCCAGCATGAGCGGGGCACAAATCGCAGAATGAATGCCCAGGTCGACGATGCTCTGCCCAAAGTCCGGCTGAGCATCAGATGTCAGTCGGACAATCTCGCCCCCCGAGGCGGCTGCCAGCAGCGACCGGCTGATATCCACCTGCAACTCGTTGTCCATCCCCGGACCGGCGCCGGCGAGAAGCTCGACTTCGCCCGAGGCAGAGACCTGACGTACCACGGCACCACGCCCAAAGCCCGTGCCCTTGAGCGAGATGTCAAGCATGATCTCGGCCAGCTCAGTCATCGACTTGGCCGCGTTGGACGATGCGGCACACTCGAGTATCAAATCCAGGCGATGCTGGGCAAACGTCTGTCTTGGCGAACGATCAATGGTTTCGATGCGTCGTCCGGATGCGTGAAAGTCGTTGGTCGTGGCCACGCCGCGCTGGGTCGTGAGGGGGTCACGCACACGAAATGTCCAAGGCCCGATGCGGATCAAATCGCCCGTCTGGATGGGTGCTGGTTCACCCGGAGTCAGTTCCACACCATTGACGAGCGTGCCGTGCCTGCTCTGACGATCGACGAGAAGCCACTGTCCAGCCCGGTGCACAAACATCGCATGCTCGCGCGACACAGTGCCGTACACGAGCTGGATGTGGGCGTCGGATCCCCGGCCGACATGAATCGGCCCCGGCGGAGCGAGCACGATCGGCTCGACCGCAGGCCCGGCGATGGGTTCGAGCTTCAGTCTTTCCTGGGCCGGTTGCGTCATGCCACGCTCAAAGCCTAGCGAAGGTCGCAAGGCCGCGCCCCCGACCACCGCAAAACAAAGGGCCCGGATCGCAACGACCCGGGCCCGGAATCATGATCAAATCAGCGACTCAAGAACGGCTCACGGACATCCCGCGGTGAACTCGCTCAGGAAACCGAGCACATCGAAGAAGTCGAAAATGCCGTCGCCGTTCATGTCGGCAGCAGGATCCTGTGCGTCAAACGCAGTCAGGAACTCAAGCACGTCGAAGAAGTCGAGCACGCCATCCTGGTTGAAATCAACCCGACACCCGACCGGAACCAGCCCGATGAACTCGATGTCGTCGATATTCCACCCGGGATACGTGACCGACCCGTCGGTCGTGCCCATGACCCAGCGAACCTGCACGCCCGTCTGCCCGTCGGCGATCGCCGAGATGTCATACTCGACCTGCTCCCAGCTGGTGGGGCTGACACTTCCGCCGGCGTGATCCCAGATCGTCGTCCACCCGGTGCCCTTGTTGCGCACCTGTATCGACGCATGATCCCAGAATGCACTTTCGATCGCAAGCCACCTCTGGAACCGCAGCGAGACCTGCGATGCGTCGGAGAAATCGAGCGGATCGGTCGTCAGGTATTCCTGACTCATCCCGTTGGGATAGTCACCTGCAAGGTTGTATCCGTACACGTTGTCCCCGGTGAATCCGCTGCTGGGATCGCCGCTGTGTGAACCGCCGCCGGTGGGCTGACCGAATGCCCACTGCCCGGTGGTCGCCCAGCCCGGATCGGTGTCATCGACGAGGAAGTCGTAGATGACCTGCGGGCCGCCCACGGTCACGTTGACGCTGGCGATGTTGGATGCCCCGCCATCGGGTGCTACGCCCCCGTCGTCCGCGTAGTAGTCAAACGAATCGACGCCCTGGAAATACGGATTCGGGCTGTAGGAAACCATGTCGCCGGAAAGGATGTAAGGCGTCGACGTGATCGGCGTTCCGGTGCCTGCGTCCGCAATATCGCCGTTGGCAGGCAGTGAGTCGATCACGTAGATCAGCGTCCCATCGGGCAAACCGTCATCAACGGCGTTGAGCGTCACATCAACATCCGTGTTGACCGGCGTCTGCACATTGACATCGCTCGCGCTCGGCGGCCGCGGCCCGCACCCGGCGCCATTGGACAAATCAGACGGGAAGAAGTCCGGATCAAGTCCGCCCCCGTCGGACAGGCCGACAACCGAGTCAGAAGAATCGATGTTCTGCCAACTGATGCGAATGCGCCCGTCGAAGAACAGCTCAATCTGGAACGTGTTGTTGTTGGAGCTGCCATATTCAGGCACCCCCAGCCACGTGACGGCAATGCGATCAGAAAGCTGCTTGTAGCTCACCGATCCACCCACGCTGGGGTTCAGATCGTCAAACCAGCCGCTGATGCGCTTCATCCCGAAGTGATCCTCAAGTGATTCGGAATAGTCCGAATCGCCGGCCCCGAAGGTGATATACCCATTTGAGCCCACGAAGAACGAGCTGTATGCCTGGCCGTACAGCTGCACGGTGTTCCCGCCGGAGACCGAAATCTGTGAGCTCGAGTCATCGCTGAGCGCGATCGTTGAGCCCCCCGTCGGGTCAGTCGGCAGCACGCCCCCGAGCAGAGGCTCGGCGCAGAAGGTGTAGAAGTCGACGGCGTGCGAGTTGGGGAAGAACTCGACGCTCATGCCTTCAAGATCGGTCCCGGCCGTGAACTGCTCGGTCATGAAATCAGGCACTTCCGGCGTCGTAAACGTGTACGCCGCGCCCCCGTTGTCGTCGATTGCAGCGTTGGAAGCAGTGTCGGTCATTTCCACGGCGTAGTAGTACGTCGTGTCGTCGACCAGCCCGCCGATCATCACCGTGTGATCGGTCAGCGCCTGGGCAACCGAAACGCTGTCATTGAGCGCCCCCGGGCTTGTGCCATACCAGACCGTCACCGACGCCGGTTCGTTGACCGTCACGCTGATCTCGACGCTGCGCGGCTCGGCTGTGGGCACGCTGGTCGCCACCAATACAGGCGGCGTGCAATCGATCGTACTCGTTGCGGTCACGGGAACATTGGTGTTCCCGTTGCCATCGTCCGCATCGATATACGTCACCGTCACCGTGTCGCCCTCGGCGATCTGCAGCACGCCGGGAGCGTCAACCTCACTCATCGGGATCGTCGCGTTGAACACGGCCACTTCCGGACCAATCTCGGTCACGGTCACCAGCTCACCAGCCGGCTCGGAGTCGCTGGTGACCAGCACCGTCGCCGTGTCGACCACGGCATCATCGGTGTTCAGATCGCAGTCGATCACGTCAATCGACAATGTGGAAGAGCAGTTGTGGCGCGTGCCGTTGACGCCGACGATTCCCGCCGACGAGCACGTGAACATCTGATTGGTCGAGGCGGCACCGACGATCTGCGTCGGACCCTCTGCGATATTGAATCCGACGATCTCGATGCGGTATGCCCCGGGCGTCGGGCCCGAGATGGCAACCTGCTCGATGTTGTTGAGCCGATCGGGTGCATTCTGCACCGCAGGGGCCGACGGATTGGCCGGATCCAGCGTCCACGGCAGATACACCGTGCCATCGGGACCAACGACGCGCACATCAACGTCGTTGATCAGAGCCCCGGTCGTGAACGGCACCGCAGGAGGATCATCCCACGCAATCGTCACCTTGAACTCACTCTGCCCGGGTTCGACGATCGCCGTGTAGAACTGGGTCTGTCCCTGCGCGATCTCGAACTCGACGACGCGGTTTTCGATGATCGTGTCGGCTGCGGGCTGGGCACGCACTGAGCCGTACCCGGTCTGGTAGTCCGGTCCGGGCGAAACGACGTCCTGAGCCGAGTTGGCCAGGATTGCCTTGAGCGTGCAGTTGCGCATGTCAGGCGCACCGGGATAGGACATGCGCCATTGCTGAATGAGCAGGGCGCTGACGCCGCACACCGCCGGGCTTGCCATCGACGTGCCGCACAACGTCGTGTACCCGGTCGATGAGTTCGAGCAGCTGGTCACGCCGAAGTCGCCGTCACTTTGACAGCCCGGCCCGGACACATCCGGGCGAAGTCGACCGTCGTCGGTCGGACCCCAACTGGTAAATGACGTGACCGTGTCGTTGTTGGAGTTGAGCGCACCGACGGCGATCTGGTTCTTGGCAGCCTGAGGCGGCGCAATGGAGTAGTAGTCTCCAAAGCCTTCCACATCGCACCGGCTTCCCTGGCGTTCGTTGCCGGCGGCCCAGACCTGCCGGAACGGCACGCCGAAGCTGCCTCGCACGCCCGCGTCAATCAACGACGCCATCAGCCCGTAATCGCCTTGCCAGGAGCAGTTGTACCCGTTCGACTCCACGTTCGAACCGATGGAGTTGTTCGAGATGTCCGCGCCGTGGACGCTGATGGCCTCTTGATAATCGGCCTCGTAGTCGCCCGGATCGGTGTAGAGGAACCCGGGCTGCAACCCGCCCGGAACTTCAAAGTCGTATGAAATGATGTCAACCGCCGGTGCCATGCCTCGATTGGTTCCGCCCGAAGCGGCACCCGTACCTCCGATCGTGCCGGACACGTGTGTGGCGTGTGTGATCGTCCCGGCGCCATCCCCGGAGATGAGCCGACCAGCCAGATCGTTGTGCGGAAACGCACCGCCCGCGTCATACACCAGCACATCCACACCCGAACCATCCAGCCCGTAAGGGGGGGCGTTGACCGTGTCGACGCCCATGATGGCCCGAGCGGACGCATTGAGCGTGCTGAACTTGGGCATGGGAGGCTCAATCCAGCACACGACATCCTCTCCTGCCAAGGCCTCGATCTGCCCGCGCGACATGTGCACCACCAGCGCGTTGACCGAGTCCACCAGCGAGACCACTTCGCCGCCGTGCCGTAACACTGCGTCAAAGCCTTCGCCCAAAGGATCGATGTCCTCGTGGAACATCACGTAGACCGCGACAGTCGGATGTGCTGCGAGCTTGTCGACCTCTTCTGCCGTCAACCCCTGCGAAATCGCCTTGGCACGGATGTCCGCGACCGATTCCACGATGGACCACTCGGCCGTCAGACCGGCATTCAGATCAGGGTGCAGCTTGCGCCGCACGGTCAGTTCCTCGACGCTGGCGATCAAACCGCTCATCGACGCTGCACGCGCATTGACGCTCGGCGAAATCGCAACCAGGTACGCCGTGCCCCCGATCGCACGCAACGGCGTCAGCCCCAGCGAGGCCAGGTGATCGCGCTCGGACACCGTCGTCGGACGCACCAGCTGCATCACTCCGTGGCGCACCATCTGCTCATCGGCAAGATCGAGAATGCGGCGCTCGATCTGGCCAGCGCTCATCCGCACCGCCTGAGGCTGTGGATCAGTCCGCCACGAAATCTGCCCGCTTGCAGCCGGCGCGCAGGCCAGGGCAAGACCGCATCCGAGCATCAGCGCGGCAATGTGCGGCCTCCTGACCAAAAAATCTGCCGATCGTGATCTGGTCATCGAGAATCCTCTCCCACAAATGCGTTATCAGACCCACAACCCCACACCGAGGCCGGGCGGAAACAAGATGCTCCCGAAAACTGAGCTTGCTGTCAAGATGCAATCTGCGACCGCGGCAAAACCGCCCCGTTTACCCCAAGTGCTCAAGCGCGTCCTGCACCGAGCGAACGCCGATCAGATCCAGCCCGACTCTGGCCTCGATGCGCTCATCCCATGGCACGAGTACCTTGGAAAAGCCGATCCGACTTGCTTCAACGAGGCGCTTGTCCATCTGGGTCACACGCCCGATGTGCCCGGAAAGCCCGACTTCGCCAATGGCACACACACCCGGGCTCAGTGACTGGTGGCGCTCCGCTCCGGCAACGGCCAGCAGCAACGACAGGTCCGCAGCCGGCTCGATCACCCGTAGCCCCCCCACCGCCTGCGCAAACACATCGCGGTCGGCCAATCGCATCCCGGCGTGCTGTTCAAGCACCGCGATGATCATCGCAAGCCGGTTGGCGTCCAATCCGGAACTCTTTCGCTTTGCTGCACCCAGAAAACCCGTCGCGGTCAACGCCTGGATCTCTGCCAGCAGACAGCGCGAGCCGTGAATGACAGGGCAAATCACCGAACCCGGCCGCGCCTGGTCGGCTGCGACTGCGGGCCCGTCACTCATCTCGCGCAGCCCGGTGCCGGTCATCTGAAATATGCCCAGCTCGAGCGTGGCTCCAAAGCGATTCTTGACTGCACGCACCAACCTGCCCGCGTGCATGCGCTCGCCTTCAAAGTAAAGCACGGCATCGACGAGGTGTTCGAGAAGCCGGGGGCCGGCGAGCTGTCCGTCTTTGGTGACATGACCCACGAGCACGACCGACACCCCCGTCGTCTTTGAAAGCATCACAAGCTCTGACCCGCACTTGCGCAGTTGCGAAACGCTGCCGGGCGCACTTTCCACCGAAGGCGCAAAGACCATCTGCACCGAATCCACCAGCAACACCCGAGGCCGAACCTTGCGCGCCTGCTCGGCGATCCGTTCGAGATTCGTTTCCGCCAGGAGATACAGCTCGCGCGGCAAGCCGACTTCAAGCCGCTCGGCTCGCAGCCGAATCTGCTCGGCCGATTCTTCGCTCGAGACATAGAGCACGCGCGTGCCCCTTGTCGCCCACGCCGCGGCTGCCTGCAGGAGCAGCGTCGACTTGCCCACGCCCGGCTCTCCTCCGACGAGAATAACCGAACCCGGAACGATCCCCGCGACGCCGTCAGGCGACACACCGAGCACCCGGTCGAACTCGCCGATGCCGGTTGGGAGCCGCTCCACCACCGGCTCGGCCCCCACATCCGCAATCGAACGCGCCTCGACCACGCCCGGTGCCCATGAACCCGCAAGCGAACCGCCCCCCTCCTGCACCTTCACTTCCTCAAGGGCGTCCCAGGAACCACAATCCGGACAACGCCCCAGCCAGCGCGCAAAAACCGATCCACAGGAGCGGCAGGCAAAGGATGTTCGGGTCCTGGCCAAGACCCGAGCATACCGCCTCCGGGCGCTACGATCAGCGCTTGCCAAGGACAAACCGTTCCATGACGAGCAAATCCGACCAGAGTCAGCCCCCCCGCCCGCGCCGCTTGCTGCGCAGGGTCCTTCTCATGCTGCTCGTGCTCATCGTGGCAGGCGCCGCGATGATCTTCGCCGTCACGCGCGGCCCGATCGCACGAAAGCTCGTCCGCGATCGGCTTGGCTCGCTCACCACCGGCCAGATTGACATCGCCGGCGCCTCACTCGGGCTCGACGGCTCGGTCCACATCTCAGGCGTGCGCATCGGCGTGCCCGGACTGCGTGGACGAGCAGGAGAAGTCATCTACGCGGAATCAGTCGACATCACGCTGGCCGGGCTGCTTTCCGGCTCGTCCATGCCCGAAAGCATCGTGGTCGACCGCGCACGCATCCGCGTCAGTCAAGACATGCGCACCGGCGGGCTCAATCTCAACAGCCTCCGCGTCCGATCCCAGGCCGCCGGCAAGACAAGCCTGCCCGACATCACCGTCGAAAACACCATCATCGAACTCGGAGAGCACGACGACGCCAACTACAACATTCTGCGCACACTCCCCGTGCGCGGCGTTCTCACCCCCGGGCAGACGCCCGGCACCTACGTGTTCGAAGTTACCCACCCCGACACGCCCGACAACCCGACCAGACTGACCGGCACCATCACGGACGACGAACTCGACATCGTCGTCTCCGCGATGGACCTGGCCGCCTGGCCCAACGAAGCCGTGCCCTCGGCCTACCGCCAACTCCATCGCTCGCTCAACCTCAAAGGCCAAATCCTCCCCACGAGAATCCGCGTGCCTCGCACAGGCCCGGTCGAACTGAGCGTCCGACTCGATGGCGTTGAGTTGAACCTGCCCATCGCACAGACCCCCATCGCCGGCGGACGCATGAAAGAAGTCCAGGGGAGCCTCGATATCGGAGCCGCCGGAGTGCGCGCCGATCTTGCCGGACTGCTCGACGATGTTCCCGCCCACGCCACGCTCGTCGCGCCCTCGCTCGATCCTGACGGGCCGTTCAAGGCAGACCTGCGCATCGGACGCATCCGCCTGCGCGAAAACCTCGATCGACTCAGCTACGTGCCTGAATATGTGCGCGAACAGCTCGAGCTGTTCTCCAATCCCACCGCCGAAATCGAGCTCGACCTTGTTCTTCAGCGCCCCGAAGGCTCCAGGCATGTCTTCGCCGAAGGCCAACTCCAACTCTACAACGGCGTCGCGTCCTTTCGAGACTTCCCCTACGAGTTTCACAAGATGTCCGGGCTGTTTCGACTCAAACGCAATCGTCTTGAGTTCGAAGCAATCCGCGGCATCGCCGAATCCGGCGCCAAACTGGAGGCTTCGGGCTGGGTCGAACCGCTCGGGCCCGACGCCGAAGCAGTCGTCGATGTGTATGTGACCGACGTCCCGCTCGACGAGAGGCTCCGGGCCGGGTTTGCAACGCATTCACGCGACCTTTATGACGCACTGCTCGATCGCAAAACCTTTGCCCAGCTCATCGAGCAGGGGATGATTGTCTCAAGCCAACAACATCAACTCTGGCAGCGCGAGCTCGATGAGCACAACGCCGCCATCAAGCGCGAACCCGACAATCCTCCGCCCGAGCTGGCTGCTCGCATCTCCGAACTGGAATCGCTGCTCACGCGCAAGACCTTCGACCTGGGGGGCGTCGGATCGGTCGAGATCCACGTTCATCGGCATCCCGGGGTTGAGAATATCTGGGACACGGAGGTCATCGCCGCATTGCCCGAGGTGGGGCTTGTGCCAAAGCACTTCCCGCTTCCCATCGAGGCTGAGGGTTTCAAGCTCCGCGTGTTCAACGGCCGGGCCGAGCTGGTCGAAGGCACCTTCCGCGGACATGACGGCGGCTCGGCAACCATCCGGGCGATTGCCCACCTGGACGAGCAGGACCAACTCCCACAGATGCACATCGAAGCTTGCGATGTGCCTGTGACGCCCCTGCTTGTCCAGGCCATCTCGGGGCCGCGCAAGGTCGAGCAACAAGGCGCCCTGAGCGTCCACGATCTGCTCGAACACCTTGGTCTGGAAGGCACCGTGGATTGCATCGCCGATGTCGGGCCTGACGACGGACCTGATTTTGAGATCATCGTCACACCCAACGCCCTGCGCGCCCGGCCCGATTCCTGGACGAGCCCCACCGGGCGGACAGCCCAGGGGCTCCAACTCGATGCGATCACCGGCAGGATTCTCGTCCGTCCGGGCGAGTTGGACTTGAATCTCGCTGCTGACATTCCCGGGTCGAGCGGGTCCTCGGCCCGCGCAAAGACGACTGCTCATGCCGGGTTTGGAGATTCGGTCGCCAGCGGTTTCCAACTGCACCGCTCGAATGTCTCGCTGACCAACTTTGACGCGGCCACTCCGATTGAACAGCTCGTTGCCGTCATCAATCCGTCCAGCGCACGTCAGCTTGCCGAGCTGCGCCGGGCGTATGAGCCGCGAGGCTCGTTCGACGCCCAACTCACCTACATCCTCGCCGATGCGCCCAGAATCGCTCTGGAAATCGCAAGCGTCCGCACCGCGTCGGTCAACCTGTTTGACGGGCGCCTCGGGATCGACCAGTCCCGGGGCACCATCCACATTGAACGCGCCGGCGCGCTCGACGTGCGGTTCGAGCGGTTCGGCGGAGTGGCAACATTTGATGGCCAGCCTCTCGGCGACATCCTCGTCGACGGCCGGCTTGGTACACCCGAACAGGATCGCCAGGCTGTCACCGAGATCACGCTCACCAATGGACGCTTCGAGTCCCCTATCGCAACAAAACTGCTCGAAGATCGTGCTCCCACTTTGGCCAGGACCATCGCCCGCGCACAGCCGCACGGCCTGTTCGACCTTCACGCCAAGATGCTCATGGACCCAAGCGGCCGGGCCGAGCTCATCCATGCCGAGCTGAGTCCCAAGTCACTTTCCTTCACGACGCGCGAGCAGCGCCTTGACTTCGCCGCCGGCAGCGGGCGAGTCACCTTTGACGGCGTTTCCGGCATCATCGAACAGCTCACACTCGGCGGCTCAGGCATCGACCTTGCCGCATCGGGCACATTCGCCCTCGGGCCCGGCGACAACGTCGACGTGCAAGTCGGGCTTGAAGTCTTTGCCGATTCACTGGACCAACGAGTGCGCGCCTTGTTGCCGCAGGCCCTTGACGACGTACTTGCGTCGATGTCCATTGCCACCGAAGGCCCCGTTGCGCTGCGTGAGGGCAACCTGCTCTTTGCAAGCACGCCACAGAGCAGCCAGATCGACGTGCTCGGACGCGTGACGATGAAAAAAGCAAAAGCCAGCATCGGCGTTGGCTTGAGCGATGTCGATGCCGAGCTGACCTTCGCAGCCCACGCGCATCCTTCGATGACGATGCCCGAGTTTGAAATCAACCTCGCCGCCACGTCCGCACGCGCCTGGGGCATTTGGCTTTCCGACGTGCAGTGCCCGATTCGGTCCTCCGGAGCAGGCCCCGACATACACATCGGCCCCTTCAGCGCCTTTGCCCACGACGGACGCATCGCCGGCTCGGCAATCATCTGGACCGAGCCCGACGATGAGCGCCCCCGCTACGATCTGCGCGTGCTCACCTCCGGCGTGCGCTTCGCACCCGTGCTGGCCGACCTGGCTTTGGACACTTCTCCGCCGGATCCTGCATCGATCGCCGACGAGACCCGAGGCGTGCTCGATGCTCAACTCACGCTCTACGGCATCATCAACGGCCCACGACGTGGGATCGGCACCGCACAGGTCAGTCAGGGACGCGTGCTCAGGCTCCCCCTGGTTGTGCCACTGGTGGAGGTCAGCAATCTGCGGCTTCCAACCGGCGAACAACTCGACCTGGCAACCTCCCAGTTCTACATCCACAATGACCTGCTCACCTTCGAGGCGATCAGTGTCCTTTCCAGGTCCATCAAGCTCGTCGGATATGGCACCATGAGCCTGCCCGACCTGGCCCTTGATCTGCGCATCAACAGCCGATCGACACGCCCCATCCCCGTGCTCAGCAAGATTCTCGAGGGTGTCCGCGATGAAGTTCTCACGACACGCATCGCCGGAACCCTCCACAATCCGGATATCTCGGCCGTACCCTTCTCGACCACCCGCCAGGTGGTCGCTTCCCTGTTCGGAGAGGAACCGACCGAGCAGGACAAGCTGCTCCGGGAGATCAAGCAGCGGGCCTTGCAATACAGCAGGAGAACACGCATCCACAGCGATCAAATTCACTCCGTAGTCGAGTCACACGATCCACAGGGCAACAATCACCACCCATGACACACGAACAAAGACGACAGGAACTCGATCCCCCCGCCTCCACCCAACCGCGCGGACTGAGCAGCGCACCACCCGAACGCGGCGCCCAGCTCCGCGCCGACGATGGCGAAATCCAGGAACGTATTCGCGATTTGATCCTGGACGTCGCACGCAATCCCGATGAGTACGACGCCAGGCTCGTGCGCGAGCTTATCACCGCAGCGCTCAAGCTCATCCCCGACGGTCGCAACCGCGGCGAGCTCAAACTCATGGCGGCTGCCATGAAAGAGCTGCGCTACGCATTCCGTGTATTCGGAGAATACCCCGAGCCTCACAAGGTCACTATCTTCGGCTCGGCACGCACTCCGCCGGACCACCCCGATTATCTCGCCGCCGTCGAGTTTGGACGCATCATGGCCGAGCGCGGCTGGATGGTCATCACCGGCGCCGGCGACGGAATCATGAAAGCCGGTCACGAAGGACCCGGACGCAAAGCCAGCTTCGGCGTTGCAATCCGCCTCCCGTTCGAGACCACGGCCAATGAGATCATCGTTGACGATGAAAAGCTCATTCACTTCCGGTACTTCTTCACCCGCAAGCTCATGTTCCTCTCACAGGCCGAGGCCGTCGTCTGCTTCCCCGGAGGATTCGGCACGCTGGACGAAACCTTTGAAACCCTCACACTCGTGCAGACCGGCAAGGCAAGCATGATCCCTATCGTCTTCGTCGAAGGCGAACCCACCGAAGGCCACACCGTCTCCGGCGGCGACCCCGCCAAGGCGATCGCAGGATACTGGAGCGGATGGAAACACTTCATCGACACCCAACTCATGCGACGCGGGTGGATCAGCCCCGAAGATGAAAACCTGTTCTATATCGCCCGCGACCCTGTCGACGCCGCCGACCATGTCCTCAACTTCTATCGCAACTACCACTCCTCACGCTACGTCCGCGACGATCTGGTCATCCGGCTCAACGCACGCCTGCGCGATCAGGATGTCGAACTGCTCAACGACGAGTTCGCCGAGCTGGTCAAGAAGGGCAGGATCGTGCAGCGCGGCCCATACGACGCCGAAGAGGAAAACCTCGATCGACCACGCATCGCATTCACACACACACGCCGCTCCTACGGGCTGGTTCGAAAGCTGATCGACCGGATCAACCAGTTCGATCCCGTCGAAGAATAACACGTGCGAACATCGCTCACATCCCTGATCGTCGCGGCCGGGCTTCTCGCCTGTGCCTCGTGCACCGCCCCCACCGCACGGCCCGACGCCGGCCTGGACCTGAGCAATCAACCCGAGCCTGTCACCGTCGGGCAGTCCTACGGGCTCGAGATGCGCCTCGTCGCCGTGCAGAGCGAGGGAGGAGCGGTGGCGCTGGCCCTGCGACGCTTCCAGTCGATCGATACCGGCATCGACCCCGAAACCACACGCCGACTCCAGCAGAGCGGCCTGCGCGTCCTCGCCGTTCCCCTTGACGCCCTGACCGATGCGTTCGCGTCGCTGCGCCACACAGGTCCGGCCCAACGCGAATGGCTCGGAACCATGGCATTCTGGACGCCCATCATCACCGGCCCGGAACTGACCGACCGATACACCCGGCTCGATTCCGGGCTCGTCCCCTTTCCCCCGGGGCGCTTTCGTCTGCTCTCTCGATGCTGGCTTGTGCCCAATCTTGATCGCGCACGCGAACTGGGAATCGCCAGGGCTGCCCTCCGCCTCGAACTGGTCCCGCAGCATCTCCCCGCCGAGCGACGCCGACTCGAACGCCTGCTCGAGCCTTCACTTGAAAACCCCGTCAACGAAGGGCAGATCCTCGATCGGCTCCGACTTGTCTGCGACCTGCCCGAAGGTCATGCCCTCGTCATCGTCCCCGAAGATCCCGACGTGGACTGGGACGATTTCTCCGAATCAAGCCCACAGCCTCGGCCCCAGCCGACCACCCCCGGCCCCGACCCGAAAGTTCCACCCCAAATCGATGCCCTCCTCCCGGCCGGCCCCGCGCCGGAGGCAGAATCTCCGCCGCAACCAAACCCGCCCGCCCCGGCTGCCCCGCGATTCCGCTCGCTCGGAGAACAACTGCTCCGCCGCGTCGGCCAGGTCGAACAGCGCCTTCCCGACGGTAATTCCATCGCCGTCCACCGCGAACGCTCCGTGATTGTTGTGCTCACGGCGCACGTGCCTTCCCAATACAAGCTTGTCCCGTGAATACACCTGCGCACGCGGGCTCCCGGTGCCGGCCGACTCCCTAGCATCTGCCCCACCGTCATGCCGCACGCTCTTTCCCCATCTCTTGCACTGCTCCTGGTCATCGTCGGTGTTGCGCTGACCTACTTTGGCGCCGAACTGCTCATCCGAGGAGCAGCAAGGCTCGCTCGCCGATTCGGCATGAGCCCCTTCGTCATCGGCGTCACCGTCGTCGCGTTCGGAACCAGCGCGCCAGAACTGTTCGCAAGCGTTCGAGCCAGTCTTGAAGGGGCCGGTGAACTCGGCGTCGGTAATGTCGTCGGCTCCAACATCGCCAATATCTGCCTCATTCTCGGCATCGGCGCCCTGCTCGCACCCATCGCTGTCAACAGCCTCGTCATCAAACGCGATGCGCCCATCATGTGCGGCATCTCTTTGCTCGCTGCCGTCACCATGCTCGATCAGCGCATCACCCGATTCGACGGCGCCCTGCTGCTCGCAGGCATTGTCGCCTACGTCTGCTTCAACTACTGGAGAGGGCTCAAGGATCCCAAGACGCGAGAACAAGCCCTCGAACTCGAACACGAGCACGGGCTCCAACTCGAAAAAAACATCCATCCACGCCTGCTCCCGAATCTCCTGTTCACCATCATCGGCCTCGTCGGGTTGACCGGCGGTGCCGCCCTTCTCGTCGATGGCAGCGTCGACCTTGCCCGGTGGGCCGGGGTCCCCGAAATCGTCATCGGTGCCACGATCGTTGCCTTCGGTACGTCCGTGCCCGAACTGGCAGCCTCGATCCAGGCGGCTCGCAAGGGACACGCCGACATCGCCATCGGAAACGTGCTCGGCTCAAATGTCTTCAATCTCCTCTGCGTGCTCGGAGCCGCAGCCTTGGCGCGCCCGATTACCGTGACCGCTCATACACTCAAATGGCACCTCCCCGCCATGCTGCTCGTCTCCATCCTCATCATCCCGATAATGGGGAGCGGACGCAGAATCGCACGTGTCGAAGGCACGCTCCTGCTCCTTGCCTATTTCGCCTATGCCGTCGGCGCATACGTGCTCAGACTTGCCTGACACGCTCTGATCGCAATGCCCGCAACATGGGATGCCGATCGGTCGATACATCTTGCCGGGTCTTCTTGTGCGCACCGGAGGAGTCGATGCTGCGATTGAATGCCATCCAGGCCAAGCCCGGCATGACTCTTGCCATGCCGGTCTACCATCCCGCCCAACCATCCACCATTCTTCTTCGTGCCGGCGCCGTCCTGCAGGAGCGGACCATCGCAGCCCTGTACGAGCTTGGAGTCGGCGAACTCTGGATCGAATACCCCCATCTTGAACAAGTCGCCGACTGCATCAGCGAGGAAGTCATCCAGGCGCGCGCCGAGACGATGCAGGTCTTGTCCGATGCGTTCGATGCCATGCGCCCTGACGTCGGCGCCGAGCTTGACTACCGCGCGTTCCGGCGCGCCATCGTGGACCTGGTCAATGCGTTGATGAACAACCCCGACGCCGCGCTGCTCGTGCAGGACATGTACGGGTGCGAACACCCCCTTCTCCAGCACGCGGCCAATGTCGCGTACATCAGCCTGCTCATCGGACTCAAGATCGACTTTTACCTTGAACACCAGCGCCCGAGACTCGAACCTGCCCACGCACGCGACGTCAGCTCGCTCGGGCTCGGCGCCGTGCTGCATGATGTCGGCGTGTTGAAGCTCGATGAAGATGTTGTCGAGCAGTACCTCGCCTCCGGCGACGAGTACGAACAGCGATTCCGTCAGCACGTCAAACTCGGATACGACATGGTTCGGGGTCAGATCGATCCGACTGCCGCCTCCATCGTCCTTCATCATCACCAGCGATTCGACGGCTCCGGTTATCCCGGCCGCAAAACCGGCGCCGGTGTGCACACCCCCGCCGGAACCGATATCCACGTCTTTGCGCGCATCGTCGCCGCTGCCGATCTGTTCGACGCACTGCGGTTTCCTCCCCGCCCGCCCAGCCAGCCCCCCGCACCGCCGATGCCCACCGTGCGCGCCCTCAAGCGGATGTCCGAACCACCAATCTCCGACTGGATCGACCCGGTGATCTACCTTGGTCTGCTCGCAGTCGTGCCCCCCTATCCCCCGGGGACGACTGTCGAACTGTCCAACGGCATCAAGGGCGTCGTCACACGCTGGCACCCGGATGAACCTTGTCGACCCGTGGTGCGCGAAATCCCCGGTCTCGGTGACAAGATCGACGCCCCGCCGGGCGAGGAATGCAACCTGAAAGACCATCCCGAGCTTTGCGTCGTCGTCGCACACGGACACGACGTGCGCAACGACAACTTCTATTCTTCCGAAGAAGTGCCCTTCGACCTGCACGGCGTGGCCCGTGCCCTGATCAATCGAGCTGCCGGACCCATCGGCAAATCCGCCAAGCCCACGGATCCATCAAGCGGGCTTGCCCAGGCAGGCTGACAGGTCCGTACACTCACGCGTGACTGACCACGCGCGTGCGCACAAGGCGGTTGTGCTGCTTTCCGGCGGACTCGACAGCGCCACCACTCTCGCTGTTGCTCTTCGCGATCGCCGTGCATGTCGCTGCCTCTGCATTGATTACGGACAACGACATCGACATGAACTCGCAGCGGCGCGCGCCGTGGCGCAATCGCTTGGCGTCGAGCCGCCGATCGTCATGCCGCTCAACCTGCGCCTGTTCGGACAAAGCGCCCTGACCGACGACATTGCCGTACCCCAGGCCGGAACGAGTCCGGGCATCCCCGTCACGTATGTTCCTGCGCGCAATCTTGTGTTCCTCTCGATCGCATGTGCGCTGGCCGAAGTCATCGACGCCGGCGAAATCTACATCGGGGTCAATGCGATTGACTACTCCGGCTACCCCGACTGTCGCCCCGCGTTTGTGGAGAGCTTTGAACAAACGGCCAATCTCGCCACCAAGGCCGGCGTTTCAGGTCGGCCCGTGCGCATCCGCACGCCCTTGATCCATCTCACCAAGGCCGAGATCATTCGGCTCGGCGCCGAGCTGGGCGTCGACTTCGCCCTCACACACAGTTGCTACAACCCCGACGATGCCGGCCGGGCCTGCGGCAAGTGCGACAGCTGCGCACTTCGACGCCGAGGCTTCCAGGACGCCGACATCCCAGACCCCACCATCTATGCACCATGAGCCCGACCCTTCCCATCTCGGAAACCTTCTGCTCGATCCAGGGTGAAGGAAAGCTCGCCGGCGTGCCCTCGTTTTTCATTCGCCTGGCCGGGTGCAACCTGCGCTGCCGGTGGTGTGATACGCCATATGCAAGCTGGGACGTGCAATCCCACCCGCACACGATCGACGCACTCGTGGAAGATGCCCGGCAGAGCGGTCTTCGACACGTCGTGATAACCGGGGGGGAGCCCCTCATCTTCCCCCAAACCGCCCAGCTGTGCGCACGCTTGCGGGAAGCAGGAAAGCACGTGACGATCGAAACGGCCGGCACCGTCGCACCCGACGTGACGTGCGACTTGATGAGTGTGAGCCCCAAGCTGTCCAACTCCACGCCGATCGACGATCCGCGCGACCCTTCAGGCACATGGGCACGCCGACACGAACAAGCCCGGATCAACCCGCGAGCGATCCAGCGGCTGCTCACATTGGCGGATGATCGTCAACTCAAGTTCGTCGTGTGCCACCCGCACGATCTGGTGGAGATCGATGAGCTTCTCAAGATTTCAGGCACAATCAATCCCGACGATGTGATGCTCATGCCCGAAGGCGTGGTTGTGCCCGATCGGGCGAAAGTCTCCTGGATCGTCGAGGCATGTCTGTCGCGAGGATGGCGTTACTGCCCCAGGCTGCACATCGAGCTGTTCGGCAACGTGCGAGGCACGTGAGCGGGCGCCCATATCATGCCCCCATGCCGTACCGCGTGTGCAAGATCTTTGAAGTCGAAAGCGGGCACATGCTCAGCAAGCATCCCGACCGCTGCCGATTCCCCCACGGACATTCGCGCCGCATCGAGATCGTCGTCTCGGCCGAATCGCTCGATGCCAACGACATGGTCTGCGATTTCAAGGCGCTCAAACTCGCAATTGGGGACTTTGTGGACCAGTTTGATCACTCGCTGGCGGTCAACAGCGACGACGCACTCACCGAGACGCTCCAATCGGTGGCGGGCGCCCGGGTAATCGTCTTCGAAAACGTCGATCCCACGACGGAAGTGCTCGCCCGGCACATCCATGATCATCTCAAGACCGTTTTCGCCTCGGGGCGAACCTACTGCGACGAGCGCGGGAACAAGTATGAGTTGCGGAATGATCTGAAAGTTGAGCGGGTGCGGGTGTGGGAAACTTCGAGCTCCTGGGCCGAGTATTCGGGGTGAACACACCAGTTCCGAGGAGAATGCGATGAGCAGAATGTCGCTGGTGTTTTTGCTTGCTGTGACCACGCTCGTGCATGGAGTGATCGGTTCGTGTGCCGAGGCGCAAAACACGCTGGGCAGCGATCCGCCGGAGCGCGTCAGCGAGGATCTGCGTTATGCGCGTTCACTGTCCAAGGCTTTTCAGTGGGCTGCCGAGCACGTCGAGCCGAGCGTCGTCCACATTACCAGCCAGGCGCGTGTGGCGAGTATTCGCCGCGACATCTTCGGACGGCGTCTGATCGGGCCTGAGACGCTTCGCCCCACGGGGCTGGGCTCCGGCGTCGTGGTTTCCGAAGACGGGCTGATCATCACCAACAACCACGTCGTGGAGGATGCCGATCGGCTTCTCGTCCGCCTCAGCGACGGCCGGGAGTTTGAGGTCACCCACATCGAGGGGACCGACCCGCAGCGCGACATCGCCGTGCTGAAAATCGACGCAACAGGGCTCCAGCCGATCGAGTTTGCCGACAGCGAGAATCTGGAGGTCGGCGAGTGGGTGCTGGCGATCGGAAGCCCGTTCGGATTTGAGAACACGGTCACCGCGGGCATCGTCAGCGCCACCGGCCGACGCGGCATCGGACTCGTCAGCGAGCGATACAAGGACTACGAGGATTTCATCCAGACCGACGCAGCGATCAATCCCGGCAACTCGGGCGGCCCCTTGATCAATCTGGAAGGAAAGCTCGTCGGGATCAACACCGCCATCGCCTCGCGCTCGGGAGGATCGGTGGGAATCGGTTTTGCCATTCCATCCCAACTCGTGCGCTCGGTGATGAACAACCTGGTTGAGCAGGGACGCGTCGGACGCGGGTGGCTCGGCGTCACCATGCAGGAGCTCACGCCCGAGCTGGCGCGCAGTTTCAACCTGGACGAAAATCAGCAGGGTGTCGTCGTCGCAAGCGTCGTTGAAGACAGCCCCGCCGAGCAGGCGGGCATCCGCGACGGCGATGTCATCGTCATGATCGGCGATCGCCGAATTGACAGCGCACGTTCGTTGATCACCGCCGTTGAGACCATCCCCCCCAGGACTCCAACAAAAATCCGCCTCTTCCGCAATGGCGAACCGCACGAACTGACCGCCATCATCGGCGACCGCAACGAACGCAACACCCGGCTGTTTGGAGGACAGGAGATCGACTGGCTCGGAGTGACGGTCGCCACGCTCGACGAACGGGCCGCTCGCGAGCTTGGCTATCGAGACGTCGATGTCACCGGCGTGCTCATCACGGATATCCAGGCCCGAAGCCCGCTCGCCCGCGCAGGACTCGAACCCGAGGACATCATCTACGGCGTCGCGGACTATCGTGTCACCGATGTCGATTCGTTCGTCGAACTGATGTCACGAGCCGACCTCCGGCGCGGCGTGCGGCTGCAGGTCATCCGCGGCCTGCGCAAGGGATACGTCATCGTTCGAGAATAAACCAACCAAGCCGCCCGACACCGAATCCGCAAACCTCCCAACGATCAAACCAACCCGGATGCCCCCGGAATCTCGCAGGCCGATCAGGTTTGAGCTGGTTCGGTCGTGCGCTTGCCGGCTGCGTCACGGTTGATCCCATCGGCTGTTGAGGCACTTTGGATCAACTCGGCTTCGGGGATCAGTCGCACGCTGCCCGGATCAGGCGCACTGCTCCAACGCCCGGTCCAAAGGGCACGCAACACCCGCTTGAAATCATCGATGATCAGCAGCATGCCCGGAAGGACGAGCAGGACCACTGTGGTCGCCGAGATCAAACCGGCGGCAATCGTAATCGCCATGGGAATGAGGAACCGCGCCTGAAGACTCTGTTCGAGCATGAGCGGGAGCAGCCCGAAGACGGTCGTAATCGTGGTGAGCAGAATGGCCCGCACACGTGCCCGACCGGCCGAGATGGCTGCTGCCGGCACGGACAAGCCCCGTCGCCGCTCACCGTTGTAGAACTCCATGTAGATCAGCGAGTCGTTGACAACCACACCCGCCAGCGCGACGAATCCGATCAACGAAAGGAACGTCAGCGAGTAGCCCAGGATGAAGTGTCCCCACACAACGCCGATGATCGAGAAGGGAATCGCCATCATGACGATCAACGGCTGGACGTACGAGCGGAACAGCCACGCGAGAACCACGTAGATGAGCCCAAGGGCAACGACCATGCCGATGGGCAAGGTGGCCATCGATTCGGCGACCTCCTTCTGACGCCCGCGTTCGAGCACCTTGAGCCCGGGATACTCGCGCTCGAGCAATCGCAGGAACGGCTGAATCGACGCGGTGATCGCCTCGGGGTTGGCCCCCGTGCTGCGGTCGACTTCGCCGCTGACCGTGACGGCCCGGTTGCGATTGAGCCGATTGATCGTCACATACGACTCGCCGGTTTCAATGCGCGCCACTTCTCCAATCTGAACCGGCTGCCCATCAGGCGTAAAGACATACATGCTCTCGATGGCATCCAGGCTGCGACGGATGCGGCGCGGCATGGTGACGCGCACATCCACATCTTCGCGCACGCCGGCGAACGTAAACGCCTCGATGCCGAACACCGCTGCCTGGATCTGACGACCCAGACTCGCCCGCGTGAACCCGAGTTCGCGCGCACTTTCTCGCAACGTAAAACGCAGCTCACGCTGGCCCGCGTCTACATCGGTCGTCAAATCGTACACGCCGACAAACTCGCCAAGGCGGCGCATGAGTCGATCGACGGCTTCGGTGATGTGCTCGTTGTTCGGACTGGTCACAGTAAAGGAAAGCGATGCGCCGCCCGGCCCACCCGAGACTCCTTCCATGCGCAGGCTCTTGATGCCCGGCAGCGGGCCGAGGCGTTCGCGGATTGCCTGAGTCACCTCGTCGCTGGAGCGCATCTTGAGCCGCGTGCGTTCTTCAACGGCAAGCAGTTCGAGAACGATCTGCCCGACGTTTCCAGCCGATGCCCCTCCGCCGCTGCCCGACAGATCGCCGATCTGCCCCGTCTGGGCAAAGACCGTCCTGACCTCCGGCTGTTCGGCACATGCCTGCTCGATGAGACGGACGTAACGGTCCGTCTCTTCGACCGGCGTGCCCACGGGCATGCGGAGCTGGATATCGACGGTTTCAGAGTCGTCGGTTTCGAAAAAGATGAACTCGAGCCGACCACCCGCGACCATCGACGCCGACACAATGACAATGGATACGGCAATAGTCAGACTCAGGTATCGATATCGCAAGACCCAGCGAAGCGTCATCGCGTAAAAGGGAATGATCGCGCGGGTGAAGAGCAGATCGCGGGCCCGGTCGTAACGCCGCTCGATGCGCCCGAGAAAGTTGAACGCACTGCCGCGACTGCGCGCATCGTTGGCCTTGAGGCTGTGCGCCATATGGCTCGGCAGGATGAACAGGCTCTCGATCAGCGAGACAAACAGCGCACACGATACGACGATCGGAAGCGCCTCCATGAAATCGCCGATCTGCCCCTGGATCAATGCCAGCGGCAGAAATGCAAAGACCGTGGTGAGCACCGTCGCCACAACCGGCCAGCCGACCTGACCCGTGCCTTCAATCGCCGCCTCGCGCGCAGGCATGCCCTGTTCATGTTTCGAAGTGATGTTCTCCGCTACGACGATTGCATCGTCCACGAGAATGCCCACCACGACGATCAGCCCGAACATGGTCAGCAGATTGAGCGTGATGTCGGCAGCACGCATCACAACAAGCGTCCCGAACATGGACACGATCAGCCCCACCGCCACCCAGAACGACACACGCCAGTTGAGCAAAAGCACAAGCGTGAGAAAAACGAGAATGCCGCCCCAGAGTGCGTTGCGAGTCAGAAGATCCAGACGCCCGACTACGAAACGGGCAAGATCTGTCGTCGTTGCGATCTCACCCGCGCAGGGCCCGCGGGCCACACCCAGCTCATAGGCCCGCACCCGGTCCGAAGGAGGCCGGTCCACGTTCGGAGGCGTCATCGCCTTGGTGATGCGCTCCTGCAGCGTCAGCTCGAGCGGCTTTCCCTGTCGACCTGCCACATATGCCTTGACGATCTCGGACATGCGCACGATGTCCTGAGCGCCCTTCTTGAACACGGTCACCGAGGCCGTGGGCTTGCCATTGAATCGAAACCGCTGATCGACATCGACAAAGGACGCACGCACATCGGCAAGGTCTTCAAGACGAATCACGCGTCCGTCACCCCCCGCCTTGATCACGATATTGCGCACCGTGTCGGCCCGTTCCTCGACACCCACCGCGCGCACGCCGACCGTCTGTGTCGACGACCGGACCGAACCGGCGGGCAGCTCCACCATGGCTGCGCGGATGCGATCGGCAATCTCCGGCATGGAAATGCCGTGCTCGATCAGCGCCTCCGGGCGTACTTCAACGGTAATTTCGTCCGGGCGAATGCCTCCAACCACCGTGTCGCCGATGCCCGGAAGCGATCGAAGGTCGTCATCAACCTGACGGATCGACTCCTTGAGCGTCCGCTCGTCGATATCGCCGAACACCGTGACGATGATGACTGGAAGCCGAGGCTCAAGATCCGTGACCAGAATCCGGTCGGCCTGCTCGGGGAGATCTTGCAGCGCGTCGACCTCACGCTTGACGTCCGCAACGGCGGCATCAATGTCGGTGCCCTCATACAGAGTCAGCAGTACGGTCACGCCCCCCTCGCGGACCGACGAGGAGATTTCTTCCACCCCATCGATGTTGATGAGTCGATCCTCGATCTTGACCGCCAACGCCTGTTCGACCTCGTCGGGAGCAGCTCCGGGATAAGGTGCCGTCACCGCAATCCACAACGGATCGACCGGAGGAAAGAGCTCACGCCGCAGCGTCACTCCAAAGATAATCCCGGCCACGATCAACGTGAACATCACCAGGTTGGCGACCACCGGGTTGTTGACGCCAAAGCGCGCGAGACTCACGGCTCATCTCCTCGCGCCTGAAGCGTCACATCAATGAGCATCCCCTCGATGAGCTGGTCAAGATTGCTGGTCAAAAGAACCGCTCCGGCAAGCTCGCGCCCATCGACTGCCCGCACCACCACCCACTGGCGTTCGACCGGGTCAAGCTCGGGAAACTCCCCCTCAATCGTAAAGAGTGACTCGACTGAAACAGCCCGCACGACTGACAGCCTCTCCACGCGCTCCAGCTCGGCACGCAGCGACTCGGGAAGTTGCGCAAGATCGGCATCGATCAGCCACGTGGCAACCTCGGGCGCGAGGTGGTCGGTCAGCACACGCACGAACTGATCTTCGACAAGCTCAACTCCGACCGTTCCCATCCATCGACCGGTCGGTTCGGCAACAACCTCGGCCAGCGATGTCGCCGATGGGCCCACTTCAACCTTGGCCGCTTCTGAAAGCGATGAGACAAGCCTGGACGCAATGTCCGGGCCGGCAAGCGACCCATGTGCGCTCCGTGCAGCCCCGCGCGCCAGCGACTCGGCAATCCGTCTGGCAACCGGCCACGCCGCCGCCTCAGGGTTGTCCGTCTCGGCCGCAATCATGATCCGGTCATTTCTCACGCAGCGTCGAGGCACCACAATCTGCCGGCTCGGCGAAGAACTCCGTACCGTCCCCGCAACAAACTGACCCGGGCGAAGCACACCGGTCCCCGCCGGATCCTGCTCCACTTCAACGAACACGGTCAGCGACCGCGTTTGCGCATCGGCCTCGGGTGCGATCCGCGACACGCGCCCAGGCACGCTGTACTCGTCTTCCGCTCGAAAACGAATCTCCACCGAGTCACCCACCGCCACATCGCGGGCGGCGCCGAGGGGAATCCGCAGCGGCACCTCCACCCGCGCCAGGCTCACGATGCGGGCGACCACACGCCCCGCTTGCGCCCACTCCCCTTCTTCCAACTCCACGCTCTGCACAACGCCTGCGATCGGCGACCTGATCGTGGCACGGCGCACGGCATCCTCGGCCTGGCGAAGGGTCGCCCGCTGTGCCTCGATGCGAGCACGCAAATCCGAACGACGCGTCGGGATCAAATCCAACTGCTGACGCAACGCCGAAGCGCTCCGCTCGGCGCGGCGCACCGCAGCCAGACGCGCGTCAAGCTCGGCCTCGTTGCCCGCACCGCGGCTGATCGTGTCGCGTGCACGCTCATAGTCACGTCGTGCGATCGCAGCCTCTTCCTCGGCCAGCTCCAACTGGCGGGCAAGACGCTCCTCCTCAATATCAAGCCCGCTCAGCTGTGCTTCCAGCGAGGCGATGTTCTCGCGGGCGCTTCGTGCCGCCTCCTCGAAATCAACCTTGTTGAGTTCGAACAGCACGTCGCCCGCTTCGACGCTCGCCCCCACTTCAAGATGATCCGGACGATACACCACGCGAGCCGAGACCTCCGCCGCCACGTCGCTCTTGTCCATCGCCCGCACGGTGCCATAGCCGAACCACGTGCGATAGACCGTCTGCGGGGTCAACACCATGCCGCGCACCAGCAGCGGGTGAAACACCTCGGGCTTGATCTCGGGCGCTTCGCGCGTCGCCTTCATCAACCCAAACACGCCGATCGCGCCACCCAGGATTGCCAACCCGAGGATGAAGCGAAAAAGAACCGAAGCCGTTTTCAGCACGTGCATCCTCCCGCAGAGATACCCCGCCCGGTACCCGGCCAACTGTAGCGCAATGTTCGCCTCGATTTGCACTTGACGCGCAAGGGCTCGGCTCTCCCGCGATCAGTCCGGGCCCAAAGCCGACCGATCCCCTCCCGTTTCCGTTGCGGCTGCTTTCCACCGCGTCGTCTTCACCGATTTGAGCGTGCCAAGACGGGACCAGACATATCCCCGGGCGGGGATGCCCAACCGCCCCGCCGGGTGTCGCCGCACATCCGATCACGTCCGATGCCACCGCAAACGTGCACCTCTTTCCGCTGGACAGAGCCGAAGCCGTCTCCCACGGATTGGATACCCACGACCAACGTCACCTGGGCGCTCATTGCCGGCGGCGCGATCGGCCGTCCCGACAAGCAGACTGAGCTGCGCGACCAGGGTCTCGAACACGACGACCAGCTCAATCCGATCGACGATGGATTAGTGAATCGCAGCTGCTCCCAGCAGCCGCCCCTGCCTTGCGTATTTTCTGTTGCAACGGGCTGCCATCGACGGGATGAGCACCAGGTCAATCAACTGCCCGATGCCGAGCAACCCGAGCGTGCACAGCCAGAGCAATCCGGTGAGCCACTTGCCCATGTAGAAGCGGTGAATGCCACAGAATCCGATCAAGCAGAACAGCCACAGCAGATACCCGATCGCAGGCTCGCGCGGCGTGTGCATCATCATCTCCCTTCAGGCCTACCCAAAAGCTTCAACAACTTGTTCGGACGCAGGCTCGCTCACTTTCAACGCGCCGAACCAGGATGCTCCATCAGAGTAGCGACCAAAGACCCACTCTGTGCTTCCGCGCCGGCGGATTCAGCTCCCAAGCACAAATGCCCGCTCGTGCCACAGCTTTTCAACCCGCTGGCGGAACGGAGGACGATCCGGCAGACTCTGTCCGCATCCCACGAGCAGATCGATCATGCCGAAGTAATCGGACAGGGCGATGTATTCGCGCCCGACGCGTGCCGGCGTGCTGTTGATTTGCGCCTGCACCGCATCGAGGTCGGCCATGTTGTGATAGTTACCCAACGGCAAACACACACACGTCGACTGATAGCCGAACGAACAGAACACGCTCGCCTCGCATGCGCCGCCTGCCATCAACTTGCGCTGCCATCGCCACGCGGGCGCGCTTGCTTGTTTCTGACTGGCCGTTGGAATCGCCGGCCCTCCGGCAATGTCCTCGGCAACCTTGGCGACAGCGCCCGTCAGCTCCGGCGTAAACACGCTGACACGATCACCCACACGTACAATCGGCCCGCCTCCAATCGGCGAATCGGCAAAACTCCGGCTGTTTTCGAGCGCAATCACCCGTGCGCCCTCGGGAATGGTCCCGTCGCGGCACGCACCGATCGCACCAAGAAACCCGACCTCCTCCGCCCGCGTAAAGAGCAGGCGGACATCCAGCGCAGGCACATTGCCCTCGTGCGCAAGCCTGAGTTCTTCCATCGCTGCAAGCGCCGCCGCCACGGCTGCGAGATCGTCGCACGCATTTGTATACAGCACGCCGTCCACGATCTCCTGCTCGGGGAGCTCCCACGTACCGATATCTCCGACGCGCATGCCTTCGAGCGGCTCATCAAGCTCACACAACCAGCACTTGAAAGGCTCATCCGGCCCCTCGGCCCTGCCCCGGATCGTCCCCCCGACCATGCGCTCATTGCCGCGATAGAGATTGACGCGCGCCTCGGCAAAGTAG
Organism: Planctomycetota bacterium; assembly: GCA_003697045.1. Taxonomy (GTDB): domain Bacteria; phylum Planctomycetota; class Phycisphaerae; order Phycisphaerales; family UBA1924; genus J022. Next base: position 46,027 of record RFGK01000276.1, read on the forward strand.
TCATCCATCACGCCGCCGCGAAAGCTCAGCTCGGCCTGCGCCCGGTCGATGATCTTCTCCACCACAAACGCAGGATGATCCAGGTGAGCCGTGATCAACACCGGCGGCTCGCCGCTGCCCCACCGCTTCGTCGCCTGCACCACAAGATTGCCATGCACATCGCGCTCAAGCGCAAGATCCGGCCGCTGATCAACCCAGCGCTCGATCCACTCGATCACACGCTCCTCATGCCCGGCCGCGGTCGGCAGACGCGTGAGCTCGCACAACCAGCGCTGATAGAGCGCACGACGATCATCTGGAATGGGCATGGGCGATGGTAGTCTCAAACCGACTCGGCTTTGCCCTCGACCGTTCATGCAATCTTCAGATTCCAAGCGCGGTCGCCATGGCCTGACCCATGTCGGCAGGAACCTCGGCCACCTGCACGCCCGCTTCGCGCAAAGCCTTGATCTTGCTCTCGGCCGTCCCTTCGCCGCCTGAGATGATCGCCCCGGCGTGGCCCATGCGCTTGCCCGGAGGCGCCGTTTGACCGGCGATAAACGCAGCCACGGGCTTGGTCACGTGCTGCTTGATGTACGAAGCCGCCGCCTCCTCATCCGTCCCGCCGATCTCCCCGATCATCAGAATCCCCGCCGTGTCCGGGTCTTGCTCAAAAAGCTTGATCGACTCAATGTGATCCAGCCCGCGCACCGGATCACCCCCAATGCCGATGCACGTCGTCTGCCCGATGCCAAGCTGCGAACACTGCCAGACGGCCTCATACGTCAGCGTGCCCGAACGCGAGACGATGCCCACCGCCTTTCCAGTCTTCGCCTCGGAGATGTGCATGTGGATGTACCCCGGCATGATGCCGATCTTGCACCCCGCATTCGTGTACGGAGAATCGGCCGACTCGCCGCTGCCCGTCTTCGGACCCGGCGTGATAATGCCCGGACAGTTCGGCCCGATCAGCGTGATCCTCTCGCCCGCCTCGCGACGGCTGTTCATCTCGTCCAGCACGGCCCGCGTCCGGATCATGTCCTGCACCGGAACGCCCTCGGTGATCGCACAGATCAACTTGATGCCCGCGTCGGCCGCTTCCAGAATCGCGTCCATCGTGAATGCCGCCGGCACAAAGATCATCGTGGCATCCGCACCGGTCGCATCAACTGCCTCGGCCACTGTGTTGAAAATCGGAATCCCGTTGCCATCCTTGAGACCGCCCTTGCCCGGCGTGACTCCGCCCACCATCTTCGTCCCGTACAGGTGACACCCACGCGTGTGAATGGCCCCGAACGAACCGGTGATCCCCTGACAAAGAACTCGTGTTTCCGCGTTGATCAATACCGACATCCTGCGACCTTTCAGATAGGGCGTTGAGCGGGCTAGAAGCCTAGCACTTTCGCCGATTCGTTTCCGAATGTGATCTTCTCTCCAATCCGGGTGGTGCCCCGGACATGTTCGTGTCATAGTCAACGTACAGGAGGTGTTGACCGTGCGCATTGCGAACATGACCGCAATCATCTCGTTGAGCCTGGCTGTCTGCCCCGTTGACGCTGGCATCACCATCCTCGAAGATCTCCGCCGAACAACCTCATGGGCGGAAAGCTGGTCGGGAGGCAATCGAAGCTACGATGCGCCCGATACGGCCACACACCCCGAGTTCGGAGGCTCCGGCCTGATCATCACCGGCGGATTCGCCTCGTGGGACGGCGCCATCGCCAGCGGGCAATCGTGGGAACGCTCGCTCATCGGCCTGGGCGGACGCATCGAATCACGCGGCCGTTCCATCGGGCACACCATCACCAACAACGATCCCGTCGATCAACAGTCCGCCACGATCTTCTCCGAAGTGCACTACGAGTTGACCTTCCGCATCAACCAGAGTGCCCTGGCAACCTATGACGCCTGGGTTGAAGCAGACGCCACCGTCGCGCTGTACGACGCCCTCGGAGCCGTCGTTTTCTCCGGCCAGGGGATGTTCGAACAGACGCTCCAGGCTGGGGAATACCGCCTGCTCGCAAAGGCACCCCTGTTCATCGAATCGGTGCAGTACGACGGAGCCATCTACGACGGGTCCGACTACTTTTTCTCCCTGCACGTGCCCGCACCCACGCCCACCGTGCTCGCAGCCATCGCGCTGACGATCACACGCCGTCGATCATGACACCCCCCAGGCCGATCTCAACTCCCTGAAATGCCGTCCTGTCTGCGTGGATGCCCACTTCATCAGGCTCCCTCCCACGCGCACGCGGAGCCTTGCACGACGGCGTCACCGGTTCACGCAGCCCCCGCAACGGCAGGTCGCATCCAGCAGGCCCGGGATTGCAAGACCTTTGCGTCACGGCTCAAACTCAGTGAACTGCCCGATATACTCGACCGGGAGACCCCGCCGGGGTATTCGGGAGGCAACCATGCGGATCATCGTCACCGGGCAGATCGGGCTCGACAAGAAACAGTACCTGTCCAACGTACAGGAGTTTGCCGGCCTTCAGGGCGAGACCATCAGCCTCTTCAACGTCGGCGACATGATGTACGCCGAAGCGCCCGATGTGCGCCCGGGTCGCATCCTGGACCTGCCGCTCTCGCGCCTCAATGCCCTGCGCCGGGCCGCATTCAAGGACATCATCGCTGAATCACGCGGGATGGAGAACATCCTCGTCAACACCCACGCCACCTTTCGCTGGCGCCACGGCCTGTTCGCCGCATTCGATTTCGATCAGATCCGCAAACTCGAACCCGATGCATTCGTCTGCCTGCTCGACAACATTGAAGTCGTCCACCACCGCCTCCACGCCGAGCACGACATCGACGCCACGCTGAAAGACTGCATGGTCTGGCGTGAAGAGGAAATCCTCGCCACCGAGCTGATGAGTCAGGCAATCCCCGGCAGCAAGTTCTACATCGTCAGCCGAGGACGCCACCAGGACACGACGCGGACCATGTTCCGCCTGTGCTGCCGCCCCGAGATGCGCAAAGTCTACCCGAGCTTTCCGATGAGCCACGTGGTCGACATGCCCGACGTGCAGGCCGAGATCGACCAGTTCCGTGCTGCGCTGGCCGAACACTTCATCACCTTCGACCCGGGCGATGTCGATGAAAAGTTGCTGCTCGATCGGGCCCTCGAGGCCGTCACGCAAGGCAAGGACTTCTTCGACCACATGCCCCACCAGCTGGGCGGCGTGCAGAGCCAGATGCAGCCCATCCGCATGCGCACCCGCGAAGTGCTCGATATCGCCGGCGACATCGACGGACAAATCTACATGCGCGACTTCAAACTCATCGACCAGGCCGACATGATCTGCTCGTTCGTCCCAGAACTGCCCGGCGAAGGCGGGAAATCCATCCCCGGTCTTTCCAGCGGCGTCGAACGCGAACTCCAGCACGCATGGGAACATGCCAAGGAGGTCTACGTCGTCTGGAAGCCGAAGAAAAACCCATCGCCGTTCATCACCGAGACCGCGACCAAAGTCTTCGATTCCGTGGACGACGCGCTCACCTATTTCGACGAGCAGGGCATGTTCTCAGCTCGCAACCTGTTCGGAAACTGAGCACGCCCGCGCACGCACCGCCCGGCGCGCCGAAGACCGGTTGCGAATCGCCGGCTTTACTCGCTTCGCGCTGTCTCGATCGCTTCCCGCAGGCACCGCGTCACAGGCCCGGGTGAACCATCCCCGATTGTCTCGGCCTCCACCCTCACCACCGGCAGCACGCCCCAACTTGAGTTGGTCAAAAACAGCTCATCTGCATCAAGCAGGTCGTCGATGGTCATCATGCGTCGTGCCGTTCCCATGCGACGCTGCCGGGCAGCCTCAATCACCGCCGCGCGCGTCGTGCCCGCCAAGACCGGGCTGGGTACGGCGCCTCTGTCCTCCTCCCCGTGCGCAATCGGCGTGTGCAATGATCCGTCCTTGACCGCAAACAGGTTGCTCACGCACCCACCCGCCACGTGATTGGTCACCTGAAGGAGAATCGCCTCACCCGCGCCCTTGCTTGCCGCCGCCTGCAGCTCGCGCAGCCGCGCCCAGTAGTTCAGCGTCTTGTGTCCTGCCGTTGGGTCCAGCGGATTGAGCCGCAAGTCTCCAAGCACGACCATTACGCCGTGCTCGAACATCGCCTGCGGGTACGCCGTCGCCGGCTGGGCCGAGACCATCACCGTCGGCGTGTGATTGCTTCGGCCTTCACTCTCAAGCAGGTTCAAGTCCCCACCCGTCATCGTCAGCCTTACCCGTGCAAGGGCCAGCCCGCTTCGCTCAACTGTCAGACGAACCGCATCGGCCAGCGGCCCGGTACGGACGTCGTTGCTGAGCCCAAGTTCGGCTGCTGACGCCGCAAGCCGGTCCAGGTGTTCATCAAGCTGGAACACCCGGACGCCATCACCCGTCAGGCGCGCCAGCATCGTCTCGAACAAGCCGACGCCGTGCATCAGCCCTGCGTCAAACGCCGAAATACGCGCTTCATCGCGCGAAACGATCTGTCCCTGGATGAACACGAGCGGCTCAGGCATACCGCCAGTCTAGTCGTGCACACCCTTCGGCCCGAGCATCAGCACTACAAGCCCCACCACGCCGGCAACCACCGATGCCCCGAGCACGCCCAGCTTGGCTGCATCCAGCGCAGCCGCATCACTGGCAAAGGCCAGATTCGCGATGAACAGCGCCATGGTAAACCCGATGCCCGCGAGCCACGCCGCACCGTGAATGTGCTGCCAGCGCACACGCGGAGGAAGCTCACCCAGCCCCAGTTTGACCGCAATCCACGTCGCGCCAAATACGCCGATCGGCTTGCCCAGCACCAGCCCGGCAACCACCCCCACCACAACACGCATGGGCATGGCCTGGCCGCTCTCATCACCCACCTCGATCGCCACACCCGCGTTGGCAAGCGCAAAGACCGGAAGGATGAGAAACGCCACCCATGGTACAAGTTGATGCTCAAGCCGGCGCAGAGGCGATTCGACCGCCTTGCCCGCGCGCTCGATGGCAAAGACCGCCATTTGCTGTTCGCTCGTCGTCTTTCGAGGCCGATCATCGGCAATCTGTGATTCAAATCGGCCCAGCATGCGCTTGACGAAATCAACGTAGTGACGCTGGTCGACGCGCCTTCTGGCCGGAATGGTCAACGCCACCAGCACGCCCGCGATGGTGGCATGCACGCCGCTCTTGAGCACAAAGTACCAGATGACCACGCCGACAACGATGTAGACCAGCGGATTGCGAAAGCCCAGCACGTTGAGCACAACCAGCACGCCCAGCCCGATGCCGGCATACCCGAGATAGGTCAACCCGATCTGCTCGGTGTAAAACACCGCGATGATGACCAGGGCGCCCAGGTCATCGGCAATCGCAAGCGACGTCAAGAACACCCGCACCGAACCCGGCACGCGCGACCCCACCAGCGCGAGCACGCCCAGCGCAAAGGCGATGTCCGTCGCCATCGGCACGCCCCAGCCCCGCAGCGTCGGCTCGCCCCAGTTCACCGCGGCATAAATCAGCCCGGGCACCACCATGCCCCCGATCGCCGCTGCCACCGGAAGCGCTGCCTTGCGCGGCGAACTCAGATCACCCCCCAGAATCTCACGCTTGATCTCAAGCCCCACCAACAGAAAAAACACCGCCATGAGCAGGTCGTTGATCCACAAAATCAGAGGCTTGGACAGCGCCCAGGCTCCATAACCGACCGTCAACGTCCGCTCCTGGAATATCGCGCGGTACTCATCGCTCAGGTGCGAGTTGGCCCACAGCATCGCAAGCACCGCCATCACGATGAGCACGATTCCGCCCGAAGCCTCCATGCGCATGAATCGCTCGAACGGCGCCAACAGCCGCTCGGAGAGGAGTCGCTCGGTTTCCTGCGCAGGGTCGGGAATGTGCTTTGGTCCAGCCATGGAAAGCAAGTGAAAGCCCGACTGTGTGCCGACGCCACTGTCCAAAATCCGCAACTGAAGTCCGAAATAACAGCGTAGACAAAAAAGACGCCGGGCGACGTGGATGGGCTGACGTCGCCCGGCTCGGCGTGGGAAGAAAGGAGGCCGATTCTTTTTTTCAATGCGGGTCGCGGTGAAAGCCGCGCCGCGACCCACAGTCACCCCGAGGGGTGAACCACCCCTCTCTCCACGAGGCACCGTCCACCCCTTCCCGGACGGCACCCGTCTCGGCTGATCCCGCACTGGACGCCCTACCCACCCGGCGACGGCCCAACCTGTCCATACCGTGCCGATGCACTTCTGCGCCGACACATCTCCATGCGGCTGCACACATCACCGCACCATCACTCCGTTCTCTCAAACAAACTGTCCGGGCGACTTGCCCCTCAAGACCCGGGATGGATCCATCCCGTTCAATCCGATGCAAGGTGTTCTCACCCCTTGTTCGGGGAACTCTGAAAA
>RFGK01000277.1 GCA_003697045.1 Planctomycetota bacterium
CACCTGGGTATCGGAATCTCAAGCCTGTACCGAAAGATGGACGAGCTGATGATTCCAAAGGATCTTCAGCAAATGGACGCATCGATGACGCGATCGAACTCGTAGCGCTGTCGCACGGTACGGGGGCCGCCAGGGGTCGGCGGAGTTGAGGCCCACGGGGTATGCACGATGCTGCGGCGCAAACTGCTCGCAAGGCTTGGAGTGCTCGTGCTGTGCTTCGTTTGTGGGGCCGTCATCTCCATTGCACTCCTGCAGGCTCACCTGGCCGACCTCGACAAGGTCAGTGCAGATGCGACGGCACTGACCAATGATGTGCAGGAGCTCGGCGATCTGTTCGCAGCACTCAATGTCGATTCTGCAGACCGTGCTTCGATCGTCTCTGAAATGCGCGAAGTCCATGCCAAGCTCGGCGAACAGCACGCGATGCACCTCGGTCAGCCGGGTGAGCAGCCGTACGCACGTGTAGGCGAACTGCTTGCCGAGTTGGACGGGCCGGAAGGCGTTGATTCGCAGACGGTCGCCGAGCTGGGGGCGGGCATTGTTGATCTGCGCAAAGCCGCTCGGGCGTTCATTGCCGCCGAGCAGCGTCAGATCAGTCACGAACTTCGCAAACTCATCATCGGGCTGACTGTGGCGGCGTTGATCATGGTCAACCTCACAGTGATCGTGCTCTTGCGAACGGCCTCGATGATTCTGCGTCCGGTCGCGGCGCTGGTCGAAGGCAGTCGTCAGCTCGCTGCCGAGCGTTTTGATCATCGCGTTGAAGTCGATCAGGATGACGAGTTTGGCGAGCTTGCTCATGCCTACAACGCGCTGGCCGAGCAGCTCCAGGCCAATGAGCAGCGCAAGGTTGAGACGCTTCGCCAACTGGCGGTCTCGTTGAATCACGAGTTGAATAACATGATCAGCGTGATCGAGTTGCAGCTTCGGTTTCTCGATCGCAAGGCCGGTGCGGATCAGTCTCAAGCCGGGCATCTCCGGCAAATTCGGGAAAATCTTTCCCGGATCGCCGAGACGGTCGCGTCGCTCAAGGATGTCCGCCGTATCGTTGTCACAGACTACATTCCGGGGTTGAAGATGCTCGACCTCCCGCGGTGTACCGGGGCCGGCGGAGAATCGGGCGAGCAGCAAGAGCATGTTCAGGCCGAGTCAGCGCCTCCTTCAGTGCAATCATGACCGAGTCGCGGCACGATGTATTGGGATCCATGCTCCGGGCGGAGCTGCGGTGGCTCATGCAGTTGCGCTGGGCGGTGGCTGCGACGGTCGTGCTGCTCGGAGTTCTGCATGCGGCCTTCGGTTCCGCCTTCGGACACAAATTTGAGATCATCGCCGTGGGATTGGCGATTTTCCTGTGGAATCTGTGCCTTTGGCTCGGATCGCCCAAACGCGCCAAGACGGGCACAGTTCCTCTCCTTCTCGTTGCGTGGGCTCATCTGATTGTTGACCTGGTCTGCCTGACACTCCTGACCGTCTGGACGGGAGGCGTGTTGAGCCCGCTGCTCGGCCTCTACGTCATCCATATGGTCTTTGCCTCTGTCCTGCTCTCCCGGGTGCAGGCATTTGTCGCAGCCGCGGCTGCTGCCGGCATGCTCTGCGTCGGACTCTTGCTGACCGACCAGTGGCCGAGCGGCGAACGGGAGGACTTGATTCTGACTGGGTGGGTTGTCTCGCTGCCGCTTGCCGTTTATGTCGTCAACCGCATCACGCGCGAGCTGTTCCGACTCGAGCAGAAACGCCTGCGGGCGCAGAACAAGTTGCGCAAGATGCGCAGGCGATTGGCTTCTCAGCAGCAACGCATGATGCAGCACGAAAAGCTCGTGTCGATGGGTCAGCTCGCCGCTGGGGTCGCCCATGAGATTTCCAATCCTCTGGCGGGCATGGACGGATTGTTGCAACTCATGGAACGGCATCCCGAAAAGCCCCGCCCCGAAGCTGTCGCCACGCTTCGTGAGCAGGTGGCACGTATCCAGCAGACCGTCCGCCAGTTGACCGGGCTTGCCCATCCCGACCTTGGACAGCCCGGCCGCGTCGAGGTCAATAGCCTCGTGACCGACGCTCTGGAAATGCTCAAGTACGATCATCGCCTGCGCAAGGTCAAGGTCGAGCTTGATCTGGCCAAGGACGCCGGTTCGGTTGAGCTGGTCGCCCGTGCGATGCATCAGGTGCTCATCAACCTTGTGTTCAATGCGCTCGATGCAATGGACGACGTGGACGAGCCTGTGCTGAGAGTTCGCACCCGGCGTGACACCGACTCAGTGTTTATTGACGTCGAAGACACCGGCTGCGGGATTCCACCCGCCGCGTGGGATCACGTGTTTCGCCCGTTCTATACCTCAAAGCCGATCGGCAAGGGCACGGGGCTCGGGCTTCCGATCAGTTTGGCACTGGTGCGAGGACAGGGCGGAGAGCTGACTTTCCGTTCCGAAGTCGGCAAGTGCACGGTATTTACCGTTCGCCTCCCTGTCCGGCCTGAGCAATCGGGCGGCGCCGTCGACACAGAGTCCTAGCATTTCCCGATTCTCGTTCCAACGGATAATCGGATCCTCTTGGGCATGATACTTGCTGGCCTTTCGGCAATCATGCCAAATCTGGACTCATCGAGACAGAATGAGTTCGACGGAGCACAGCCCGGGCTCGAGGAGCTGGCCCATCCTCACGCCGAGCCCGTCGATCCTCACATCCCCGGCGGAGCGCTTTGGGCGATGGTCGGTTTTGCAGCGTTGGCTTTCTACTTCGTTTCACAGCCGGCGCTTCCGGAAATGCCGTTGGCCGCGACGCCTGTGGTACAGGCTTCCGAGATCGCTCCAGGCAAGCGACGCGATCCAATCAAAGAACCACCCCGTATCAGGGTGGGGGCCTTCACCTATGGCTGTAATGAATGTCACAGCCTGTTTCTCTCTGCCCCTGAGCGCCAGGGGCCTTTGGCCCAGCACACCCATATCAAGCTCGATCACGGGCTCAATGCCCGCTGTTTCAACTGCCATGATCGCTTCGATCGAGAAAAACTAGTCCTCCGCGATGGATCGCTCATTGGCTATGACCAGGTTCCCACCTTGTGTTCGCAGTGTCATGGCACCACGTTCCGCGATTGGGAACGCGGCATGCACGGCAAGGACCTTGGGTCGTGGGACCTTTCAAGCCCGCGGCATGTGAGGCTCGAATGTCACGAGTGCCACGATCCGCATGCTCCCGCGTATCCCCCGATTGTGCCGTTGCCCGCGCCAAACACCATGCGCATGGGCACACCCGTTCACCTTGCTCATGAGCACAAGCCCGAGGCAGGCAACCCGCTTGCTCCCTGGTGGATGCACGTGGCAGGTGGCGATGGTGCTGCCCACGGGCCGGGCGATGCACACGAGCAGACAACTCACCACACGGATGGCAAGACCGAGAGTGCCCCATCCACTCACAAGGAGGGGGGTGGACAGTGAACTATCGGATTTGGGAAGGGAAATCAGGCGATTCTCTCAATTCTGAGAATCAGAAGTGCACATCGCGGTGCGGGATGACGAGTTCCCGTCCCGGCATGGCACGTCGGAGCTTCCTCCGCGGAACGGCAGCGGGGATCGGGGGCATGGCGGCCATGGCGGCAGCGCTGAGCCCCTTGCGCGAGCTCGAAGCGGGTGCATTCAACTCGGTCGAGGAGATGCTCCAGAAGCACTACAAGGAGATGACCCCGGACGACATGGAGCGGGCGCTGGCCCGCATCCGCAGACAGGTTGAACAGCGCTACCACGTGCGCCCGGAGATCCGTGACATCAAGCCAGTGGAAGGTGTCGAGTTTGCCTATGCGCTCAATCTGAGCCGGTGCATTGGGTGTCGCAAATGTGTTCATGCGTGTGTGGCCGAGAACAACCAGAGCCGCGAGCCCGAAATCCAGTACATCCGCGTGCTCGAGATGCCTCGCGGGACGCTGAACATCGAGCAGGGCAATCACCATTACGACCGGCCGACTGTGCCGGACGACAAGCACTTCTACCTGCCGGTGCAGTGTCATCAATGTGCCAATCCGCCGTGTGTGAAGGTGTGCCCGGTGGAAGCGACGTGGAAGGAGCCGGATGGGATCGTCGTCGTGGACTACGACTGGTGCATCGGATGCCGGTATTGCGAGGCAGCTTGTCCGTATTGGGCGCGCCGGTTCAACTTCGCCACGCCGAAGATTCCGAAAGGTGCACTCAACCCCAACATGGCGTACCTGTCCAACCGTCCCCGGCCTCGCGGAGTGATGGAAAAGTGTCACTTTTGTCTGCACCGGACACGGCAGGGGCTGATGCCGGCGTGCGAGGAGGTGTGCCCCACCGGCGCGCGCAAGTTTGGAAACGTGCTTGATCCCAGGAGCCCGGTCTCCGAGATTCTGCGCACGAAGCGCGTGTTCGTGCTCAAGGAGGACGCGGGCACGCTCCCACGGTTCTTCTACTACTTCGACGAGCGGTATCCACGCAACACGGGAGGTGAAGCGCCTACGTGGACGGGGCCGGAGGAGTTCCCGCATGGCTGACTACCTCCAGTTTCTGTGGCGATGCGTCCGGCTGAGCTTTGTCGGCAACTGGCGCTATCACACGTGGATGTTCACGCTGAGCGCCCTTGCGTTGCTCGGGTTGCACGGCTATGCGCGCCAGCTCGTCGGGGGGCTGGCGACGACGGGCATGACCGACCAGGTTTCGTGGGGGCTCTACATCGCCAATTTCACCTATCTGGTGGGTATGGCAGCCGCAGCGGTCATGCTCGTCATCCCGGTTTACATCTATCGCAACCGCGAGCTTCACGACCTGGTGATTTTCGGGGAGCTGTTTGCCGTCGCAGCGATTCTCATGGCGCTGCTCTTTGTCGTCGTCGACATGGGGCGTCCTGATCGGCTGTACCACATGTTCCTGCGGTTTCACTTTCCCGTTTCGCTGCTCACGTGGGACGTGATTGTGCTCAACGGGTACTTGCTGCTCAATCTGCACATTTGTGGCTATCTGATTTACTGCGCATACAGGCGACGCCCCCCTTCCAGAATCTTCTACATCCCCTTTGTCTTCATCGCGATCGGCTGGGCGGTGAGCATCCACACCGTGACGGCATTCCTGTACAGCGGGCTGGGAGGGCGTCCATTCTGGAACTCGGCCGTGCTTGCGCCAAGGTTTCTCGCATCGGCGTTTTGCGCCGGGCCTGCATTCCTGATCCTCTCTCTCCAGGTCATCGCGAAGAACACAAGCTACCACGTGCCTGAAAGGGCGCTGATGACACTGCGCAACATCGTCACCGTGGCGCTGACGACCAACATGTTTCTGCTGGGTTCAGA
>RFGK01000051.1 GCA_003697045.1 Planctomycetota bacterium
GCCGCAGGTCTCGGCAAGCCCTGAGGACGAACGCATCAACTGGTCGCTGCGCCCCCAGCACATCGACGAGTACGTCGGTCAGCCCGAGCTGATCGAACGGCTCCGCATTGCCATCGAAGCCGTCCGCCAGCGCAAGGAGCCGCTCGACCACGTCCTCCTCCACGGCCCGCCGGGGCTCGGCAAAACCACCCTCGCCCATGTCATCGCCCGTGAGATGGGCTCGCGCGTGCATGCCACCTCCGGCCCGGCTCTGGCACGAGGCACCGACCTGGTCGCCGCTCTGACCCGCCTCGAACGCGGCGACATCCTCTTCATCGACGAAATCCACCGACTCCCTGTCGCGGTCGAGGAGTTCATCTACCCCGCGATGGAAGACTTCCGCATCGACATCTGCCTCGACTCCGGGCTCAATGCTCGAACCGTGCAGATCAACTGTCAGCCATTCACACTCATCGGCGCCACCACCCGGGCCGGGCTGATCAGCTCGCCCATGCGATCACGTTTCGGCATCGCCCATCACATCCGCTACTACGACGTCTCCGAGCTGTGCGTCATTCTCGCCCGCAGCGCCCGCCTGCTTGAAGTCGACGCCCCGGACGAAGCGCTGCACGCCATCGCTGCCCGTGCCCGAGGCACGCCGCGCATCGCAAACCGTTTGCTCCGCCGCGTGCGCGATTATGCCCAGGTCCGCGCGGGAGGGGTCATCACCCCGGCCGTTGTTGATGCCGCGCTCGATCTCGAAGGCATCGACGCGCTCGGGCTTGATGAACTCGACCGAGCCTACCTTCGCATCATCGCCTCGACCTACGACGGAGGCCCGGTCGGGCTTGACACCGTTGCCGCCACCATGAATGAAGACGCGGGCACGCTCGAAGATGTGGTCGAGCCCTTTTTGCTCCAGATCGGGTTCCTCTCACGCACACGCCGCGGTCGAGCGCTCACCCCGGCCGGGGCCGAACACATCGGAGCGAAACTCAAACGAAGCCCCGAGCCTGAGAGCGGGCTGTTCGAAACCTGATCGAATCGTGCTGCGCAAGACCCGAAGCGTCGCGCACGCGGGTCACTTCTTCGCCACGTTCCCGGCCAGGGCCTCGGCCGCCTCCTCCGTCAGGTACAGAATGCACCCGTCGTTCGGGCTCAGCGTCAGCTTGCCCGACATGAGCGACATGGCAGTCTCCATCGGCACCGACATCATCGACGACCCGCAGATGTACTCGTGACGCTTGCGATCGACGACGACCAGCGGCGCCATCGCATCCTCGCCGCGCTCTTCAAACAGCCTTTCATACACATCCAGCGCATCCGCCGGAACCTCGCTGGCGAGCTTTGCCCGCTCGGCCTTGAGTGCTTCGAGCCGATCGCGGATTTCCTCTGCCCTCTTGCCCCGATCCTGCTCGGCGACGGTGCGCATCTTCTCACGCGCCTCGTGCGAGGCTTCCAGCTCGCTCAGCTGCGCCTCGAGCTTTTCCACCTTGTCCAGATGCTCAAGCTCCGATTCATCCAGGGCGTTGCGACGCTCCTTGAACGTGTTGACCTCCGTCAGCAGCGCCTTGTATTCCTTGTTCGTCTTGGCGCTGTTCATCCGCTCGCGAAGCTCGGCGATGTGTTCGTCAATCTGACTGGTCTCGCCCTCGATGTTCGCGATGCTCGCCCGGAGCTGACGGAGCTGTCCTTCGATCGTCGCACGCGTCGATTCAATCTTCGCGAGCTGTCTGACCTGTTCGTCGAGGAACCGCTCCGCCGATTTCAATCGTCCCTCGAGCCCCTGAATCTGCTGATCTACCCGGAATACTTTCAGCAGTTGTTGCGTGACGTGCATTCAGCTCTCCGAATGGGCACTGCAAGCCCGTGCTTTTACCATGCTAGCAGATCGCGCCCAGCGAAGCGATCCCGTGGGCTTGACCTTCTCCAAGTTCTCTCAAACAAGCCGGAGCAGCCAGAACGCCACCGGCGAGGCCAGCAGCACAGAATCAAGCACATCCAGAATCCCCCCAAAGCCCGGAAGCGACTGACCCGCATCCTTCAACCCCGCATCACGCTTGAGCAGGCTCATCACCAGGTCGCCCGCCTGTCCAGCCGCAGCCAGCACACACCCGAACACCGCTCCCTGCCACGGACTCATCGCCTCCCACCCGTCGATCGCCCAGACGCCAAGCGCCCCCACCAGCGCGCTGCACGCAAGACCCCCAAAAAAACCTTCCCATGTCTTCCCGGGGCTCAGCCACGGGATCAGCTTGTGTCGACCAATCGCCCGCCCCACGAAAAACGCCCCGATATCCGACGACTTCGTCGTCATCACCACCCACAGGACCACCCACGCCGACCACTCCCGCCTGATCAACAACAGAAACCCGAACATCATCCCCAGATAGGCAAATGCAAGCAGCGCCCCCCCGGCCGCCGCAACCATCCCCTCAACCCGCTTGTGTCTTGAATAGAACGCCAGTGATCCGACAAGCACGAACGTCACAATCGTGTTCATCATCGCCGCCCCGGTCGTCCCCCTGAACGACTCGGGCACAAAGGCAATCATGACAAGCCCCAGCAGCGTCAGCGTCACCACCACGCGGCGTGAAACCGTGATGTGGGTCTGCGCATAGAGCCTTGCCAGCTCGAGCGCCCCAAGCCACGCCAGGCTCCCCACCCCAAGCAGCACGATCACGCCGGGCGGATAGGTCGCTCGTCCGGTCAGCTCGACATACCAGCCTGCCGCCTCGAGCCTGTCGATCCAGTCATCAAGCCATACCCCCGCGACGAGCGCCGCGATGAGAACCGGACCCAGGAGCAGACGCTGAGAAAGCACGCGTACAACATAGCCCGCCACACGGCATCCCGCGCATCGAC
>RFGK01000278.1 GCA_003697045.1 Planctomycetota bacterium
CCACAATCCACACAACGACCAACGCAGTCAATCCGACCACGGTGCGGTTGTTCTTCGTCGCCATGCCCGGACTCCCCAGGCTCAGGTCGTCAATTGGTCGCGATCGGCGGCGGGACCTGCCATCTTCCGGGACCAGACAAACGGAGCAGCCACCGCGATCGACGAGTACGTACCCACGATCACACCCGTAAGCAGCGCAAAGCTGAACGCCCGCACGCCCTCACCTCCCCAGATGTAGAGAATGAGCGTGGCCAGCAGCGTCGTGCCCGACGTGATCACCGTCCGGCTGATCGTCTGATTGACCGAGTCGTTGATCACGCTTGCAGACGCATAGGGAAGCTTGCCCCGATTCTCGCGGATCCGATCCATGATGATGATCGTGTCGTTGAGCGAGTACCCGATGATCGTCAAGACCGCCGCCACCAGGTTGAGGTCGATCTTGAACGGCTGAATCCCGATCGACTGGGCGACCGCCTGCGTCGTGCTGTGATCATAGAGAATCTCGCACAGCGCGATCAGCCCGATCACCGTGAGCACGTCGTGCAGCAAACACGCGATCGCCGCGCCGGAATAACGCACCGAGCCGAACCGTACCCAGATATAGATCAGGATCAGCAGGAAACTCATCAGCACCGAGACCACCGCGGTTTGCTTGAACCGCTCGGCAATCACCGGGCTGAACGTCTGCACGCTCGCAAGAGTGGTCACTTCGGTCAAAGCGCTTCGGACCAGATCCCACTCCGGCTCGGCCAGTGCTGCACGCCAGACCTCGGCATTATCAAAGTAGCTCAGCCCAGGGTCGCTCACGAGCACCACAGCCATGCGCACCGCGTCTTCGGTCCCCTCAAGAACCCTGATCTCCATCTCGTGCCGGAGCGTGTCGGCAAAATCGGGCTTGGTGCGCATCGTATCGATCCGCTCCTGAAGTCCGGAGAGCGTGGGCAGGTGTTCCGCGTCGGCTTCATTGATATCGATAACAATGGCCGCCCCTCCGATGAACGCTGCAACATTGTCGCGATACTGGCTTCGACCAATTGCCTCTCCCAGCCGCGTCGTCAGAATCGGGTACACCGGCGCACCATCGATCGAGTCGTACTGCGAACCCGAAAACTCGACCGGAGCCTTGGTATCAATCTCATCCTGGAACTTGCTGACGATCGCCTTGACGATCCTGTCCGTCGGGGAATCCTCCAGTGAACCGGCCGAGCCGACGCTGCTCGACGCGACTGCCTGCCCTTCCAGCAGGAACGCCTTGATGTTGAAGGTGTTCGAGTTGACTCCATCGATCGGATTGACCGGGATCACCTCCGCCAGGCGCAACGCGCGCAGCGGATCCAGCTCATCGCGTCCCTCGCCGATGGAGCGCACAGCTTCAAGAACATCGGCCCGGCTCTTGTACGTCGGCTGCCCGTCTTCCTGGTCGGCAAAGCGCATCGTCACCTGCACCCCGCCTCGGAACTCCATGTCGAGCATCTTCTCGCCACGCGTGGCGACCATGAACATGCCCAAGCCCACATACGCAATCGACACGAACAGGAACACCCAACGCAAGCTCAGCCACTTGATCCGCGGCTCAAGCAGGCGCTCAAGCCCCGGAACCACCATCGGAAGCATGCGCATCCGCTTGAGCTGCGCCACGTCGGTGATGAATGCCATGAGAATGCGACTGATGAACAACGACGCAAACAGCGTGCTGCACACGCCGATGCCCAGCGTAATCGCAAACCCTCGAATCTCCTGCGTGCCGAGCTGCCCAAGCACCACGCACACAATCAGGTTGGTCACATTGCCGTCGACGATACTCGACATCGCCCGCTCATAACCCAGACGCACGGCCGTCTTCAAATCGGCCCCGCGCTGCAGCTCTTCGCGTATGCGCTCATAGATCAGCACGTTGGCGTCAACGGCCATACCGAACGTCAGGATCACACCCGCGATGCCCGGCAGGCTGAATGCGGCCTGCGCCAGCGACATCGCGCCCAGGATCAATATCGCGTTGGCAATCAGGGAGATCACCGCCACCAACCCGTACCCGAAGTAGTAGAAAACCATGAATGCGCTGACGACCAGAAGCGCGATGATGCCCGCCTTCGTTCCCATGCGCAGGTTGTCAAGACCGAGCTCGGGCGCAATGGTGTTCTCGCTGAGAGGCTCGCTTGACAGCTTGGCCTGCAATGACCCCGCATTGAGCACGCGAATGATGTATTCGCGCTCCGCGGTCGAAAAGTTGCCCGTGATGATGCCGTTGCGCGTGATGCGTCCCTGCACGACCGGCGCGGTATACACCTCGTCATCGAGCAGAATCGCCATCTTGTTCCCGATGTTCCCGCCTGTCAGCTCGCCCATCAGACGCGAGCCGCGCGCATTCATCCGAAACCCGATCGCCGGCCGCCCGCTCTGATCCGTCGAGTTGAACGCAGCAGCAACGGCCCACTCCGAGTCATCGTTCGGAGTCAAACGACGATCCGGGGTGTCCCACAACAGCACCCAGTACGCGCCGTCATATTCCTCCGCCACCATCCCCCGGCCGCGGAAATACGCCTGCGGACTCTGGTCCAAGAGCTGAAGTTGCTGGACCGAATCGAGCCACGCCTCGATGCGATTGATCTTCGCCCATCGTGCATCGCGCGCGCGCACATTGAGCGGCCCTTTCTCGTGAAGCTCGGCCCGCAGTCGATCTTCCTCGGGGTGCGTGTTCGACGAACCCGAGCCTTGCGGATCCACCGCGATGGCAAACTTGAGCACACCCGCCCCGCGCAGAAGACGCACCAGGTCTGACGGATCGTCGAGCGATGTGCGGTTTTCGATGTATTCGTTGTATCGTGCGAGGATGTTGTCGATGACATCCTTGAGCCGTGCATCGTGCAACTCGCGGAACTTGGCCAAGGCACGCTGCCGGCTGCTCGGCATGCTCTGGTATTGCCCGGTTCGTTCATCCTTGAGAATCAGCGGCCGGTCGGGCAGTTCGAGAATCCTCTGAAACTCGGCCGAGGTCGGCATGACTTCCATTGCCGCGTCCCGCGCATGCTCGTAGGCAAGCTCGGCCTCTGCGATCTTCTCGGCCAGTTCGTCGAGCGTCTCTGCCGGGACCGTCTCTTCCTGACGGAGCAAAAGCTCATACTGGGCCCGCAACGCCGTCGCCTTGCTCAGTGACTCGGCCGCGATATCGAGTTGTTCACGCAGAGGCCCGGATGTTCCCGCGACCCTCTCAAACACCGCCTCTCGCTCCTCGGGCGGCAACCGCATTGTGCGCTCAAAGTCGGCCTTCGAGATCGACCGCCGATCGAGCTCCTCAAGCGCTTCCAGGTACGCCGTGCGATACTCCTTGACCTTCTCGCTCGGCAGCGGCATCGTGATCTCGATGCGGTCCTGCCCCTGCGCCACCATCGTGATATCAAAGATCCCGTCCGGGTCAACGCGGTCCTTGAGCACTTCGATGACCTTGTCGAGCACCTCCTGGGCATTCTCGCCCGGATCGATCTCGACTGAGTACACCAGCGTGGTCCCCCCGCGCAGGTCTTTGCCCAGACGCAGCTTCTCGGAAGGCGGATAGATGCTGACCCCAAACAGGATCATTACTACAAGCAGGAATATGGACTTGGCCCGAAGGTTCTTCATTGGCTCACTCTCGCCCGCGTCGGACGCGTGGTGACTCTCACTCGATGCACACTCCAAACACAATCGCCGGCCGGCTCACTCGAAAGCCCAGGTACTCACTCCGGCTCGCTTCCCAGAACGACCACCCCTCCGAGGTGAGCCCCGGGAGACAATCTTTGGCGCATCACAAGCCCGATGCGCCTGGATTGCACTTACACGGTCGTTTCGGCCGTCTCAGGCTTCGGCTCGGCCTGAGAAGCGGACGAGCTGCCGCGACCCTTCTTCAAGACCGTTTGCACCGCGCTGCGGGCCACCCGGATGCGCGTGTTCGTCGCCTCATCGACCCGCAAAACGACTTCGCCATCGCTGATCTCGACGATCGTCCCGATGATTCCCCCGAGCGTCTGCACACGATCGTGCCTCGCCAGGCTGTTGAGCAACTCCTGCTTGCGCCGCTTTTCCTTCTTGCCCTGCATCATCGTCGAAACGATGAGAAACACGAAGAACAGCAGCATGCCGAAAAGCAGGATGTCGAAGCTGCCTCCACCGGCCGGTGGCGTCGCACCTCCCTCAACAGCCCCGTCTGCAGCACCCTCCACCGGCGCCCCCACTGCATCGCTGCCACCGATCACGGGTGGCTTGCCCGAGGCAAGTGTCAGCCACGCAGATTCCATCATCATGTTCTGGTTCATTGATTTGGTCTCGCCCATCCACTCGGCACGCATCCCACGCAGGACCCGAAACGAGTGGGTTTTTTTGCGCACTCAGATCAGCCCATCCGCCGCCACCGGCCACTGACGGGCAAAGTCGAGCCAAGCATCTTCCCGGATCGCACGCCGAATGTCCAACATCAAACGCTGGAAGTGCCTCAGATTGTGCAAGGAAACCAGGATCGGGCCCAGCATTTCTCCCGATGCAAACAAATGCCTCACGTACCCGCGTGAAAAACCATGCCCGTCCGGCGTCTCCCAGCCATACCGACCCGGGTCGCACGCTGGACAGTCACACCCCTGTTCAATCACACCCCCGTCCTCGGCGTACTGAGCGTTTCGCATGCGGATCTGCCCAGTCCTCGTAAACGCATTGGCGTTGCGCCCGTTCCGCGTCGGAAGCACACAGTCGAACATATCCACGCCGGCGCGCACAGCCGCGACCAGATCGCGCTCATACCCCACCCCCATCAGGTATCGCGGCCGGTCGTCCGGGAGCAACGCCGCCGTGTGACGCGTCACTTGGACGATCTGCTCGTGAGGCTCACCCACCGCCACTCCTCCGATCGCATATCCGGGAAGCTCAATCGCTGCGACGCGCTGGGCACACCACGTCCGCTTGTCAAGGTCAGTCCCCCCCTGCACAATCCCGAACAACGCCTGCTCACCCGGACGAGCATGCGCCGACTTGCAGCGCTCAAGCCACCGAATCGTGCGCTCGTTGGCTACCCGCAATCGCTCGTCGTGGTCGTATCCCTTTTTGCGCATCGCGTCGCGCATCGCAGCCTGACGAATCCGGGCCTGGTTGGTCGCGCCGGCGTCCGGATCGACTGAAGGCGGGCAATCATCAAAGGCCATGATGATGTCCGCCCCGAGCAGATTCTGCACCTCGATCGCCCGCTCGGGCGTCAGGCGAATCATGCTCCCGTCGATGATGGACTTGAACGTCACGCCGTCATCGTCGACCGCGTTGATATCGGCCATGGAATAGGCCTGGTACCCCCCAGAGTCCGTGAGGATGGGTCCGTTCCAGTTCATGAACCGGTGGACGCC
>RFGK01000279.1 GCA_003697045.1 Planctomycetota bacterium
AGAACGCCGCGGACGATCGAATCTTCGATTTCATGCACTTCGACCCACATGTGCTCGGTGTTCTTGCCGTCGGAGAACGGGAACTTGACGGAGAAGCTTTCACCGTCCCCGAGTTGAAAGGCCCGGGCGAACTCGTCAAAGCGTGAGCGGGCTTTGCGCGCAGCCTCGGCCGGGGTGGGATCATCGGCGGGTTGATCGTGCAGTTGATTGAGTGCAGCGAGGTTGAAATGGTGAAGCCACACTCCCTGACGCATGTCTTCAATCAGCGCGTCAGAGGGCAGCGCGGCCAGACCCAATGCGGGCAGCAAGAGCAGGCAGGTGTCAGCGTCGGCCAACTCGGCGCCGATTTGTCCCATGATTGCGTAGGCGTCGTCGATCTGACCTCCGAGAAAGTCAATGGCGATCCAGCCGCGGTGTCGGGCGCAGGCCTGGTCAAACTCGGCATGGCTGGTTGATTGGCGAGGTGCGTCCGGGTCGATGTAGGGAAATGGTGCGATCATCACGCCGAACACGGCCCGGTTGACCGCGACGGGAACAACTCGACACTCGGCGGCGTCAGGGGCATATGCGGGCGGAGCAATACGACTGGACGGAAGAATCTCGGG
This sequence comes from Planctomycetota bacterium, assembly GCA_003697045.1. Lineage (GTDB taxonomy): Bacteria > Planctomycetota > Phycisphaerae > Phycisphaerales > UBA1924 > J022. The sequence goes on from RFGK01000279.1 coordinate 606, forward strand.
CGCACTGACGGGCAGGGCGCGCTTGATGGCTGCGACGATTTGGTGGTCGGTGAGCTGGCAGACCGATTCGGTCAGGAGCACGAGCGAGGTTGGGCCGTTGCCGGGTCGACGCAAGCCGAAGAGGCGCCCGATGAGCCCGAGCAGGCGTGCGAGCATCACGAGCCCCCTTCGTCGATGACCTTTGGCACGCGAACGAAAGCGTCGAACGTGTGCGGGGCCATATCAAGGAGCACTTGTCGATCGAGCATGGAGCCGGGTTGGTCATCGGCGAGGATGTTGGTTTCGTCGGCGACGTGCGACATTTCCTCGACGCCCTCCAGTTCGAGCGATTCGAGCTGGGCGACATATTCGAGCACGGCGCTGAGCCGTCGGGCAAGGTCAGGCAGTTCGCCATCGGCAAGATCGAGGCGGGCCAATCGTGCGATGTGGCGGATGTGTTCGTTGCTGAGAGGCGGGTTGCTCACGTCGGCAGTGTAGAGCCTCGCGTGACAAGATGGTCAGAATCGCTTGTGGGCAGGGCGTCCTTGCGGCCCGCGCAGGCCGAGCATGGCGCGCACCAGAGGCACATCGGCGGGTCGCGTGATCTTGATGTTGCGTCGGTCGCCTTCGATGACGAGGACGCGCTGGCCGAGCCGTTCGACGAGCGTGGCGTCGTCGGTGCTGGTCAGATCGTCCTGGGCATAGGCGCTGCGCAAGAGGTCGGCTTTGAAGATTTGCGGGGTTTGCACGAGGACGAGCCCGGTTCGGTCGAGTGTTTCGGTGACGGGCCGGGGACCGGGCCCTTTGTCTTGAACGCCGAGGATGGCTGCGACGGGGTCATCGTCAGGCGATTCGGCCACGGGCTCTCCCACGCGTTTGAGGGTGTCGTGGACTTCGACGCCGGGGACGACGGCGGGATGTCTGGCTGCTGCGTCGAAAAGTCGGTCGATCAGCTCGGCTGGGGTTGCCGGACGGGCGGCGTCGTGGACGGCGATGTGGGTGTGATCGTCGCTGACGTGCTGCAGGGCGGCTTTGACGGTCTCGTATCGATGGGTGGGCCCGCCTTGACAGAGGATGGCGCCGAACAGAGCGAGCCTGTCGCCATGACGGAGTTTGAAGGCTGCAAAGGCGGATTTTTCGTGCGGGCCGGCGACGATGATGGACCCGACCTCGTCACGGGCGTGAAACAGCTCGACCGTGCGCTGGAGTACGGGCTTTCCCCCCAGGTCTTCATCGAGCTTGGATCGTTGCTGGCCGAGTGTTTGGGAGTTGAAGCGGGAGGAGGCGCCGGCTGCGGGGATGATGACTGCGACTTTCATGACAGAGATTCTAACCTCCTGCGAACTGGGAGCATGCGCGAGTTTGTCGGGCTATACTGCCTGGCGTTGAAATGTCTGATAACGGCTCGCGTCACGGGCCGGGGCTACAATACCAGCCCCTTGTTCTTTGGGGGGTTACCTGGAAACGGTCTTTCAAGCACGTCAGACCCTGATTGCCGCCCGGCGAGATTACGGGCGAACTGAACTTTGGAGCACAGTGATGAGAGGAATGAATCTGAAAGCCTTTGGGGCGATGATTGTCGCCGCCGCGGTCCTCGTGGGGGCCGGGTGTCAATCACAGGAGGCGCGCACGAGCGATGATACGTCGATCGAGCGTGTGGCAGTTGGACTGGATGGGGCTCAGCCCGATCCGTGGTGGGAGCCGAGGCGTCCAGACCGTCAGGCCCGCGAGCGTGCGGCCGAACCGGTCGAGCGGCCTGCTGAGCCTGCGCCGGTCGTGCGTGATGGGCGTGGGAGTGTCTCGGCAGCGTACCCGACCGGTGATGCGCGCACCAGCGCGATCCTGGTGGAGAAGTTCTTTCCGCTGACGGTCAATGCCGGACAGCCGTTTGATTATGAGATCCGGGTGACCAACCTGACATCGCTCGATCTGGACAACGTGCAGGTGTGGGACAGCATTCCGAGCAACTTCAAGTTGATCTCGGCGGATCCGAACGTGGACAGCGCGTCCAACAACAATCTGATGTGGATGCTTGGAAGCATGGGGCCGGGCGAGATCAAGACGATCAAGGTGAGGGGCAGCGCCCCGGCCGAGGGCGTCGTGACGGCCTGTTCCAAGGTCGCGTATGACACGAGCTTGTGCAACGAGATCAAGGTGGTCAAGCCGGCGCTTGAGCTTGCGGTGAACGTGACGCCGGAGGTGACGATCTGTGATCCGATCCAGATTACCTACACGGTGTGCAACCGCGGGACGGGCCCGGCTGAGAATGTGGTTGTGCGCAAGACCCTGCCCGAGGGGCTGACGGTCAATGGTTCGCGTGAGCTTCGCTTCAATGTTGCGCGGCTTGGTCCGGGCGAGTGCAAGGACTTCACGGTGGCTGCCAAGGCTGCTCGCACCGGCACCTACGCCGTTGATGGCAGCGCTTCGGCCGACGGCGATCTTTCCGCATCGGCTGAGCCTCGTCGCTCGGTCGTGCGTCAGCCGGTCCTTGCGATCGAGGTCGAGTGTCCGGGTCGGATCATGGCTGGGCAGACGGTCCCGCAGGCGACGATTTCTCTGACGGTGCAGAACACCGGCGATGCGGTTTCGAATGACACGGTCATCGAGGCTCCGGTGCCGGCCGGTTCGACGTTCGTCAGCGCGACGGACGGTGGCGCCAATGCGGGCGGCACGGTTCGCTGGAACATTGGTGCTCTGGCTGCCGGTGCGAGCCGGACGGTTCAGTTCACGGTGCAGCCTGACGGACACGGCTCGCTCAATGCGGTCGGCCGCGTCGCGGGCGCCTGTGCCAATGCCGCGGATGACTCTTGTCAGGTCGAGGTGCTCGGCATCCCGGCGGTGCTGCTCGAAGTGATCGACGTTGAGGACCCGGTCCGCGTCGGCACGACGGTGACGTATCGCATCTCTGTGACCAACCAGGGCAGCGCGCGTGACACCAACATCAAGGTGGTTGCCACGCTCGAAGATGAGGCCGAGTTTGTCGGCGCGGTCGGCCAGCACACGGTTCGCGGCAAGACCATTGAGTTTGCCCCGGTGCCGGTGCTCAACGCCAAGGAGCGCATCACGTTCGAGGTGGTCGTGCGTGCGGTCAAGCCGGGCGACACTCGCTTCACGGTGACGCTGGACACCGACGAGCTGAGTCGCGAGGTCCGCGAGACCGAGGCGACGAACTTCTACGAGTAAGTCGCGCGTTTGAACGCTTGTCATCGTGCGGCCCGTCCCGATCTGGGGCGGGCCGTTTCGTTTTTCCTAAGAACCCATCCATCACACTGGTCACACTCAATGGCGAGTCGTGGTCAAACAATTGTGAAACCGAAGGCCACGTGAGGAGGTATCGCCAGATATCGCTTTGTCATGTTGTCCCACGCGGGTGAAACACGCGGGCTGACGCGAGCAGGAGGGCAACGCACAACGCCACATCACAGAGCACATAAGCCATCGGTCGGTTGATCAAGCAACACGTGTGTTGAAAAGGAGAACTGCCATGGATGCAGGGAAAAGGGCGTTCGGCTGGTTTCTGGCACTCATGCTTGCGATTCCCGGTTCGTTGGCATCGAGCCAGGTTTTCACGGTTCTGGATGTGCCTGTCATGGCCGAAATGATTGGGGGAGGAGCAAACCCGTCTGATCCGGAGCTTGCGCCCTACTGGCAACTGGTTCACAATCAACAGGAGATCTTTGCGGACTGCTTCAATCAACCGTGGACGAGGCATGACACGTACCTCGCGTTGAGTGGCTGGGCGCATGCAGACTTCGCACGCACGAGCGGCATGACGAGTTCGAGCGAGGTATTCTGGCTCGACATCGTGCTCGCAGCCACAGCCGATCTCGAGCATGATACAAGCATCGACGAAGAAACACGTGGCCAACTGGCCGCGATGCAGTTCGAGTGGTCGTGGGTAGCGGCCTACCTGAGCGGGCCGCGGGCCGTGGTCCCGATTCACGGCATTCTCATCTCGATGGCCGAAGAAGGCGAACAGTTTCACTTCCTTCTGATCGCAGAGCGCCTTGATGAGAACGCGATGAGCGAGCTTGAGGAACAACAGGCTTATCATTACGGGAGGACATTGGCGTCCACCCTTTGTGTTGACGAAAACGGGGATCCCGTGCCGACGGATTCTTTGTACGACACATGCATGCAGAGCGTGAAGGATGGGTATGAACGGGAACGATCTTGCCTTATTACCCAATCAGGGGTGGGGGGATTTGTGGCCAGTACCCTGTTTGTGGGCTGCTGGACAGTGAACGTCCTTGGCGGAGGAATCGCGACGCCCGCGTGTTGGCTCGTGACGGGCGGCGTGTTCGCCTATGGTTCCTGCATGTCGGCACAATGGCCGCTGCTGTGGTCCGAGAAAAACTACGCCGAGGACTGTTGCTGCAACACACAGAAGTGTCGAAATGCCGGGCAACCAGGATGCCCGAGCATCTCAACCTGCGACATGCCGCATATCTACTGCAATCAAGTTTCGTGTGCACCACTGTTCTGACATGTTTGATATCATCGCATATATCTGTGCTGGGCTGGCGGGCGTCGGTTTGACGATCTGCCTGTGGGGTTGGTCGCTGTGGAGAAAGCGCGGAAAGGAGTCCCTGCCCACCCAGCACAAGTTGGCCGCGGTTGCGTTGGTCATTGTGCTCGTCATGGTCGGGCTCATCTGGTGGATGGCGGCCGCTTCGGCACTGCCCTCCTGACGACTGCAGGATTCCAAACCACGCCGAAGATGCGCCTTGTATTCCATTCCTTTGACGACTGTTCGTCCCAGTTCACGAGAGCGCACGTGAACCGCGCATCGGCGGATTATCCTCATGAGCACATGCGTGTGATAAGTTGAGGGCTGATTCATGACGTGGATTGACTTCGCATTGTTGAGCCTGTCCGGGGCGTGTTTCAGTGCATGTATTGCCCTGTGCTTCGTTGTGATTGTGAAATGGCTTCGCAACCGGCAGCGCCTCGACAGCGACCAGAACCTGTCGTCTCGTGGATTCATCCAGTCATGCCTCGGTGCAGCCCTCGGGACATTGTCAGTGCTGTTCGTGCAGGCCGTGTTGTTCCGGCAGATACGACAGACCGACGCGATGGTCGCCGACACCTCGTCGCCTGCCGGTTGGCAAGCCTGGGCTATTCTGGCGACCTTTCTGGCTGCGGTGGTGATCCTGCTCGCTCTGGCGTGCTGGTGCGGCCTGCTCCTCATGCGCCATCTCCCTGAAAGCACGGTTTTCGGGAGCGAAGTGCGCTCCGGGTTCAAGAAGCGGTTCTTGGTTTTCTACGGCCTCGCCGGCGTGTTCGGCATGATCGCTGTGGCGATTGGCGGGACGATCGTCATGGCCCAGGCGCGGACCACACGTGAGGACACCTCTGCCGCAGTTCTGTTCATGAGCCCAAGCGTGGAACCAAGCTGACAAGTGCACATCGCTACGAAATGGTGGACGTGTAGATTTCGGCGCGTTCGGTAGCGAACCGGCAGCGGCGAGAATGCGTAGGATAAGGCGCTCTCCGCGAGGGGCGTGTTTGACAAGTTGGGGCCGATGTGGTTTCGACCGGGCAGGGAAGGCTTGGTGTGGCGTGTCGAGGGGCGTGCTGGCCTCGTAAAAAGCACGCACACTTTATGACTGCCGAACCGCAGTACGCACTGGCGGCGTAAATCGCTGCCGATCCGTCGCTTGACGCCCGATAGGGCGACGGGTCCAGACATCGGGCTGGTTCATCCGGGGTGCACCCGGCCGGATGGGCGAGGAGGTTCACCGGTTGCTGGGCGACAGCGCAGGCCGTCGGCGGCCAGCGCCAAGCCGAGATTCAAAACGCCGACTACACACGTAGAAGCACCCTGCTGACTGCTCTGGGACGGGGGTTCGATTCCCCCCGGCTCCATTTTGTGACCTTCCACCTGCCTGGGCCAGGTGAGCCGATTGGAGCCCGCCCCGGCTATGGGGTGGGCGAAGTC
>RFGK01000280.1 GCA_003697045.1 Planctomycetota bacterium
ATTCGCACACCAAACATCAATCGCCTCGCAGCCGAGGGCATGCGCTTCACACGCTACTACTCGGCAAGCCCGGTCTGCGCACCATCACGCTGCACACTGCTCACCGGAAAACACACCGGCCACGCAACCATCCGGGGCAACCGCGAAATCCCCGGCACGCGCTGGCATGACCCCGAAGGCCCCGAAGGTCAATGGCCCATTCCCGACGAAGAAATCACGCTCGCCGAACGACTCAAAGAACTCGGATACACCACCGCTGTGTTCGGCAAGTGGGGTCTTGGCGGGCCCGGTTCGACCGGACATCCAAACTATCAGGGCTTCGACCACTTCTACGGCTATCTCTGCCAGCGCGTCGCTCATAACTACTACCCCACTCACCTCTGGCGAAACCACGATGTCCACATTCTTCCGGGCAACACATGGTTTCGCTCAGCACAGAAGCTCGACGCCCCCCTCCCCAGCGAACAAGCTTACAACGAGCGATACCGCACCGTGCACTACGCGCCCGCGAAAATCGCCGATGAGATGATGCGCTGGCTCGACCAGAATGACGACAAACCTTTTTTCCTCTACTACGCGACAATCATCCCACACCTTGCGTTGCAGGCACCGCAAGAGTGGGTTGACAAGTATCCGCCCGACTGGGATCAGGAGCACTACTTGGGTGACCGGGGCTATCTGCCCAACGCGCGCCCCCACGCCACCTATGCCGCCATGATCAGCTATCTCGATGATGTGATCGGGCGCATCCTCCAGCATCTGGACGAGCATGGCCTGACCGACAACACCATCGTCCTGTTCAGCTCCGACAACGGCACGAGCTGGGTCGGAGGCGTCGATATCGAGTTCTTCAACTCCGTCGGCGAGCTGCGCGGCCACAAGGCCCAGCTCTGGGAGGGCGGCATCCGCGTGCCCTTCATCGCTCGTTGGCCGGGTCACATCGAGCCCGGAAGCGTGAACGATACTCCTGCGATTGCCTGCGACATCGTCCCGACCTTGCTCGATCTTGTCGCCGGCCCTTCTGCCCCCAGCGACGAACCATCTTCCGATCAACCGGTCTTCGATGGCGTCAGCCTCGCGCCCGTGCTCCTGGGTGCCGAAACTGCGCTCAAGCGCCCGTTCCTCTACTGGGAGTATCCCGAAGGCCCGCAGTGGCAGGCCGTCCTGCTCGACGGACGCTACAAGGCTGTCCGCAACAACCTGAGAAAAGGTGACCTGACCATCCAGCTCTTTGATCTTGAAACCGACCCGGGCGAGTCGACCGACATCGCAGCGGATCACCCCGATCTGGTTGAACGGGCCCGGCAGGTCATGCAGCGCGAACACACTCCCAGTGCGCTGTTTCCAATCAAGGTGCTCGATGAACAGGCCGGCAACTGACGTCCGTCAGATCTGATCGAGGAAACGCAGGTCGTTCTCGAAGAGCATGCGGCTGTCGGGAATGCCATACTTGCCCATGGCGATGCGTTCGATGCCAAATCCGAAGGCAAAGCCGGTCCATTCCTCCGGGTCGATCCCGCAGGCTTCAAGCACATTGGGATCGACCATACCGCATCCGCCAAGCTCGATCCACTGGGCCGGTTCGCCGGGCTTGAGCGCAATCTTCATGTCAAACTCTGCGCTCGGCTCGGTGAATGGGAAGAAGCTCGGCCGCAAGCGCACCTCCGCATCCTCGGCAAAGTAGGCCCTGGCAAAGTGCATCAGCGTGCTCTTCAAATCGACCATCGACACATCATGATCGATGTAGAGCCCCTCGATCTGGTGAAACATGAAACTGTGCGTCGCGTCGACTGTGTCCGGTCGATACACACGTCCGGGGCTGACGATCTTGATCGGCGGGCCCCACCCGCGTGCCACGGCGTCGTCCATCGTGCGGATCTGCACGGTCGAGGTCTGGCTGCGCAGCATCCGCGGGCGCGGCGTCGTCTGCGGATCGTCCACGTAGAAGTTGTCGATCGGCTCGCGCGCCGGGTGGCCTTCGGGAATGTTCAACTTGACGAAGTTGTGTTCATCGTCTTCGAGTTCAGGGCCTTGGGCCACGTCGAAGCCCATCCGCCCGAACACATCCACCAGCTCATCGCGCACGCGCGAGATGATGTGCCGACGCCCCAGCGCCTGCGTCCACACGAGTCCGGGCTCGGTCATGTCGATGCGCGGGCCCGAGCCCCCGCCCGTTTCCAGGGCCGACTTGCGGGCCTTGAACGCGGTTTCCAGCTCCGTCTTGACCGCGTTGGCGAGCTTGCCCACCTTGGGCTTGTCGCTTGGCGCGACATCCTTCATCCCCCCCATCGCAGCCTTGAGCTTGCCCTTCGTGCCAAGGTATGCGATGCGCCACTTCTCGAGTGATGCGGCATCGCCGACCGCCTCGAGCTCGGCCAACCCCCTTGTCCTGATCTCTTCGAGCGTATCGATCATGGAGGCGATCATAGCGCCGAGCGCACCCTCATTCGTCCGCAGACGGCTCGACCACGGCCGGCTCGATCACCAGCAGCAACACCCGCCCGAGTCTGCTATCCGGACCCAGATCACGCATACCGACAACCGTCTCGCCCCGGTTCGACACTGTTTCGACGCGAACGGCCGCCTGATCTCCGACGGGAAGACCAAGCTCGGCCAGACGCTGCTCGATGCCCCCGCTGACCACTGATGCGTGCACG
>RFGK01000281.1 GCA_003697045.1 Planctomycetota bacterium
GGTCAAGACCTTCTGCGAGTAGGCCGATGGCGACCCCAGGCCGAAGATGCAGGAAACGGACGCCACGACGATGGTGTCCCGTCGCGTCAGCAGATTGCTTGTCGCTGCGAGGCGAAGCTGATCGAGATCATCGTTGCGGGAAGCATCCTTTTCGATGTAAATATCACGGGCGGGGATGTACGCTTCGGGCTGGTAGTAGTCGTAGTAGCTGACGAAGTAGTTGACCGAGTTGTCAGGAAAAAAGGCACGAAGTTCTTCGTAGAGCTGTGCAGCCAGAGTCTTGTTGTGGCTGATGATGAGGGTGGGTTTGCCCAGCTCGGCGATGACGTTTGCCATCGTAAACGTCTTGCCCGTTCCGGTGGCTCCGAGAAGACACGCATGGCGATGGCCGGTGCGAAAACGATCGACAATCTGCCGGATTGCCTCTGGTTGATCTCCCGTGGGTTTGAAGTCACTGACAACCTTGAAGGGGGTGTGTTTCGACACGCCGGATGGTACGCGCTCTGACGCCGGGCTTGGGCGAATCCGACTTTGAGCGACGGGAGTGGGGGTGCACGGAGCCAACGAAACCGGGTCGGCACTCGAGGCACCCGCTATGCTGTCACATGCGCACCCCTGGGACGGGGCACCAGGTTTTTCAGAGAGTACCTTGCGGGGTGGTTTTGGGGTATTCAGGCACGGTCGGTTCTGAGTGCATCCGGGCGAATCAAGAGAAGGAGGAGCCATGCGATTGTTCCTGCAGCTTGCGTGCATCATGGCGTTGGGTCTGTCGGCGTGTGCGGAGCCGATCAACAGATACTGCCCGGTGGGCAAGGAGCCGATCGTCCAGTCGGCCGGCACGATCATGTATGGGGGGCATGAGATCGGCTTCTGTTGCCCCGGGTGCGACGATATGTTCCTGGCCTGGGATGCCAAGCGGCGCGACGAGTTTGTGCAGTTGGCGCTTGCCGGCCGGGAGCCGGGATTGCAGAAGGTCGAGCAGGGAGCCAAGCCTTCCGGGCAGGCAGCGAACGGATGGGCGTATACGCTGCAATCGTGTCCTGTCTCGGGGCACGAAATCAATGGCGATCCCGTCGTGCTCATGCACGAAGGACGCGAGATTCGCTTCTGCTGCGAGGATTGCGTAAGCGAGTTTCAGCTCAGCCCGGGCAGGTATCTGGCCAAGATCGATGAGCAGATGATCGCTCAGCAACGGCTGCACTATCCGCTGACGACGTGCGTGCTCTCGGGTGAATCCATGATTGAGCAGGGCACGTTCACTGGTGTGGACGTCATCTACCGAAACCGGCTTGTGCGATTCTGTTGCGAGCGCTGCGCGGGCAAGTTCGCCGCTGATCCGAACCCCGTGCTGGCCGAGCTTGACGCGAAAATCGCCGAGCGTCAGCGGAAGTCCTACCCGCTTCAGACGTGCCTGATCAGTGGAAACGAGCTTGGGAGCATGGGAGAACCGGTCGAGCGGTTTTGCATGAACAGGCTGGTGCGATTCTGCTGCGCATCCTGCATTGACACGTTTGAGAAGAACCCGGTTACGTCCATGGCAAAGCTGGATCGGGCGTATGCCGAACGCCAGCGTGCCTCAGCGAATAAGGTGTGTCCGGTTTCGGGCGAACAACTTGATGAAGACGCCATCGAGCTTGTCGCGGGCGATCGGCTCGTGCGGTTTTGTTGCGAGCGGTGTGCGGGCAAGTTCAAGGCGAATCCTGAGAAATACCTGCCCGCGCTCGGATCAGAGTAAGAGCACTGGAGTCGGCATATCCCTGGCGTCACTGAGTCTTGAGTTCGTTTGGCACGGTCTGCCGGTTCGCAGCGGCGGATGTCGCTGTTCGATTAGAGCACGACGCCATGCAGCAGCACCATCGCCACGACGAAGTAGATCGTCAAGCCGCTGACGTCCATGAGCGTGGCTACGAGAGGCGTGCTGGATGTTGCCGGATCGAGTCCGAGTCCGCGCAGAATGATGGGCAGCATTGAGCCGACGATGGTGGCCCAGGTGACGATCAGGATGACGCTGACGGCCACGGCGGCACCGATCTGGAGTGCGTGCTCGGTCTGGACGAACCCGACCGAGTTGGCGATGCTGACGGTGATGAAGCCGAGCAGTCCGAGGACGATTCCGAGCCCGAACCCGGTGAGCAGTTCGCGGCGTGCGACGTACCACCAGTCGCGGGCGGAGATCTGTCCGAGCGAGAGGGCGCGGACGAGAATGGTGGCAGCCTGGCTGCCGGTGTTACCGCCGCAGCTGATCACAAGTGGGATGAACGAAGCGAGGACCACAGCCTTTGCGAGTTGATCGTCGAAGAAGCTGATGATGCCGATGGTTCCGACCTGCATGACAAAGAGCAGCGCGAGCCATCCGCCGCGTTTGCGAATCATCGTGGCAAGGCCGACACTGTCATATGGTTCATCAAATGCTTCGAGGCCGCCGAGCTTGTGGATGTCTTCGGTGAACTCTTCCTCAGCAACGTCGGCAACGTCGTCGAAGGTCACGATGCCGACGAGCACGCCCCTGGAATCGACGACGGGCAGAGCGTTGCGGTCGTATCGAGCCATCACACGAACCGCCTCCTCGCGGTCGTCCTTGGCAAACAACGATACGAACTCGTGGTCCATGAGCGATTCGATCGTCTGCTCGGGATCGGCAAGAAGAATCTCGCGAATCCGGAGGTCGTCGATGAGTTGGCCTTTGCGGTCGATCACGAAGACCCAGTTGATGGTTTCGGCGTCACGGCCCCACCTGCGAATATGTTCAAGCGCCTTGGCAACCGTCCATTCCGGTCGGACGCGCACATAGTCCGGGGTCATGAGCCGCCCGACGCTTTCGGGCGGGTAGTTGAGGATGGTCTGGGTGATCCGGCGTGTCTGGGGGGTCAGCCTCTGCATGATCTGCCGGCTGACCTCGGCGGGGAGCTCGTCAAGCAGCTTGGCCCGGTCGTCCGGGTCCATCTCCTCGATGACGCGGGCTGCTCGCTCATCGCCGAGCTGTGAGATGAGCTCTTCCTGGCTTTCGGGGGGAAGTTCGGAAAAGATCTCGGCTGCCTCATCGCGCGGGAGGACACGAAAGGCAACCGCCGAAGCCGGTTCCTGCAGCTCATGGATCAACTCGGCCGCATCGGCAGGAGCAAGGTGTCGCAAAGCTTCGCGCACCTCACGGAACTGGCCCGCCTCGAGCATTTGGGCAATGTCCGGAATCAGAAGCTGGACGGTTGGGCTGGTCATGCGTGAGGAAGGATACCCCACGCCGGGGGGCGGACGAGCTATGCCAGTGCTGACAAGTTCACCAGACCGACAGGCTCTTTGGTGAAGAAGGGTTCGCCGGCGGGTGTGCCGATGCGGCTGCCGAAGTAACGGGCGCTCGCTTCGAGCCACTCGACAATGCCGCGGTTCTTTTCAGGAATCACAAACTGCGTCTCGTAGGCACGGATCGATGCGATCTTGCGTTCCACAAGCCCGGTGATATCAAAGACGAAGCTCGGATCGGCAACCCAGCGCAGGTGGGTGGCGTAGTAGTAAAACACCCACTTGGGGTAGATCGGCGGGCCGA
>RFGK01000282.1 GCA_003697045.1 Planctomycetota bacterium
CAGCGACATGGCCATGCGATGATCGTCATACGTGTCAAACTCGATGCGCCCGGCATCTGCATCGCATGCTACCCCGACGCGACCGTTCACACTCGGAGGCGTGATCGTCATGACGTCCGAATCGGCGTTCACATCACACTCGACGCGCACGCCGAGCTTTCCGAGTTCGGCCTGCAGGGCTGCAATCCGGTCACACTCCTTGACACGCAGCGTGCGCACGCCACGCAGGATCGACGTCCCCGAGGCAAACGCGCAGCACACCGCCAGCGTCATCGCCGCATCCGGCATCGTGCGCACATCCGTCAGCGTTGGTGCCAGCGCATCGGGCCCGCGACACTCAACCCATGGTTCGGCCTCGTTCTCGCTGTATCGCACGCGGGCGCCCATCCGTGCGAGCTGGTCGGGAAATGCAGCGTCTCCCTGAAGACTGTTCGCGTCAATGGCAGCAATGCGCACAGCCGCGTCGGTCAACAACGCACCGGCAGCCCAGAAGTACGTCGCACCGCTTGCATCAGGCTCGACATCAAGCTCAAAGGCGCGCAAACCCGGCAGCACCCGAATGATGCGGTTCTGCTCGCTCATCCGCACCACGACGCCGATCTGGTCGAGCAGACGCACCGTCATATCGACATACGAGACACTGGTGGGTTCCGGCCCGAGATCGAGCGTGAGGCCTTGCGGCAGACAAGATGCAGTCATCAGCAAACCGCTTACAAACTGGCTCGATTGGGTCTTCCCGAACTTGAGCAAAGTCGTCTTGGGACAGCATCCGGCCGGCGGCGTGATCCGGACGGGCACACAGCCGGGCCGTCCGAGCTCTCGCACCTGCGCGCCGAGTGTCCGAAGTGCCTCGATCAGCTCACCCAGCGGACGCTCACGCATGCGCTCGTTTCCGTCGATGGTCACCGGACCAGTTGCAAGAATCGCCGAAGCCGCCAGAAACCGCGTCGCAGTTCCGGCGTTGTTCAGGAACACATCCGTCCCCTCCGGCCCAACGCGCCATGAGCCGCCCACGCCGCGAATGCGCACAGATTCCGGGTCGGATCGATCGACCCGGGCGCCCAGCTTCTCAATGGCGCTCAGCATACGCTCGGTATCATCGGCGCCGACAAGCGCGTGATGGACCGTGGAGGTGCCCTCGGCAAGACCGGCCAGCAGAAGGGCCCTGTTGGTCAGACTCTTCGATCCGGGCGGGCGAAGCGACAGGTTGATCGGAGACTGCCCAGCCCGGCGCACGATCGGCGGAATCGGCAGCGGGTCGGGCAGCGCATCGAGCGGCAGACGGAGAATGGAGGCAGGATCACGATTCACTGCAATGAGGGTATCCAGGCTGAACCTGATCTGGAACCACTCGTCCTGGACGGCCGATCCGGCTCAGAACAGTTGGTGGCACGCCGCCAACCGCCCAGCCCATCCATCACGACGTATCGACATTCTCACGAGGTGCGATCGTGACTTCCCTTGCGAAAGACGGCGACAATGTCTTCGACCGGGATGACAAACAGACGGTTGTCGCCCTCAAAATCGACGGGGATGCCATGCTTGGGATTGAACAGAATGCGATCGTACTGCTTGATCGGGTAGTCGTCGTCGTTCGCGACCTGGGCCGAGATTGCGACGATACGCCCGGTGAGCGTGGGGATCTCGATCTTGTCGGGAAGATGGATGCCGGTCTTGGTTTGCTTCTTGTCCTCGTCCTTGCGGATCAGCACACGTGCGCCAATCGGCTCGACAGTTTCCAGTTCGGTCTTGTTGGTCCGTGTGCTTGCCATGCACAACCATAGGCAAAGAAGAGTGCGCGGCGGGAAGTGAACGTGCGCACCGGTCAGACGATCGGCTGGAGATTGCATCAGAACCAACACGCATGCGCACACAAAAAGATCGACCCCGGTCACAAGAGGACCGGGGTCGCATCTGTTCAGACTGTCAGACGTCGATTAGCGACGACGACGGGCAACCAGGCCACCGAGTCCGAGCAGGGCCAGCGAGGCCGGAGCCGGGATGATGGTGGTGGTAGCTTCGATGAAGGTCAACGTGGTGCCGGCGTCGTTCGGAGCGACGACCGAGGCGCCCTGCGTGCTATCGGGATAGAACGCGAGACCGCCGTTGACGTTGGGGTTGCCAGCGACGTAGGTGATCGAGCCGGAGGCCCCAGCGGTCACGTCAATGGAGAACAGCAGGATGGGGTTGCTCAGGTCGATGCCGGGGTTGAGATTGAAGATGTTGGCCAGCTGACCGCCGGAGATACCCACAACGTCGGATCCCATGACCACGCCGGAGACACCGAAGCCGGCAGCCCAGGCAGCAATGTTGGCGTCGGTGACGCTGGCGACCGAGCCGGAGCCCAGCGCGTCAACACCGAAGCCGGCGATGGCGCTCACGCCATCAACAAACGGGGCGCCGCTGACCGAGCCCCAGAACTCCACGGTGTAGGTCTCACCGGGATTGACGGCCGCAGGAGCGGACGCCGCAATCACAAAATCCTGGGCCAGGGCAGCACCGGCCAAACCGGCAACAGCAGTAATCGCAAAAACGCTCTTCATGTCAAGCTCTCCTCACAAGGGTACAGACGAAATACCATTCGCCTCGAATGGTCTGTGTTCACTCCCCCTTCACTCAGATGGGGTTGGAGTCAAGATAGCCGAAGCGGGAATGGCGATCAAGCCTCAATTCGATGTTCTTCAAGTCAATTCGGAAAAAAACTACGAATTGTACCGATGCGACAGGAGTCTGTTCGGAATGGCGGCGTGCCTGACCCGCAGCATCGTGGTCCAGAGCTGCTTGATCGGTGCAAATGCCCCAGGAACGGACAAAAAGAAGGACCCCGGCCGAAGCCGGGGTCCTTTGAAATCAGAGTCGATCAACCGAGATTAGCGGCGACGACGGGCAACCAGGCCACCGAGTCCGAGCAGGGCCAGAGAGGCCGGTGCCGGAATGATGCTGGTGGTGGCGCCGGTGAGGGTGAGCGTCGTGCCATCGTCATTCGGAGCGATGACCGAAGCACCCTCGGTGCTGACCGGGTAGTAGGCCAAGCCGCCGTTGGGGTTGGGGTTGGCCGGGGTGTAGGTGATGTCGCCCACGAACCCAGCGTCAACCGTCACATCGAAGGTGAAGAGCATGATGGGGTTGCTCATGTCGATGTTGGGGTTGAGATTGAAGACGTTGGCGAGCTGACCACCGGAGGTCCCGATCAGATCGGCGCCGACGACCGTGCCATCGGTCCCGAAGGACGCAGCCCAGTCAGCAATCACCGAGCCGCCGTTGGCAGCGACGCCGGAAGCACCAGCCGTGGCGATGGCATCAATGCCGAAGCCCGCCATGGCGCTGACGCCGTCAACCCACTGACCGCCCGAAACCGAGCCCCACACCTCGACGGTGTAGGTGTCGCCGGGGTTGGCCGTCGCCGGGGCAACCATGTAAATCTCAAAGTCGCTGGCGGTGGCAGCAGCGGCGATTCCAGCGATGGCAACGATGGCAAGCGTGTTCTTCATGGAGATTCTCCTCACTTCTCTTGTTCTCTGGTTTGTACCAAACAAGGACATTCCTGCGAAACGAACGATTCGTTCCTGACCTGACTCGAAGGTACACGCGCTTCCGCAAGCGGCAACCAGATTCCGAAGCTGATTGTGCCTTTTTGCCTCTCCACCCAGTCGATCGCCTGGAGGGTCCATACAAAATGCGAATATAGTGAGTTCTCGGGCTTGCATTGGCTGGGAGACGAGCAACAGCCGTGCAGGGAAACCAAATCCAGGTATGCGCATTCAAGAGACGAAAAACGCCGGATGGGCCCTTCTCTCCAGTGCGGCCGTCTCCCCCGCCCAGCCTCGGGCTTGTCCTGACGAACAGAGCAGATCAAGACAGAGGCGGCGAAGCGTGAGCGAATGCCCGATCCCGGGCTTGCCCGGTGACCCA
>RFGK01000283.1 GCA_003697045.1 Planctomycetota bacterium
CACGTCATCGCCGGCGCGGTCAGCGTCGATATACACCGGGACGAACGAAGCCTTGACGAGGGCTTCGACTTCGGGATCACTCAGCGCACCACGCTTGAGCGCCTGGCATGCGCCGCACCAATCCGCAGTGACGACCGCAAGGACCGGACGGCCCGTGCGTTCGCTCTCATCAAGTGCGGCCGAAAGCGTCAGTTCCCGCTCAAAAATCCCCGGCTTGGGGGCAACCCCACCCAGGCGTGGCAAGACCAATGACCAGAACACCAAACCCAGCACGATGAGTCCGAAAACAACTCGCTTCATTCGCTGCCACCCTTCAGGCGAGCATCCGCCCCGGCTCTGAACACGCACGCACGACCCATTATTTCGCTCGCTCTTCACGCCTCAGCGCTTCCATCAGCGGCTGTGTGAGCGCCCGCATCGTCACAATGCCAATATCACGATCCCCTTCAGTGACCACGCCCAGGCGAGCGCCCGCCGCTGCCAGTCGCGCCAGTGCATCTCGCACACTTGTGGCAGCCTCGATCCGCACCGGCTCACTCACGGCCAGGGGGTCATCGGGGTTGGCGAGCGGATCGACGATGCCCTTGACCTTGTTCCTTGCCCTCAAGACAACCAGGGGCTCCGGTGCCCACTTTTTGCTTTCCCTGGAAACCGCCGCACGGTCGGACGGATCAATGAGGGTGCCTTCAAGCGGTCGCGCATACCGAACCACCGGCGTGCGCGTCAGCTCCAGTGCTCGATCGATCAACAATGCCTGGACCGAGCTGATCGCACCATGGAGCGCACTTTCCTTGAGCAGCGCAGCGATGAGATTGCCACGCCCACTCGCGCTGCTCGCCCCCCCGGTCACCCGCACGACCAGCCGGGCAAACCCGAGCACCATCGGAAGCACCGGCATCGCAGCCAGCCGCGCGAGTCTGACCAGCCCGATCAACCTGTATGGAAGCTCGTCTGCACGCACGCGAAAGACTTCCTTGGGAAGCGATTCGCCGAGCACCAGCAACACCGGAGTCAGCACCAGCGCCTGGAATGCAATGACCAGACCTTCGTGAACCCCCCACGCCAGCATGACGGCTGCAAGCCCCAGTGATGACAAGTAGTTGAATACATTGTTCCAGATCAGCAAAGTGGTGAGCAAGCGATCGGGGCTGTCCAGCTCCTGCTTGACGAGCACCGCTTGGCGATCAACCCCCGGGCTTCCCAGACGCACGCGGAGCCGAAGCGAGGACACACAATAAAAACCAGTCTCCAGACCGCTGCACAGCGCCGAGCCGCTCATCCCGACGAGGAACAAGACTGCACCCACCATGGCGTCATGCATCGCTCGTCCCCGGGATGAGTGGGCATACTTCGACATCGAGCACGGCTCTGCCCCGCATGCGAGCCACGGTCAAACGCAATCCGGCGATATCAAGCGAATCGCCCTCCCTCGGCACGCGCCCCAGACCTGCCAGCACCAGCCCCCCGATCGTGCTCACCCGCGCCTTGGCCGCGACCCTCTCGATCTCCGGCACGGAAAACAACTCGGCCAGGTCATGTGCAGGCATGCGTCCGGGCACGCGCCAGACGCCGAGCCTGAGCATGACGACTTCGTCGGCATCGGTTGCTGAAACGCCGGTGACCAGCTCATCGATCACGTCTTCAATGCGCACAAGACCCGACACTTCGCCGAGTTCATCCACGCAGTAGGCATGTTCGACCCCGCGCCTGGCGAGCAGCGAAAGCAACTGATCGAGCCTTGCCTGCTCGGGGACGAAAACGGGATCGGAAAGGCATGCATCAAAGCGCCCCACAAGTGCACACCGCGCGTCGATGGTCTTCAACACGTTTCGGTGAAGCCCGTCGTTGGAGATGGGGACAAACTCCTGTCCGGGGGGCAGTGCGTCGCCGGGCTTCCAATCCGGTTCGACCCAACGCAGGTCGACGCGCGGGATCATGATGTCGCGAATCCGTCGATCGCGCAGCCAGATCACTTCACGCAGCATGTGCCGTTCGGAGTCGCTCAGGGCATCGCCGGCCTGATCAATCAGCGCGGTCAGCTCTTCCCGGCGCACGCGGCTGTCGTTGGGATCAGGATGCACAACGCGCGCCAGAGGCGCCACGGCGAACCGATCCAGCGCAAAGAGCACGGGCGCCAAGAGTCCGCGAGCCCCCAGGAGCAGGTGGGCCACTCTCATTGCGACGCTTCCGGGCCTCGTGCTCGCAATAACCTTGGCAAACACTTCGCCGAACAGGATGATTGCCAAGACGGAGCCGATGCTCACAGCAGTGGCTTCGACCGGGTCGGGTGCCTGCAGGGTGAGAATTGAGCTGACCACAAAATACGTCACATTGACGGTCATGTTGAGGACCAGCACGAGAATGAGCAGCACCCTCGGTCGGGCGAGCAGTCGATCAATGGCCCGGGCAGCATTCGGGGCACGATGTCGGATATCCTCGCGGTCAAGTGCCGTGAGACTGAACAGCGCCGTCTCGGAACCTGAAGCCAGAGCGGAGAGAAGCAGGAGTGCCGGCAGCGTGGCCAAAAGTGCGTAGAACATCGCAGGGCCCGATGATACCCGCCCCTACCCTTGATGGGGTATTGACGAACGGGTCTTGACAAGCGAGTATGGTGAGCACTTCAACAATCGGAGCAGAGCCTTGCCCAAGCACATCGGAATGGTCGGCGTCGCATCCATCGGCTCGGCGCTGTGCTACCGCCATCTGTTCCGAATCGCCGGTCAAACGCTCCCCCCGGACCAGCACCCCCCGTTTTCGGTATTCAATCTGCCGTGGCATCGATACCTCGAGGCCGTGCAGCGTGACGACTGGCGTGCGGTTGCGGCGCTGCTGCATCAGTCGGCCGAGACTCTTGCTGCCATTGGCGCGGAGATTTGTTTTACGCCCGACAACATGGTCCAGTATGCGCTGCCGCTGGTGACGCGCTCATCCCCGATTCCGTGGGTCAACATGGCCGAGGTTGTCGCCGATTCGGTCGCCTCGGGAGGACACCGGCGTGTGGGCATCATCGGCACGTCGATCGTCATGTCGGGATCGACTTACCAGGCCCATCTGGGGGTCAAGGGCATCCACATCACCAAGCCCGCTCCGGACGATGTCAGCACGATTGAGCGCATCATTTTGTCGGAGCTGGCCTTCGGATTCATCAGCGAGAGTGCGCTGTCCGAGTTGCAGCGAATCGTCGACCGAATGGGTGAAGACGGATGCGATGCGGTGCTGTTCGGGTGTTCCGAGGCTGCGCTGCTTTCCGAGCGAGGGGGATGGTCGCTTCCGACTTATGATTCCAGCGTGCTGGTTGCACGCGAGGTCTTGCGACTGGCAACTGAGGACGCTGGCTAGCCGGCGACGCGCATCGGTGCGTGTTCACCGACTTCGAGCATGGCCTTGACGCGATGTTCCCATGTGTGCTCACGCCGGGCCCGGGCCAGCGCCCGGTCGGCAAGCGAGGCGCGCAGTTCCGGGTCAGCGCAGAGCCGATCGACGGCTGCGAGCAACTCCGGCCCGCGCGTGAATGTGACGATCTCTCTGCCCGGCGTAAACAAGTCGCTCAGCTCCGCGGTTGCGTGATGCACGCATGGCACGCCGGAAGCCACGATTTGAAACGGCTTGTGCGTGGCGCCCGCCTGATCATGAGACTGGTTGATGTTGAGCGCACACTTGCCCCGCGCGTAGATCATGGGCTGATGGTCGTATGCCACCCAGCCGGCCGCACCGGCGGGCTGGTCGATTCCGATCTCTGCCGACGAGCACCCATAGACACCCACGTTGACTCGCCGCGCAAGCCACGCGGTCCAGAAGGTCCGGCGCCAACCTGCCGCCTGTCGAAGCACGGCCTCGGCTTCGTACCATCGACGCGGCGTCTGCATCAGCCAATCCACTACCTGACCGTACTCGGGTTCGAGGCGTCGCGCCAGGGTCCATACCGAAGCTGCCGGCTCATGGGCCCGCCGTTCGAGAAGATCGGCTGCAAACCGATCCAGAGCAGTCGAATCGGGTGCATCCACGCACACCCTCTCACGCCAGCAATCACGCACCGGCCCGACCATCGCAAGATCGATTTCCTGCGGGTCCGGATCATCGCACTCGAGAAAGGCCTCGACGTTCTCCGGCAATCGCGCCAGCGAGCCGACGATGGTTACCACGTCGTGGACCGCCTCGACGTTGTCAATCGGTGTGAGCAGTTCGTAGTCCTCAGCCACCGGCATCGCGCAGATATTGCGCCACCCAAGGGTCGCCCGGGCTTCCTCTGCGGCTGCCTGCGACTTGAGCCAGTGGGTGTTCAGCTCATGGCCCAGCGCGGCACAGGCGCCCGGTTGCAGCGCCAGCCCCTCGGCTGCCCAATTTGGATGATCCGTCCACAAGATGGATTGAGGTACGCCGAGGGCATTCCAGATCGTGGCCGGGCCGTCCGGCGTGGGCACAAGCCCCAGATCCACCGTCCCCGCAGTGGCATACGAGAGGACACGCCCAATCTGGTTTGACCGCACCAAGCCCGCAAGATTACGGGACAAGGTGCGCATCGCTGCACGAGGGTCCGCGGCACGAGCGATCTGGTCGCGCAGTGGCTGAATCTCAAGCGTGCGGCAGGCCATGCCGAGTCGCTCGCATGCACGATACATCGCAAGCATGTAGTGCCTTGCCTGATGACCCGGAGGCAAGAGAATGAGCAGGACTGATGCAGGGCTGTAAGGCATGTACCCCGGGGAATCGGCCGAAACTGGTGTCCAGCTTTCAGATCGGAGTTGGTGCGCATCTCACGCTGCGCGCGGGCTGCGTTGTGAGACGGCTGTTGGCAGCCGCGATGTCTCGAACGGACGCTTGAGTACCAGCGTTTGATCGGCCGGGGCCGGATCATGCAAGCCTGCTCCTACACTGTGCCTACCCAGGAGTCGGCCATGTTTGATCTTGCCTCGATCGTCCGTATCTCCGACGCCCGCACCCGCTCGATCAGTGCTGAGAATCCCCAGGGGCTCAAGGGCGGAGGTGCGCAAGCCAACGTCGGAGACGACCCCCACTGCACGCAGGCTGCCAGCGAGCTTGGCAAGGGATGGAAGGTCCGCCCGTGTCTCAAGAACTTCGAGCCCGGGCAGACGCTGACGCTTGCCGACATCCAAGGCCCCGGCGTCATCCAGCACATCTGGTGCACCGTCCTCCAAGGTGTGCACCGGCACATCGCGCTCGAAGTTTTCTATGACGGTCAGGATCACCCCTCCATTCGCTGCCCGCTCGGCGATTTTTTTGCCAATGGAGTCAACGGCAGGGCGCTTGTGAACTCGCTGCCGATCGCTGTCAATCCCATGGGTGGACAGAACTGCTATTGGCCGATGCCCTTTCGCAAGCGCATCCGCATCACCGTGCGCAATGACGGCACGACCGCCATCCCCGACTTTTTCTACCAGATCATCTACGCCGAACAGGATCTTCCAGAAGACGTCGGCTATCTGCACGTCGCCTGGAACCGAAGCATGACGACACGAGAAAGCCCCGAGCATGTCATTCTCGATACCGTCTCGGGTACCGGGCACTACGTCGGCACATACCTCGTGTGGAATCAACTCAGCAGTTGCTGGTGGGGAGAGGGCGAAGTCAAGTTTTTCATCGACGGGGACGCCCCCGACAGCCCCACGATCTGCGGCACCGGCACCGAGGACTACTTCGGTGGCGCGTGGGGATTCGTCATGGACCACGACGATCCCGCGCTTCCACCACAAACCTACTCGACTCCGTTTCTCGGCTATTGTCAGTTTGAGCACGGATACAGGAAAAAATGGGGCCCTCGCGTGCCCACGCATGGGCTTTATCGCTGGCATATCCCTGATCCGGTGCGCTTTGCACAAGACCTGCGGGTGACCGTGCAGGCGCTGGGCTGGTATGAGACAACGAAGTATCAGCCGCTCACCGACGACATCGCTTCAACTGCCTACTGGTATCAGACGCTCCCGAGCGGA
>RFGK01000052.1 GCA_003697045.1 Planctomycetota bacterium
ATTCGCCCCGTGCATCGGCCGGTTGTCGGGACGGCCTGCTTCGGCCGATGCTGTGGGCATGACCCCCACCGCGTCGCAGCTCGAACAGGGCCAGCATCTTGCCTTTCTTCTCGGCGCTTTCCGGAGCGGGACGACCCTTGTGCGCAAAATGCTTGACTCGCACCCGCTCGTGCACAGCCCGGCCGAGACGTGGTTTCTGCTCCCGCTGGTCAATCTGTGGGAAGGCGTGGGCACCTGTCCGAGGTACAACCCTGCCCAGGCTGCTGCTGCACTGAAGAATCATCTCTCGCAGGCGGGATTCGTTGAGTGCTGCCGCGCCTTTGCGGGGCGTTTTTACCACCAGACCCTGCCGGCAGGCAAAGAGGTGTACGTGGACAAGACCCCGATGTATCTCAACATTGCCGGCGCTCTTCCGACGATGTTTCCGGCTGCCCGCTTCATCGTGCTGGCGCGCGATCCGCGTGGGATCCTCTGGTCCAGGCATACCTGGAGGCATGCCGATGCGTCGTCGATCGCGTCGCGCATCAAGGGAGTTGCCGGGGATGTGCGCCGGCTGGCCGGGTTTGTCGGCGCCCATCGTGATCGCACGGTGCTGATCCGGTACGAGGATGTCTGCGTCAATCCTGAGAGATCGATGCGCGCGGTTTGTGCGCACATCGGCGTTGCGTTTGACCCGTGCATGATCGAGTACGGCCGAACCGACCACCACGAGGGGTACGGCGATGAAAACACGCGGGCTCACGAACGGCCGCATGCGCACAGCGTGGCGCGATGGGGCCCGGAGCTGACGCCTCAGGTCGAGCGCGAGTTGATGGACCTGTGTACGAGCGAGGCGCTTGCGGTGCTTGGGTATGGGGCGCAGGCGCAGGCTGCTGCATGACATCGCCCGGGATGGGCTGTCTGCACGGCGCGGACAAGCCTTCCTGTGGGTTTTCGTTGATGCGAAGGTTGTCGTTATGTGCCTTCGATCGTCAGGGGCACGGCCGTTGAACCGTAGATTGCCTCGAGAATCTGCGGTGGTTCGACGCGGATGCGCCGGGTTTCCGGATCGATGCCGCGGGCGCGCATGGCTTTGCGCAGATTGCCGGGCAAGGCAAAGTCGACGTTTTCCTCGACGACGTCTCCCAGCGCCAGCGTCGCACCGAAGCGGGCTACCAGCTCGCGACAGATCCCGGCGACAAGGTCCTCCGGCGCCGAGGCTCCGGCGGAAAGCAACACGTTGTTGACACCTTCAAACCATGCCGGGTCGAGATCGGACACATCGTCGAGAAGTTGCGCGCGCGTGCCGACATTCTCGGCAATCTCGGTCAGGCGCTTCGAGTTCGAGCTGTTTTGTGACCCCACGATGAGCACCAGCTCGCACAGCGGCGCCAACGTGCGCACGGCGTGCTGACGATTGGTCGTCGCGTAACAGATGTCCTCGCTGGGCGGGCTCTTGATGTTCGGAAACGCCTGCCTGAGCGCGTCGATGATCACGCGGGCGTCATCGGTGGAAAGCGTCGTCTGCGTGAGATAGACCAGCCGGTCGGGATCGCGAATATCAAGCGAGGGAATATCTTCGGGCGTCTCGACGATCTGAATGGCATCGGGCGCTTCGCCGCAGGTTCCGATGACTTCCTGGTGATTGCGGTGACCGATGAGCAGAATCTGGTATCCCTGCCGGGCGTAGCGGACGGCTTCGGAATGCACTTTTGTCACCAGCGGACACGTGGCATCAATGGCGATCAAGTTCCGCCGCTCGGCCTGAGCGCGCACTTCGGGGCTGATGCCGTGGGCGCTGAACACAACGACTTCACCCGGCGGGACATCGTCGATCGACTCGACAAACCTGACCCCGCGTTCGCGGAAACGCCCCACGACGTGCTTGTTGTGCACGATTTCGTGATACACATGGATGGCTCGATCGGGAAAGACCTCGAGCACCTGATCGACGACGTCGATTGCCATGCGAACGCCGGCACAGAAGCCTCGTGGGTTGGCAAGAATCACCTGCATACGGGAAAGCGTATGGGCGCCCGTCGATCGGCACACGGAGATGCGTCGATTCCTGTGCGGGCAAGGCGTGTGGGGGAAACTCGCCCCTACGCTTTCGGCTGTGGTGAGTCAGAGCATTTGGGTTTTGGAGGCACAGCATGGCACGGATCTGGTGGCTCGTGGTCCTCGTCGCAACGGTCGGACTTGCGGGCTGTGAACGCAGCGAAAGCCTTGAGCAGGCAGCCGATCGCGCCTCACAGGCAGAGCGGAACGGTTCGGTCGATGCCGAGCCTCAAACCGAGCAACTGGCGGTCGGACCTCAGGATGTTGACCCGGCCGCGTTTCATCGGTGGGGTGTTGCTGAGCCGAGGCCTCGCACACCGGGCACGATCCGCATCGCGACATACAACGTGGAGAATCTGTTCGATGATGTGGACGATCCGGCACTTTCAGGACGTTTTGAGGACATCGACGACACGAAGCCTGCGTCGGAGTGCCAGGCGGTGGCAGAAGCTGTGCACCGCATCGATGCCGATGTGCTTGCGGTGGAGGAGATTGAATCGCGTGAGGCGCTGATTGCGTTTCGAGACGAGTATCTTTCGGACATGGGCTATGAGCATGTGGTTTCACTGGACGCCGGCGACGAGCGTGGGATCGAGCAGGCCGTTCTGAGCCGGTTTCCGATTGTGGATCATCGTCAGTGGATTCGCAGGCCGCTGGGCGGGATCCATCCGGACAAGTACGGCAGCCAGGAGAACTGGTACGCCGGAGAGGAGATTGTTTTTCATCGTTCGCCGTTGATGGTGGAAGTCGAGGTTCCCGGCGATGTGACCGGGGGGGATGCGTACCGGCTGACGTTGATCGTCGTGCACCACAAGAGCGGGCGTTATTCGTCGTACTGGCGCGAGGCCGAGGTCAGGGGCACGCTTGAGGTGATCGCCGAGCTGATGGCCGAGAATCCTGATCGCAACGTTGTGATTCTGGGGGACTTCAACGCCCAGACGACGGATGAGAGCGTGAAGATGTATCTCGATGCGGGGTTTGGGGATATTGTCGGCGAGCGGAGCGGGCCGGAGTGGGTCACGCACGCCTCGGGCCGACGGATTGACCTGATTCTGGCCAACGAACAGGCGATGAGAGAGATCAAGCCCGAGTCGGCATTTGTGCTTGGGACCACGGCCGGGCCGGAAGGGATGGACTGGCAGGAGGCTCATCTGCTTCCCGGATATGCGTCCGACCACTACCCTGTTGTGGTGGACCTGACGCCTCGTGACTGAGCCGGTCTGCTGGCTGAGCGTCCGGACGCACGTGACGGGCGTGCATGCGTTTCGGGGTGCGGGGTTGCGTATGTCTCTGCCATCGGGAGGCCCGTCGAACTTGAATTTTCTGCGAAGGTTTTTGTACCCCAGGCGGCATGCAAGTGCGAATCTGAACCAGGTACGGTATGATGTGGTGTTCCGGGGAGTTGCTACCGCAGGCCGGCATCTCTCGGCGGCCGGAGGATCTGGAATATGGACGAAGTGAAACCTTGGCAGTTGGCGGTGGTCATCATCGGACTGCTGGGCGGACTCGGGCTGCTTGCGTGGAACCTCTTCGGCGGGGAG
The DNA here is from genome assembly GCA_003697045.1 of Planctomycetota bacterium. Classification (GTDB taxonomy): domain Bacteria; phylum Planctomycetota; class Phycisphaerae; order Phycisphaerales; family UBA1924; genus J022. The sequence goes on from RFGK01000052.1 coordinate 3,579, forward strand.
AAGATTGACACGCCGGACGAGCTGGTTTTGATGGATGTCATTACGGGGGATCGGTTTATCGCAGATGTGAGCGGCCGCAAGGGCGTGATCCTTCCCGCCAAGAACCCGGATACTCAGCAATACACGCTGTTGCCGATTGCCAAGGGCGAGGACGGCACCTGGCGCGTCCATCACCTCGATCAGATTGTGTCGCTCAAGCCCGAGGAGCTCAAGGCGATCGAGGACTTGCAGACGGGAGTTGCCAGGCCCTCGGAGGCGCCCCCGAGACGTTTGAAGAATTGAAGAATTAGAGAGTTCAGGTCCGGGGCCTGTGCCTCGTGGCCGCGAGGAGCCAAGATGAAGATTCGACATGTGCACAAGACCCAGCGTGCAGCGTTTACGCTGATCGAACTCCTCGTCGTCATCGCGATCATCGCCTTGCTGATCGGGATCCTGCTCCCGGCGCTTGGGAAAGCCCGCTCGGCTGCACGCTCGCTGGTGTGCTCCAGCAACATGCGCGGCATCGGCCAGTTCCAGGCGATCTACATCGGTGACAACCGGGAGTTTTTCGCTTCGCCGAATACATCGAGCCTGCCCTATATCGAGCGGATGCCCACGGGCCTGGTCAATCATGGTCCGACGCGGGCCAACATCGAGGGCTTCAAGGACTCGGTGACACCGGTGTCGACGCGCGACTGGATGAGCCCGATTATGGGCGACGCCGTCAGCCTGGCCGACGATCGGGGCGAACGTACAGCCCAGCTGTTCAACGACTGGGGATGCGCCGAAACGCGCAGAATCTACAACGATTCGCTGTTCGGGGTTTCAAGCGCAGGCGACCGCGAACTGTTCGAGAACGTGTTTCAATCGGGACGTGGGTACAACATTGTCAGTTACCTGATGCCGACGACGTGGTACACGCAGAATCCCGTGGATTTTGCTCAGGGGATCGCCTCTCGCAATCCCAATGCGGTTTTCCCGATTCGTGATCCGGTCAGCTGTGCCACCGTGCCGCGCGGTTATGGCCCGCGGCTGGACAAGGTCGGGGTGCAGCCGTCAAACAAGATCATGTTTGCAGACGGGACGCGATACGTGGCACGAGACGTGGGGATCGACTTCGACGTTGATGCTTCCCCCAGCTCGTTCGGGGCGTTCTGTTCAAACAACCCCATCACGCATGGGTCCACCGCCTACGGGCGTGAGCCGTTCTCTTCGCAGGTCGCGACACCCGACAACCAGCTCGCGTCCTATCGCCACAGCGGCGGGATCAACACGGCCTACTTCGACGGGCATGTCTCGCACATGAGCCAGGATGAGTCCTATACGGACCCGAACCCGTGGTATCCCTCGCGCAGCGTCTGGACGGGTCAGTCGGCTACGCCCGAGTCCATCGCATTCATGCAGCAACGCCAACCGAGCAGCTCGGGCGACATTCTCATCGACTGAGCCGCCTTTGATCTTCGGTACGCGATCAGGCGTGGAATCGACTTGGGGCTTGTCGAGCCGCTTCGGCTTGAGTTTCGCGCGTGGCGTGGGCGCCTTGGCTACCCGACGTCGGCCAGCCCGAGCCCCCGCCCGTACTTCTTGTTCAGGCGGCGGCGGAGCAGGGCATCCTGCGGCCGGTCGAGATTGGGGGATTCCCTGACCCAGGCGGCCGCATCTGCGCGTGACATTTTCAGGAGATCAAGATCGCGGGCCAGATCGGCGACCTCAAGTTCCATTTCGCCGGACTGTCGTGCACCGATCAGCTCGCCGGGGCCCCGGATCTGGAAGTCGCGCTCGGCCAGCTCGAATCCGTCGGAGATGGTTCGCATGGCTTCAAGTCGTTCAACCGCATCGGGAGTCCTGGGCTGCGCGATGAGCACGCACACGGACTTGCCAGAGCCGCGGCCGACGCGCCCCCGGAGCTGGTGAAGCTGCGCCAGTCCGAACCGATCGGCGTCCTCGATGACCATGACCGTCGCGTTTGGAACATCGACGCCGACTTCGATGACGGTGGTCGCGACGAGCACATCGATCGAGCCTTGACGGAAGTCGGCCATGACCTGCTCGCGCGTTTTGCGAGGCATGCGTCCGTGCATTGCAGCGATCCGCCTGCCGGCAAGCGCCCCGTTGCTCAGCTGCGCGACGACCTTCTCGACGCCGGCTGCCTGTTCTCCCTCGATGGTGGGTGTGACGACATATGCCTGTTCGCCCCGGTCGACACGTTCACGGATGAAGGTGTAGGCCTCATCGCGGCGATCGGGCGGGAGCACGCGCGTGGCAATCGGCTGACGCCCCGGCGGCAGCTCGTCGATGGTGGAAACGTCGAGGTCGCCGAAGAGCGTCATCGCCACGGTGCGCGGGATCGGCGTGGCGGTCATCACGAGCACGTGCGGCGTGGAGTTTTCGTCCCCGCCCTTGGCGCGAAGGGCAGCCCGCTGGTGCACTCCAAAGCGGTGCTGCTCGTCGATCACCACGAGCGCAAGCGACTTGAACTCCACCGTCTGGGTGAGCAGCGCATGTGTGCCCACGAGCAGGTCGAGCTGACCTTGAGCGAGTGAAGCGAGCATGTGCTCGCGTTCGGCAGCTGTGATACTCGAAGTGAGTAGCGCCATGCGCACGCGCGAACCTTCGAGCAGGTTGGTCAATGCGGCATGATGCTGCTCGGCAAGAAGCTCGGTGGGCGCCATCATGGCTGCCTGATGCCCGTTGGCAACGGCCACGAGCATCGCCCAGGCCGCCACGGCCGTCTTGCCCGAGCCTACGTCGCCCTGGATGAGTCGATTGGTGGGTGTGGCGCGAGCCAGATCGCTTGTGATTTCGCGCACCACGCGCTGTTGCGCGCCGGTCAGCTCAAACGGCAGGCGCTCGCGAATGCGGCGTTCGATCTCATCGCTTGATGGAAGCTCCGGAGCGCGCAGCCGCTCACGCAGGTGCCGACGCTTGAGGTGCACGGCCAGTTGCAGCATGAACAACTCGTCATACGCGAGCCGACGCCTTGCCTCGGCGATCTCCTGCTCGCTTGCCGGCGCGTGCATCATGCGGTACGCATCGCGCAGCGAAGGCATCTCGCGTGCCTTGAGGAACGCCGCGTCGAAGTGATCATCGATCTGTCCTACCGCCTCGTCGAGCACCTGCGCGACGGCCTGCTCGATCATGCGTGTGGACAGGCGTGTCGTGCCGCGGTAGATCGGTCTCAGCCGCTCGCGTCGGCGTTCGGGCTCGTCCTGGTCGAGAATCTCGTAGACCGGATGGGCCATCTGGAGCGTTCCGCCTCGGCGGGTTGGCTTGCCCTGCACCCACAATCGCATGCCGGGCAGAATGATCCTGGCCAGGAACGCCTGGTTGAACCAGACGAGATCGAGCCGTCCGGTTTCATCGGTGAGCACGGCTTCGAATCGCTGCTTGCGTCCGCGTCCGGCAAGCCGCGTGGCGGTGATCATTCCGCGAGCAGAGGCCGTGACACCGGCTTCGAGCTCGGCAATCGCAGACTCTGCCCGCTCCCTTTCGTAGCGGAACGGGAGGTGAGCGATCAGTCGGCCGATATTGGTCAATCCGAGCTCGGCCATTGCTTCGGCTCGAGCGGGCCCGATGCCCGGGATGAACTGCACGCGCGTGGCAAGGTCGCGCGGCTGGTCGGTCACGGCCCGAGCCCCAGCGGATCGTCATGCGGCGCCGCATCGTCTCCAGGCGCGCGCTCGTCGGGATTGTCCTGTTCGGCAGCAAGCTGACGCAGGTACTCCCAGGTGTAAATCCCTGAGTTGTGCCCGTCGGAGAAGGTAATGCGTATGGCGTAGTTTCCGACAAGCTCGGCCCCGGTCGCCACGATGTCACTGGTTGCGGCGGCGCGAGGCAGAATCGTCAAAGGATTGCGACTCATCTCCTTTCGCAGCTCGCGCATGTCGGCTGAGGGCGACATTCTGCGCAGATACGCGATCGAGAAGGAGGACCGGGTTCCGTCCTGCCATTCGATGGTGAGTCCGCGATCCTTCTTCAGGTCGATGTGCCTGGGTGCGTCCATCGGTGATCTCAGTCTCCAGTCCCGGGGGCTTCGGGCAAGACTTGCCCCTTCAACGCTAGCATAGCCCAGGTCATGACTCATCCCGCCGATCTGCTCATTGACGCGATGCGCACCCGCAACAGCCCCGCCTGCGTGGGGCTCGATCCGGTCCTGCAGCGATTGCCCGAGCCGATTCGATCGAGTGGTGACGATCGCATCGGGCAGATTCGGGCATTTTGTCTCGGCGTGCTGGAAGCGGTGTCGGACCTCGTGGGCGTGGTCAAGCCGCAGAGCGCGTGCTTTGAGCGATTCGGCAGCCTCGGGTATCGCGTGCTGGAAGAAGTGATTGCGCGGGCGAGGGAGTTGGGGCTGGTGGTCATTCTCGATGCCAAGCGGGGCGATATCGGGTCATCGGCTGAGCACTACGCCTCGGGCGCCCGATCAATGGGTGCGGACTGGATCACGGTGAGCCCGTACATGGGCCCGTCGACGATCGAGCCGTTTCTTGATGCCGGCCTCGGCGTCTTTGCCCTGTGTCGCACGAGCAATCCGGATTCGGGCCGACTTCAAGCGCTGCAGATTCAGGGGCGTTCGCTCGCGGAACATACAGCCGAGATGCTCAGTGAGATGGCAAGGGGGCGGATCGGCAAAGCGGGTTGGTCCAGCGTCGGGGCGGTTGTCGGCGCGACGCGCTCCACGAGTGAGACGGCCCGGCTGCGCGAGCTCATGCCCGACATGCCGCTG
>RFGK01000053.1 GCA_003697045.1 Planctomycetota bacterium
GGCACGGATATGTCGTCGGTTCGGAAGATCGCAAGCTCGCTCGGAGTCTCGGTTGCCACCGTTTCTCGCGCGTTGAATAACCATCCCGATGTCAGTGCCGAGACACGCCAGCGCGTGCTCGAAGCAGCACAGGAGAGCGGGTATCTCCCACAGGTCGGAAAGCGCCAGATGACGGTCATCGGGCTGGTCTACCCGAGCCATCCGGTTCGGCCAGACTATGGGACATTTGAGTCCATGTTGCTTGCGGGAATTGTTCGGGGCGCGAACGATCGTCGGCACGACGTGACGATCATCAACCTCGAGCACGACCGCGATCCGCTGGAAAGTTACACACAGTTTTTTCACCGCAAGGGTGTCCGCGGGGTGGTGATTCGTTCACTCGAAGCGACGCCCCGGCTTGCCGAGGAGATCGCAGCAGAGGGGATCCCCTCGATTCTCATCGCCGACCGATCGGAAGATCCGCGTGTGAACTTCATCGACAGCGAGTCGCGCCAGGCAAGCCGGCAGGCTGTCGAACATCTCCTTCAGCTTGGGCACAGGCGCATCGGGCTTGCGATTCATAACGTCATGGATTCGGATCATCAGGATCGTGAGCAGGGCTATGCCGAGGCGCTGGCAGCAGCCGGCATTGAACGCGACTTCAGCCTGACGGTTCGGGCACCTGCCAGTCCCGAAGGTGGGATCATGATGCTCAATCGTCTGCTGGAGCTGGAAAAGCCGCCGACGGCGATTTATTTCACCAACCCTCTGTCCACGGTGGGGGCCTTGCATCGCTGCCTGCAACTTGGCATCCGCGTGCCCAAGGACTTGTCCATTGTGGGCTTTGATGATGGAGACGTGCGTTTGCGCACATTTCCAAACTTCACCGCCGTGTGTCAGGACGCCCATCAGCTCGGGCTGGAGGCAGCACGCTGGCTGACCAGCTCTCTGGAGCACGGCGCGCCCGGCGTTTTCCGCGAGCTGCGTCAGACGCGTCTGTCGGTGCATGAAAGCACGGGTCTGTGTCCGGTGGCGGCGATCCGGCTTGTCGGGCCATACGAGATTGCGCGGGAGATATGATGCTGCCCCCGGCAGTGTCGGTCTCGCGCCAAGGTCACGCTGCAGGAAGACGGTCCCACCCCGGATGAACTCCCGTGTTCGATCTGAACTGGATTCGAAGCTTCTCTCTGGGCACCATCGTGATCGCGCTGATGGCGATCGCCTCGAGCATTGGTGTGCTTGTCTGGCAGCCGGACCGGGAGCACGGGCTGGAGATGTGGATCTTCTCGCTCGAACACGAAGCTCTGTACCGACCGGTGCTTGAGCAGCGCGAGCGGGCTGGGGGCGAACATGTCAACCTGCGCGTGCTTGCGACGGCTGCGCTGGAACGCCGCATGATGTCGGGCTTCTTCGGCGGCCTCAGGACCGCCGATCTGATCGAAGTTGAGCGTCAGATGGCCGGGCTTGCATTCACCGGCCCGCTCGAAGCCGTGGGCTTTACCGATCTGACCGATCACCTTGTCGAAACGGGCTTGATGGAGCAGATCAATAAGCCCTCGTTTGGTCCCTGGACGAGTCGCGGCCGGGTTTTCGGCTTGCCGCATGATGTGCATCCGGTCATGCTGGGGTATCGGGCAGACATCGTCGAGGCAGCCGGGATCGATGTCAGCCAGATTGAGACGTGGGACGATTTTGCCCGGGTGCTCGCGCCGCTGATGACCGATGAGGACGGCGACGGCAAGCCGGATCGCTATCTGCTCGGCCTGTGGGAGACGGATTCGGATCGGCTCGAGACGTTGCTGCTTCAGGCGGGTGGGCGGTTTTTTGATGAGCGCGGAGCCGCCGTGATGGATCAGGAACGCAACGCGTGGGCGCTGTCGCAGATAGTCTCGTGGTGTGTGGGCCCGACGCGCATCGCGGCCGACGTTCCTGATTTTTCAGCCGGGGGGAATCGGCTCAAGGAAGAAGGCTACGCAGTTGCGTACATCATGCCCGACTGGATGTGCAACGTGTGGCGCATGCAGATGCCCAACCTCGCGGGCAAGGTCAAGGTCATGCCGTTACCCGCATTCGAGCCGGGAGGCAGGCGCACGAGCGTGTGGGGCGGGACGATGCTGGGGATTCCCAAGACGACCGTCTCCTTCGAGCGTTCGTGGCAGGTCGCCACGGACTTGTATTTTTCAGAGGAACTTGCCAAGAAGCTGTATTCGAACAATGACATCATCACGCCGGTCAAGTCGCACTGGTCCGACCCGGTTTTCGACGCACCCGATCCGTATTTTTCGGGTCAGGCCAAGGGGCGCATGTACATTGATCTTGCGCCTGACGTTCCGGCGCGGACCTCTTCACCGTACAACAAGCTTGCGCGGGATCGATTCCGCGATGCTGCCGTCGCGGTTGCCGAGTGGGCCCGGCGTGAGGGCAAGTGTCACCCGGCAGAGCTGATCGACAAGTGCCGAGAAGAGCTTGCCCGGGCACAGGGCGCGGTGATGCGTCAGATGGAGCGCAACGTATTTCTGGAGGTCGATCAGTGAGCATGGCCTACCAATCACGCATCCGCTGGGCAGGCTATGCGCTTCTGGCGCCCTTCGTGCTTGTATTTCTGATCTTCCTCGTGCTTCCGCTGGTGCAGGCGGGCGTGCTGGCGCTCAAGCAGACCTATGGCCCGCAGGCGTCTGTGTGGGTGGGCCTTGAAAACTTCAGGCACCTGGCCAACGACCCGCTCTTCTGGCGCGCGGTCAGCAACACGCTCATCTACACCGCGAGCACGATTCTCATCCAGCTCCCGCTGGCCCTGGGGCTGGCGATGGTGCTCAACCATCCGAAAATTCGCGGGCGTGGCATCTACCGACTGATCTTCTTCAGCCCGCAGCTCATGGGCATGGTCTTTGTTTCCATGCTCGCCGGGCTGATCTTCGAGAAGCGGTCAGGGCTCGTCAATCAGGCGTTGCATGCAGCCTTTGGCACAAGCCTCGATTTTCCGTGGCTGCAGGTGTACATCATGCCCACACTGATCATCTCGACCCTGTGGATGTACGTCGGGTTCAACATGGTCTACTTCCTCGCAGCGCTGCAGAACGTGGAGCGATCACTGGTCGAGGCAGCCTCGGTCGACGGCGCCGGACCGTGGGCACGATTCCGGCACGTGACGATTCCGGCGATTCGACCCGTCGGTTCATTTGTCGTCCTGCTGTCGGTCATCGGCAGCCTGCAGCTTTTCGAGCTGCCGTATGTGATGCTCGATGGCAGCGCGGGCCCGGCCAATCGCGGACTGACCATCGTGCTCTATCTCTATCAGAACGGCTTTGAGATCGGAGACCTCGGCTATGCCAGCGCCATCGGGTGGGTGCTGGGGCTCATGCTGGTCGTCGCAGCGGCCTTGCAGATGCGCCTGGCGCGGGAGAGGGGCTGAGCCGTGAAACACCGTCGTGTATCGAGCATGTGGGCAATCGCAGCGCACCTGGCGCTGATCCCCCTGGCGATGCTCACGCTGATTCCCTTCATCTGGCTTGTGACCGCGTCGCTCAAGTCGAGCGAAGACTTTTTTACCTCCGCGTTTCTCCCCAAAGGCGATGGGCCGCTGGGTATCGCCTGGGACCGGATCACCCTTGATCACTACATCAGACTGTTTGAAGAAATCGGCATCGGCCGGGCGCTGCTCAACTCGGTGTTCCTTGCCTCGACGACGGCGATTCTGGCGACCTTGTGCTGCGCAGCTGGTGGATATGCACTGGCGCGTCTGAAGTTTCGTGGCAATCTTGCCATGACGGTGCTCGTCCTGGGGGCGTTGCTGGTGCCGCCGCCTCTGCTTTTGGCCCCGACCTATCAGGTGCTTTACCAGTTTGGATTGCTTGACACATTTTCAGGGTTGATTCTGCCGGCCATTGCGCCCGCGTTTGGCGTATTTCTGTTTCGCCAGGCAGTGTTGCAGTCAGTGCCACCGGACTTGCTCGAAGCGTCGCGCCTCGATGGGTGCTCAGAGATAGGCATTTTCTTCGCCGTTGTGTTGCCGCTGGTCAAGCCGATGATCGGCGCCTTTCTCCTGATCACGTTCCTTGGCACGTGGAACAACTTCATTTCGCCGCAAGTCGTGTTGCAGACTGCCGAGAAGTTTCCGCTTTCGGTCGCGGTTGCGCAGCTTCGTGGTGTGTACAAGCAGGACTACGGATTGCTGATGGCCGGGACGATGATCTCGATTCTGCCGCCGGCGGTGCTGTTCTTGATGCTGCAAAAGGAGTTCGTTTCAGGGCTCACCAGCGGCGCGGTCAAGAGCTGAATGCACAGTCTCGGCCGGTCAGAGTGCAGCAACTGACAAGAACCTCCCGTCTGCGCGGGAGGTTTGTGCCTGCTTCATGCAGAGCACGAAAGGGAATGTCGGCCACTCACCCGGCTGCCGATCAATCAGGGGCAGCCGGCGTCGAACGCTTCGAGGAAGGCAAGCACGTCGAAGAAGTCGAGTGTGCCGTCGCTGTTGAAGTCGGCCGTGGCGAGATCGGCGCTGAACGCTCCGAGATAGGCGAGCACGTCAAAGAAGTCGAGTGTGCCGTCCTGAGTGAAGTCGGCTGGGCATGGGCAGCCGCCCGAGCCGCAGAACAGCGTCAGGCGTGCGATGCGGCTGAGCGCCTGGCCGTTGGCTGCAGCCGGATCTTCGACGATCCACTGCATGAAGAACACCGCGCCGTCAAGCGATGGATCACGTGGAATCGGCCACGGCATGGTGGCGTATCCCTCGCCTGGGAGCAGCCCTGCCAGCGTGACGGGTCCGAGCAGCTCGTCGCGCGCAACCTGTCCGTTGACCGGGGGGCTTTGCGAAACGGCCAGCCACGCGGTCGCGCCCCCAAGCCCCCGGTCGATGCCGATCTTGAAGGACTGATCGCCGATGAGCGGCGGCATGTTGGCAACCATGGCAGGAGCGATGCCCCCTGATCCGACCGTGGCCCCGCCCTGAAGCCTCGGATTGCCTGGCACAAGCTCGGAATGAAGCGTGGGACGGTCAAAGGGGAATATCTCCGAGGCGACGCGAGGATCGGTCAGCGCATTGGTGATGAAGTCGGCCACATCACCGGCATTGGGGCCGAAGACAATCGGCACATTGAGCAGCGGATCGCGGTTGTCAATAAACGGGTTGTTCGGATTGGCGTAGAACCCGAGCACCTGCGGAATCGACCCGAACTGCCCGGTGTGCATGTAGCGTGGCTCGAGCCCGGCGTTGCGCAGCGTGGGCACCTTGAACCGTCCGCGATCATCCGGATCGTTTGTGACGCCCTGGCGGCCCGTGTCCTCAGCGATTGGACGCAGGCCGATATTGCGGAAAGAGTGATCCGTAAACGTCGGAGGCTCGTGACAAACCGCGCAACGAGACACGCGAAACGCATTCCACCCGTTGACCTGCTGCGGGGTCATGGCACCGTTGTTCCCAGCCATGAACGCATCCCAGGGCGTCTGGTCCGGCACAAGCGTGCGCTCATACGTGGCGATTGCCATGGCAATGCGCGCAGGGGTGATGCCCGAGTCGCCGAACGCCTCGGCAAACAACTCGGGATAACTGGGGTGCTGAGCAATGGCATCGGCCATGTCGGCAGGAACGTCCCGGGCAAGCGCCAGCGGAAAGGCTTGCTCCAGCTTCTGCGTCACCTGATCCCAGTCACGATCGGCGTGCGCCATCTCGACGCTGCTGACAATCGGGCGGAGAGCCTGGCTTTCAAGAGCACCGCCGGTCGCGATGACCGTCTCCCCGGTCTGGGGATCGACAAACTGTCCGGACGCACGGCCGTCCCAGAGAAGCTCGGGCGCGAACATCGCCGTCAGCGCCTGCTGGGCTCGCCGTTCAGTCACTTGCGGGCGCAGGTCGAACAACTCGATCGCCTCATAGAGCTCAAGTGCATTCTGGTGAACCATGCCCGGTGAAGCCTGCTTGTCGTCCGGTGTTCCCGTGATGCCGTCGAGCCCGGGATGCACTGCCACGCGCGGATCGCTGCCGGCGTTTGCGGGAATGTGGCACGTGCCGCAGGCCATCGTATTGTCTGACGAAAGCTGCTCGTCCCAGAAGAGAATCTTGCCGAGCACGCGCTTCGACTCTGAAAACGGGTTTTCGGGTGGGAAAACGACCGGAGGAAGCCCACCTCCCTGGGCCGATGCACAAGGGGTCATGCCGGTCACGAGAACCGTTCCAGAAAGGACCAAAAGGAAGACTCCTGCACATCTGGGTGCGCGTGCGTCATTCAGATTCATTTTCTATCTCCCTTCGTCAATCGAGCGGGACAACGCACCAGCCCGGGGTCTATTGCAGTCCGGCGTCCTGTTTTTCCAGTCAGAGGCAAGGTGCCCGAGCGGGGCCGATAGACTGCCTGTGTCCGTGCCGCCGTCGGCCCGGCCTTGTCCCGGGGAGTCCGCCGCCATGCGCCAGCGTGAGATCAGGCCTGAGCTGATGGATGACCCGACGATCGATCCGGCATCGCATGTTCGGGCGTTGCGCGGGCTGGCGAGATTGAATGCGCTCAGCCGGGCGTGGCGCATCCTCTGGCCCGACGTGCGCAGCGTGGTGCAATCGCTCAATCGCCCGGCTCGGCTCCTGGATGTTGCGAGCGGTTCGGGCGACGTTCCGATCAGTCTGGCAAGGCGGGCTGCACGAGAAGGACTGACGATCGAGCCGGCGGCATGTGACATCAGCGAGCGCGCGCTCGCAGCAGCTCAATCACGAGCAGCGCTTTGCGGAATCGACCTCAACGTATACAAAATCGACGTCGAAAGACAGGAGCTGCCGGGTTCATTCGACATTGTCTGCTGTTCTCTGTTCATGCATCATCTTTCATCTCCAACCGCGTTTGAGGTGCTCAAGCGCATGGCCGGCGCTGCGGGGCATCTTCTTCTCGTCTCTGATTTGCGGAGAACGCGCACCGGCTTGATGCTTGCGTGGGCGGCATCTCGTCTGGTGACGCGATCGCGCATCGTGCATGTTGACGCGGTACGTTCGGTGCGGGCGGCATTTCGCCCGGATGAGTTTGCACAGCTTGCAGAGCAGGCCGGCCTGTCTGGAGCGACGGTGCGGGCCGCCTGGCCTCAACGCATGCTGCTTCGATGGAGTCCTGCGTGAGCTGCGTTCCTGCCAACCTGGACAGGTGTGCCCGGCAGTGGGATGCCGTGGTGGTCGGCGCCGGGCCGTGTGGGTCGATCGCCGCTCTGCAACTGGCACGCCGGGGATTGCGAACGCTGCTTGTGGAACGATCGGACATGCCGCGTTTCAAGGTGTGCGGGGGATGCCTGGCACACGGAGGCATCGCGACGCTGGAGAGACTTGGTCTTGCCCATACCCTGGCCGGCGCAGAGCCGTTGAACCGGCTTGTCGTCTGTTCTGACGGCCGCTCTGCCAGCGTGCCCATCAGCCGCATGCTCGGTGTGAGTCGCACCGACCTGGACCTTGCGCTGCTCTCGGCTGCAAGACAGGCCGGAGCGGACGTGATCGTCCGCACCGCGGCCAATGTGGATCAGGACGGCACCTGCCGGCTTCGCATGGGCGCCGACCGTCGGACAGTCTCCGCGCGGGCGGTCATCATCGCCGATGGGCTCGGTGGGGCTTCGGTCCGTCACGACCCGGCCTTTGCATGGCGTGTTCAGAGCGGGTCGAAGATCGGACTGGGAGGTGTATGCACACAAGGCGGATGCCCGGACGCGTCCGTCGTGATGTGCATCGCGCGCGAGGGATACGTCGGCTTTGCACCATTGCAGGGGGGGCGGATGCTGGTCGCAGCAGCGGTCGACCCGAAGGCGATCCGCGACGCCGGCGGCGCCCGGATACTCGCCGAACGCATCGTCGAGTTCTCGGGCGCCCCGATCTGTCTGCCTTGCGACCTTGAGCTGCGAGGGACGCCGACGCTGACGCGAAAGCGGAATCGCGTCGAGGCCGGACGTGTGCTCATCGCCGGCGATGCAGCCGGATATGTCGAACCGTTTACCGGCGAAGGCATGACCTGGGCGATTCGCACAGGCGAACTCTGTGCGCGCCAGGCCGAGAAGCTGGTGGACGGTACGTTTTCCGCCGGGCAATGGAGCCGACTCGTGTCGAGGGAGTTGGGCGCTGCGCAGCGTCGGTGCCAACTTGTCCGACATCTGGTCGCGCGCCCCGCGCTCGTGCGCGCCTGCATGGGGCTGATCAGAGTGCTTCCTCCCATCGGCGGCGCCGTGTCGGGGCGGTTCGGTCGAGTTGCTCAGGGGGGTGCTGCGTGAACGCACGGATCGTCTCCATCGGCACCGGACTTCCCCGCGGAAGCATGACACAAGCACAGTCGTGTGCTTTTGCCAGCGAACTGAGCGAACAAGCCGATGCACGCTCGATTCGACTGCTCTACCGACGAACGGGCATCGAGCGGCGCGGGCTCTGCATTGCCGATGCCGATGGCGTGCAGAGGATGTACGAGCGTGACCCCGGCTCGCACGGCCCGACCACCGCGGCCCGACTCGCCCGCTTCAACGATTACGCCTGCGAGATGGCCATCCCCGCATGTCGCAAGGCGCTGATGCGGGCAGAACTAGACCCCGGCGCCATCACTCACCTGGTGGTGGCATCGTGCACCGGGTTGGAATCGCCGGGTATTGATCAGCGGCTCATCGGGGCGCTCGGCCTGTCGGAAAGCACGCAGCGGACCATCATCGGGTTTATGGGCTGTCATGCGGCCGTCAATGCGTTGCGCGTCGCACATGCGCTCGCAGTTGCGGATCAATCGGCCTGCGTGCTGGTGTGCTGCGTCGAGGTGTGCAGCCTGCATTTCAGCTACTCCGGGCTTTCCGATCGGGACCTGGCCAATGCGCTGTTTGCAGATGGGGCAGCGTCGGCTGTTGTTCGCAGCGTGAAAGAATCGGCCGCGCCACAGATCCGCTCGTTTTCTGCGCGCCTCTGGCCGGACACGGCCGACGAGATGTCCTGGCGAATCGGAAACCACGGCTTTGAGATGGGGCTCAGCCGGCGCGTGCCCGAGTTGCTCAGAGCGCACACTCGTGCCTGGATCGAACCCTGGCTTGCCGGGCACGGGCTGGGCACACGCGATGTGGGGAGCTGGGCTGTTCATCCCGGTGGACCGAGCATCATCACCGCGGTGCAGCAGAGCCTCGCGCTCGACGATCAGAAGGTGGAACTTTCGCGTCGCATCCTTCGTGACCATGGCAACATGTCCTCGCCGACGGTTCTGTTCATCCTCGATGCGCTCATGCACGCAAACGCACGCCGACCGTGGGTGACGCTTGCCTTTGGGCCCGGGCTGGCAGGCGAGGCGATGCTGCTGGCCTGAACACGCGTCCAACGCCGCCAATGCGCGCATAGATCGTGCACTTCGACGGAAAGATGGGGACATCGAAGTGGAAAATGCCGTAGACTGCTCGTTGGCTGGCGTGAGGTTTGCGACCGGCGGGAGGTTGGCATGTCAACGATGATCGGGCACTTCGTAGGCGGGCAGGCGTTGGCGGAACAGCAGACCGGCGAGCGGATGAGCGTTGTCAATCCAGCCGATGGATCAACGCTGGGCGAAGTGCGTCTGGATGCGATCGAAGCCGCCGACCAGGCCGTGCAAGCAGCTGCCGACGCGTTCGAGTCGTGGGCGAACACGCCCGTCGGAGAGCGTGTGCAGTGTCTGTTTCGTTACAAGCAGATTCTCGAGGATCGGTTCGAGGAGCTGGCAGCACTGATCGTTCGTGAGCACGGCAAGACAATGGCCGAGGCGCGCGGTGATGTGCGCCGCGGCATCGACTGCATCGAGTATGCCTGCTGCGCGCCGGTGTTGATGATGGGAAACACCCTGCCGCAGATTGCCGTGTCGAGCTCATTCAGCCGGACGGAAGATGAAGGCGGGGTAGGCATCGACAGCACATCAGAGCGCGTGCCGCTGGGCGTATGTGTCGGCATCACTCCTTTCAACTTTCCGATCATGGTTCCGATGTGGATGTGGCCGATGGCGGTCGCCTGCGGCAACACGTTTGTGCTCAAGCCATCGGAAAAGGTGCCGCTCAGTGCGCTGCGCGAGATCGAGCTGACCGCAGAGGCCGGCTTTCCTCCCGGGGTGGTCAACGTCGTGACCGGCGGCGCCCCGGTCGTCAATCATCTCATCACCCACAGGGATGTCCGTGCCGTGTCATTTGTGGGCTCGACGAAAGTTGCTAGGCACATCTATGCCACGGCGTGCGCAGCCGGCAAACGGGCGCAGTGCATGGGCGGCGCCAAGAACTACATGGTCATCATGCCCGATGCCAATCGCGAGGCGGTGATCGACGGCGTGCTGGGTTCGGCGTTCGGCACAACCGGACAGCGCTGCCTCGCCGGGTCGGTTGCTGCGCCCGTTGGCGAAGCGGCTGACTGGTTCGTCCCGGCGATTGTCGAAGCGGCACGGAAGATCAAGGTCGCCCGGGGGGACGACCCGGGCGCCGTCATGGGGCCGGTGATCGACCGGGCAAGTTGCGAGCGGGTGAAAAACTACATTCAGATCGGGTTGGAGGAAGGTGCCGAGCTTGTGCTTGACGGGCGGGATTTTCAGGTGCCGCAAGGAGGGAACTTCGTCGGACCGAGCATTTTCGACCATGTGTCGCCGCACATGCGGATCTGCCGGGAGGAGATCTTCGGCCCGGTGCTTTCGATCGTGCGTGCCGCGTCGCTTGACGATGCGATTGCCTCTCTCAACAGCACCGACTACGGCAATATGGGCGTGATTTTCACTCAGAGCGGGTATGCTGCCCGCAAGTTCAAGACGCAGGCGAGGGCAGGCATGATCGGGATCAACGTCGGGGTGCCGGCGCCGATGGCCGTGTTCCCATTCGCGGGTTGGAAGAACTCGTTTTTCGGCGACCTTCATGCCAACGGCGAAGACGCGCTGCGATTCTTTACAGAACACAAGATTCTTGTGAGCCGCTGGCTCTGAATACCGATGAGGAACCAAGACCATGCCGAGGATTACGCGAGCTGCGATCATCCAGGCCTCGAGCCCGAGTTGCGAGGGCGTCGACCTGGCCGATCTCAAGGAGGCGACGATCGAAAAGCACTTGCCGTTGATTGCCGAAGCGGCCGAGCGCGGCGCCAAGGTGTGTTGCCTTCAGGAGATTTTCTGCGGGCCTTACTTTTGTGCCGAGCAGGACACGCGCTGGTATGACACGGCCGAGCCGATTCCTGATGGACCCACGACCAGGCTCATGCAGGACTTGGCAAGAAAGCACAAGATGGTGCTTGTCGTGCCGCTGTATGAAAAGGCGATGACCGGTCTCTACTACAACACGGCGGCCGTGATCGACGAGACCGGCGAGTATCTGGGCAAGTATCGCAAACACCACATCCCACATTGTCACCCGGGCTTCTGGGAGAAGTTCTACTTCACTCCGGGTGACCTGGGCTATCCGGTCTTTCAGACGCGCTTCGGCCGCATCGGCGTCTACATCTGCTATGACCGTCACTTCCCCGAAGGGGCCCGCGAGCTCGGTCTCAACGGCGCTGAAATCGTCTTCAATCCTTCGGCTACGGTTGCAGGGCTGAGCGAATACCTCTGGAAACTCGAACAGCCGGCCCATGCCGTGGCAAACCAGTATTTCGTTGGCGCGATCAATCGCGTCGGACACGAAAAGCCCTGGGATATCGGCGAGTTCTACGGGCAGAGCTACTTCTGCAACCCGCGGGGTGAGATTATCGCACAGGCATCGCGCGACAAGGACGAGGTTCTCGTTGCCGATCTTGATCTGGACATGATCGAGCAGGTACGCAAGGTCTGGCAGTTCTACCGCGATCGCAGGCCGGAAAGCTACACGCAGATTGCGCGTGTCACCGGGCACGGCACATAATCCCAGGCGTGCACTCATGTCCGGCGAACTGTCCAATCCCGATCTTGCGCCCGTGCCCATTGAGCAACGCACGTGGAGCATGTGGCATGTCGCGGCGCTGTGGATCGGCATGGCCGTGTGCATTCCGACCTACACGCTCGCGTCGAGCATGATCAGCCAGGGCATGAGCTGGTGGCAGGCCGTGCTGACCGTCATGCTCGGCAACCTCATCGTCCTGATTCCAATGATTCTCAACGGACACGGCGGCACCAAGTACGGCGTGCCGTTTCCCGTGCTCGTGCGATCGTCGTTCGGGACCGCCGGTGCCCATGTCCCGGCGATTGCTCGTGGTCTTGTTGCCTGCGGCTGGTTCGGCATCCAGTGCTGGATCGGCGGCTGGGCGATCTACACTCTGCTCGCCACCATCGGCGTCATCGATGCACAGGCCGACCAGCAGCACATCATCGCATGGCTTGGCATCAGCAGCGTGCAGTTTCTGTGCTTTCTCGGCTTCTGGGCGCTCAACGTCGCGATTGTGCTCAAGGGTATTACAGCGATCAAGGTGCTCGAAAGCTGGGCAGCCCCGTTCCTGCTCGCCTGTGGGGTCGCGCTGCTCATCTGGGCGCTGGTCAAGGTGGACGAGCCGTCAGCGCTGTTCAAACAGACTTCGCATTTCGAGTCCAGCGCGGACTTCTGGCGCGTGTTCTTCCCTCAGCTCACCGCAATGGTTGGTTTCTGGGCCACGCTCAGCCTCAATATCCCCGACTTCACACGCTATTGTCGCAACCAGCGCTCGCAGGCGCTCGGGCAGATCATCGGGCTGCCCACGACCATGACGCTGTTCTGCTTCATCGGCATCGTGGTCACCGGCGCCACGGTCGAGATTTTCGGAAAGGCTGTGTGGGACCCGGTCCAGCTCGTCGGCATGCTCGGGTCAACCAGTGTTGTCGTTGTGTCGATGGTGGCGCTGACCATCGCAACGCTTTCGACCAATATCGCTGCCAACGTTGTTAGCCCGGCCAACGGATTTGCCAACATCGCCCCACGCAGGATCAGTTTCCGCACCGGTGCGCTCATCACGGCCGTCATCGGTCTGGTCATCATGCCCTGGCGGCTGTACAACGATCTGTCCGCGTACATCTTTACCTGGCTGATCGGCTACTCGGCGCTTCTTGGTCCGATTGCGGGCATCATGCTTTGCGACTATTTCGTGCTCCGCCGCACGCGGCTCGATCGCGAGGCCCTGTACGACCCCAGGGGAGTCTACCGCGGCGTCAACCATCGCGCGATCATTGCACTGGTGCTTGCCGTTGTTCCCAACCTGCCCGGATTCATCAATGCGGCGACCAATCGCACGCACGCTGCGTATGAGGCGGCTGCTGAGGCCTATCCGGACCAGCTCGAAGCGTTCGAAACAGCAGTCGCCGATCTCAACCTGGCCCGGTCCGAGGGGATGCAGCCGGACGAGATTGAGGCAAGGATCAGAGCAGGTGAGATCGCAGCACCGGTCAAGCCGACCGAGCCTCGCAAGCCGGTCTTTCCAGCAGTCTTTGATGCGATTTACAGCTATGCCTGGTTTGTCGGTCTTGTGCTGGCCGGTGTGATCTACTGCGTGCTCGGCGTGGGCAAGATCCGTCCGGCGGAGGTGGGGATGAACAGGGAGGAACCAAGATGACGTCAGCCGCGACGAGTGCTCCGCAACTTCCAGCGTGTGACCATGTGCCTGCGCCTTATGCCGGTCCTTCGAAGTCTGAGGTGCTTGCGATGCGGCGCGAGTTTCTCACGCCCGCGCTGGTGACGTATTACCGCGAGCCGATCATGATTGTCGAGGGGCACATGCAGTACCTCTTTGACGAGACCGGCCGGCGATATCTCGATGCCTTCGCGGGCATCGTCACCGTGTCGGTCGGGCATTGTCACCCAAAGGTGCTCGAAGCGGTTCGCGAGCAGAACGAGCGGCTCCAGCACACGACCACCATCTACCTGCACCCCAACATCGCCGAGTTTGGAAAGCTGCTGGCGTCGACATTTCCTGCAGGCAGCAAGCTCGGGGTCTGCTACTTCACAAACTCGGGCAGCGAGGCCAACGAACTGGCCATGCTCATGGCGCGCCTGCACACGGGAAACTACGACATCATCGCGCTGCGCAACGCCTATCACGGGCTTGCCAACCAGACGATGGGGCTCACGGCGCTGCACACGTGGAAGTATCCCTATCCGCACGGCTTTGGCATCAAGCACGCACGCTTTCCCGATCGCTTCCGCGGGCCCTACGGGTACGATGATCCCGACGCGGGGACCAAGTATGCTCAGGACGTGATCGAGCTGATCAGGTTCGGCACTTCGGGCGCGGTCGCCGGGTTCATTGCCGAGCCGATTCAGGGTGTGGGGGGCACGGTCGAGTTGCCGCCGGGCTTTCTTGCGCCGGTCTATGAGGCGGTGCGCGCCGCCGGGGGTGTGTGCATTTCCGATGAAGTCCAGACCGGTTTCGGGCGCACCGGGACCAGGTTCTGGGGCTTTGAAAACCACGGCGTCGTGCCCGACATTGTGACGATGGCCAAGGGCATTGGAAACGGCGCACCGCTTGCCTGCTGCTGCACGACGCCTCAGATCGCTGCTTCGATGAAACAGCGTTTGCACTTCAACACCTATGGGGGCAACCCGGTCTCCACAGCTCAGGGGCTTGCCACGCTCAAGGTCATCCTCGAAGAGAACATCCAGCAGCGCGCGCATGAAATCGGCGGCTATCTCAAGCAGGGATTGCTTGACCTTCAGCAGCGTCATCGGCTCATCGGCGATGTGCGCGGGCAGGGGCTGATGCTCGGCGTCGAGCTGGTCAAGGACCAGGCTTCCAAGGCACCGGCGGGCGAAGAGACCGCCGATCTGCATGAACGCGCCAAAGACCTCGGCTTGCTCATCGGCAAGGGCGGTCTGTTCGGAAATGTTCTTCGCATCAAGCCCCCCATGTGCATCACGCGCGAGGACTGCGATTTCCTGTGCAAGGTGCTCGATATCGCATTGACCGAGATCGAATCGAAGTAAGGGGACAGCCATGGGACTGCTCATTCGCAACGGGCGGATCATCACAGCGAGCGATGACTATGTGGCCGATGTATACGCCGAGGGCGAAACGATCACGCGCATCGAACCGTCGATCGACCCGGGCTCGCTTCCGCCCGGCGTCGAGACGATCGACGCGCGTGGCAAGTACGTTTTCCCCGGGTTCATCGACCCGCATGTGCATATTCACCTGCCGTTCATGGGCACCAATGCCATTGACGATCACGCTTCGGCTTCGCGGGCGGCGCTTGCCGGCGGCACGACGTCCGTGATCGAAATGATCTGTCCCGGTCCAACCGACGAGCCCATGGACGCATTTGCCGAGTGGAAATCCAGGGCCGAGGCAGGCGCTGCGGTCGATTACAGCTTTCACATGTCCGTCGTGCGCTTCGATGAATCGGCGCAGGCACAGTTTCGCCGCATCGTTGAACAGGAGGGGATTCCGTCATTCAAGGTTTTCCTCGCGTACAAGGGCGCGCTCGATCTCGGCGATGAAGACCTGTTTGGTGCGCTGAGCCTTGCCCGCAAGCTCGGCGTGATCGTGACGGCGCACTGCGAGAATGCCGAGGCGATCGACGCGATGCAGCGAAGACTGCTTGCCGAGGGCAAGACGGGTCCGGAGTGGCACGAGCCTTCACGGCCGATCAGCGTCGAGGCCGACGGTGTGCACCATCTTGCCACCATGGCCGAGTTGACCGGGGCGCACATCTACACGGTGCACACTTCGTGCGAGCCGGCCGTCCGTGCGGCGGTCGATGCGCGCCTGCGCGGCGTCAACATCTGGATCGAAGCGGTGCTTCCGCATCTCGTGCTCGACAAGAGCGCTGCCGAGCGCCCGGACTTCGAGGGCGCCAAGTACGTCATGTCTCCGCCACTGCGTGAAAAACGCCACCAGGACGTTCTCTGGGCCGGTCTTTCCGGGCGAACCATCAGCACGATCGGGACCGACCATGCACCTTTCAACTTCAACGGCCAGAAGGACATGGGTCGCGACGCATTTACCAAGATCCCAAACGGCATCCCGTCCATCCAGGAGCGACCGGCTCTGGTCTACACCTATGGCGTGCGCACGGGAAGAATCGACCAGCACACCTTCGTCGATGCATGCAGCACACAGGCGGCCCGGCTGTTCGGCATGTACCCGCGCAAGGGGGATATCCGTGTCGGTGCCGACGCGGATCTGGTGGTGTGGGACCCCGACTTTGAGGGGAAGATCTCGAAAGAGACGAGTTTGAGTGCTGTGGATTACAACGCATTTGAGGGATGGTTCGTCCACGGACGCGCCTCGGTTGTGACGGTTCGCGGGCAGATTCAGGCGCGGGATGGCGCGTTCGTGGGAACCGAAGGCCGAGGCCGGATGATCCCGCGCGAGCCAACACACTTTTGATGTGCATTGGCGCGTGATGTGCGCCTGTGCGGTCAGTCGTTTGAAACCAGTCGATCCGACTGCTCGACGAACTTGTCTCCCTCCCATGCGGTGTCTTTGGTGACCATGCCCTCCCGGGCGGCTCGCTCGGCAGCCTTGACTTCCGCCTGTCGGCGCACAAGCTCGGCGTGCGTGGTGAAAAACTGCAATGAGTGCCCGCGGAAGTCGTCGATTGTCTCGAACCCGTGTTTTTGCATGAATGCGAGCAATCCGTTGCACAGCTCGTCGATGAGCTTGTAGCCGTGGATCATCACGCCCGTGCACACCTGCACGGTCTGTGCGCCCAGGAGGATGAACTGTGCGGCGTCTTCTCCGGTTTCAACGCCTCCGATTGCCGAGAGGGAGCGGTCGGGCATTTCTCCGGGCAGGGCCGACGTGCCGTCGGTGGAGATCGGCGCGCCCGAGCCTCCGCCGTACATCATGGTGGCCAGTTCCATGATCATGCGCAGCGCGATGGGGCGGATTGCCTTGCACGAGTAGCCTCCGGGTACGGAGTATCCTTCGACCGTCGGCTGGGGGCGCAGGGTCTCGAGGTCGATGCCCATGACCGAGAGGATGGTGTTGATGGCCGAGAGCCCGTTGCACCCTGCTCGCAAGGCTGCCCGACCCGGATCGACGATGTGCGTGATGTTGGGGGTGAGCTTGGCCCAGACCGGGATCTTGGCAGCCTGGCAGACCCACGAGCAGACTTGTTCAACCAGTTCCGGATCTTCACCCATGGCGGCGCCCATGCGTCGCTCGGGAAGCCCGTGGGGACATGACAGGTTCAGCTCGAACGCATCGACGCCGGTCTCTTGTGTGCGTTCGACAATTTCGATCCAGGCGTCCTTTTGATACTCCTCCATGATCGAGGCAATGAGCACGCCCCTGGGGTATGTGGCCTTGATCTGCCGGAACTCATCGAGCCAGGTGTCGAACGGCCGATCGCTGATGAGTTCGATATTCTCCCACCCGATGACTTCGCGCGAGCCTTGAGCGCGCATGCGGGCGTACCGGGGGGCGACATTGACAACTTTGGAAGCGTCGAGGCTGATGGTTTTGGAGATGACGGCGCCCCAGCCCTTTTCAAAGGCCATTCCGATGACCTTGGCGTTGGTGCCCGGCGGGCCTGAGCCGATGATGAACGGATTGGGAAGCGTCAGCCCATCGACGTGGGTTTCAAGTGTCGGCATGAGATTCTCCCGGGCGCCCTGGGATGCGCCAGAGAGATGATACCACAACCGGAGTTCTTCACGTCATTTTCGCACGCATTGACCGAAACAGGGAACGCGAGGTGACGACGTGTGCACCGGCCCGGGCGTGGTATGCTGTAGATCGTGCTGCGGTTGCCGGGAGAGACCATGAGATCGTCAAGACGCAGAGAGGGCATCAGCAAGCTCACCGGGCAAGAGCGGTATGTTGACGATCTGACAGTTGAGGGATGCTGGTGGGGGATGACGGCGCGCAGCCCGGTTGCCCGGGGCCGCATCCGCGAAATCCGGTTCGGGCGCGGGGTCGACTGGTCCGAGTTTGTGGTAGTCGATCACCGTGACATTCCCGGCGCCAACCAGGTGCGTCTGATCGAGCTGGATCAGCCGGTGCTTGCTTCCGATCGGGTGCGCCATGTTCACGAGCCGGTCGTGCTGGTTGCGCATCGGTCGCGGCAGATGTGTCGGCGTGCCATTCGCGAGATCGAGATTGTGGTCGATCCGGAGCCGGCCGTGCTTGATTATCGCATCAAGCCGACGCCGGAGCAGATTCAGTATGGCCCGGACAATGTGTTCAAGCACCTGCGGATTGAAAAGGGCGATGTGGATCGTGCGCTTGCCAGCGCGGCACACGTGATCGAAGGTGTGTACGAGACTGGGGCGCAGGAGCATGTGTATCTTGAGCCACAGGGGATGATCGCCGGTGAAGAAGACGGCGTGCTGGTGGTGCGCGGGTCGATGCAGTGTCCGTACTACGTGCTCAATGCGTTGATGCATGCGCTTGGGCGCGATGAATCGCATGTGCGCGTCGTGCAGACGCCCACGGGGGGTGGGTTTGGAGGCAAGGAGGATTTTCCGTCCAACCTTGCGGTGCATGCGGCGTTGCTGGCGCTCAAGTCCGGCCGGCCGATCAAGATGATTTACGATCGCAGCGAGGACATGGGTTCGACGACCAAGCGGCATCCTTCGCTCGTGCGTCATCGGAGCGGCGTGGACAGTCAGGGTCGGCTTGTTGCCCAGGACATCGAGATGACGATTGACGGGGGGGCGTATGTGACGCTTTCGCCGGTGGTCTTGAGTCGCGGCATCATCCACGCCGCCGGGCCGTATGCGTGTGAGAACGTGCGCATCGTCGGGCGGGCGGTGCTGAGCAACTCCGTGCCTTTCGGTGCATTCCGGGGGTTTGGTGCGCCGCAATCGCAGTTTGCCAACGAGCGGCACATGGACCGCATCGCGCGCACCATCGGCATGGACCCGGCGGAGCTGCGAAGGCGCAATCTGATCCGCGACGGCCAGACGACTTCAACAGGACAGGTCATCAGCGACGGGACCGATCGCGTCGAAGTTCTGGAACGGGCGTTATGTCGATCCGGGTATGCGCAGAAGAAGGAGGAGTGCGTCTCATTCAACGCGGCGCATCCGTATCTTCGCCGGGGGGTTGGGCTGGCTGCGTTCTATCACGGCAGCGGGTTTACGGGCAGCGGCGAGGTGTACCTTTCTTCGTGCGTGGATGTGGCCGGGCTCGAAGACGGGCGTATCGAGATTCGTACGGCGAACACGGAGATCGGGCAGGGAACGCTCACGATCTTTGCCACGATCGCCGCCGAGCGACTGGGGCTGGATGAATCGCAGATTGTCATTGCCGAGCCGGACACGGCGCGTGTGCCGAACAGCGGGCCGACGGTGGCCTCGCGCACGGCGATGGTCGTGGGCCGACTGATCGAGCGTGCCTGCGACGATTTGAGGCGAACGCTTGGGTTGAGTGAAGCCGACACAGGACAGAGGCTGCGCGACGCCATCATGAAGTGGTGGGCCGAGCATCCCGACACCGAGCCGGTCGGGCATGCGCGGTACGAGTCGCCGCCGGGCGTGCTGTGGGATGATCAGACGTATCGCGGCGATGCGTATGCAGCCTTTGCCTGGGCGACCCATGTGGCGGAGGTGGAGGTTGATCTTCGGACGTTTGCCACGCGGGTGGTCGGCTTCTGGGCCGTGCAGGAAGTGGGGAGGGTGATCAACCAGACGCTGGCGCGTGGGCAGATCCAGGGGGGCGTGGTTCAGGCGATCGGGTGGGCGCTCATGGAAGACTGTGTCTGGGACGATGGCGCGATGGCCAACGCCCAGTTGACCAACTACATCATTCCGACCGCCTGCGACGTGCCCTCGATTGACGTGGAGTTTCTCGAAAACCCCTATCCGCATGGTGCGATGGGGGCCAAGGGGATCGGCGAGTTGCCGATGGACGGTCCGGCGCCTGCCATCGTCAACGCCGTGGTCGATGCGCTTGGCGTCGAGGCGAGTGCAATCCCTCTCACGCCCGAGCGCCTGATGGAGCTGGTGACGCATGGATGAGTGTGGGCTGGTGACGATTGAACTGACACTCAATGGCGGCTGCGTGCGTCTCGAGGTCGATCCGGGTGAGCGTCTGCTCGATACTCTGCGCGATCGGCTTGGGCTGAAGGGCACGAAAGAAGGCTGCGGCGAGGGTGAGTGCGGGGCATGCACGGTTCTGATGGACGGCGTGCCGGTCAACTCGTGCCTGGTGCCGATTGTTCAGGCAAGGGGCAAGCGCATCGAAACGATTGAATCAGTTGACCGGGCGCAACTTTCGGCCTTGCTCGATTCGGGCGCCACGCAGTGCGGGGCGTGTACGCCAGGCGTGGTGATGTCGGCCGCATGGGTGATGCAACATCCCGAACTCCTGCACACGCATGGGTTGCGCGAACTGATGGCGGGCAACCTGTGTCGATGCACGGGCTACGACGGGATTATCGGCGGCCTTGCGGCTGCGATCGAGGCAGGTTTGGCGCGCAAGAGCGAGGGCGAGGGGTGAAGGTGCTTACGCCGAGCACGGTGCAGGAGGCAGCCGCCATGCTCTCCGAGGCGGGCGGTCAGGCAACATTGCTTGGTGGGACGACCGATCTGTTCGTGCATTGGCCGGAGCGCATGCTCGATGCGGATGGCGTATTCATCGATCTGTCGGGCGTGGGGGCACTGCGGGCGCATCGGTGGGAGGACGAGGCATTGGTGCTCGGTGGGCTGACGACTTTTTGGGACATCATTCAGGACGAGCGGGCCGATCGAGAGATGCCTGTGCTCGTGCAGGCGGCACGAACGGTCGGAGCGGTGCAGATTCAGACACGTGGCACGTGGGCGGGCAACATTGCCAATGCTTCGCCGGCGGCAGACGGTGTGGCGGCGCTGATGGTGCGCGATGCGGTCGTCGAACTGACCTCCTGTGACGGCATCGAAACCATCCGGCTCGACGAGTTCTATCTGGGATACAAGCAGATGCGGCTCAGGCGCGACCAGATCATCACGTCGATCCGCGTGCCTCGGCAATCGTGCTCGGTTGAGCGATTTATCAAGGTGGGAACACGCCAGGCACAGGCGATCTCCAAGATCGGGGTGGCCATCGCGCAGTCACAGGCGGGCTGGCGCATTGTTGCCAACAGCGTTGCGCCTGCGGTGTGTCGATGCAGGACGGTTGAGCGAGCGCTGGACGATCGGGTGCCACTGCCGCACGTCGATGCGCTGGTGGAGTTGCTCGGCTCGGACGTGTCGCCGATCGACGACATTCGATCAACGGCTGCGTACCGGCGCGGCGTGCTTGCGCGC
The DNA here is from genome assembly GCA_003697045.1 of Planctomycetota bacterium. Taxonomy (GTDB): domain Bacteria; phylum Planctomycetota; class Phycisphaerae; order Phycisphaerales; family UBA1924; genus J022. The sequence continues at coordinate 21,055 of RFGK01000053.1, forward strand.
GTGCTGTATCATGAGTTGGCACCTCTCTGTGAGTGGGTCGGGCCACAGCGTGGTGCGAGCTGAGCGAGGACAGCAACATGACGATTGCGAGGACCGATCCGAGGCTGATGGCCGTGGCGCGAGGCGACGAGCCGGCAGATGTCGTCTTTCGGAACGGACGCGTCGTCAATGTCTTTACGCGCAAGATCGAGCAGGCGTCGATTGCCGTCTTTGGCGGGCGCATCGCGGGCGTGGGAGACAGGCGAGCGGCAAGAGAAGAGGTTGATCTGGATGGCGCGTACGTGGCGCCGGGTCTGATTGATGCGCACATGCACGTCGAATCGACAATGTTGTTACCGAGGGAGTTTGTGCGCATCGCGGCACCGCACGGCACAACCGGCGTGGTCTTCGACCCGCACGAGATCGCCAACGTGCTCGGCATCGAGGGCATTCGCTTCCTGATGGATGAGTGTCGCGGATTGCCGATGGAGATCATGTTCGGCGTGTCATCATGTGTGCCTTCGTCAAAGATGGAAACGTCGGGCGCCCGGCTCGAAGCAGAGGACCTCGCGCCGCTCTTCGATGAGCCGGGTGTGGTGGCACTGGCCGAGATGATGAACTTTCCGGGCGTGTATCTTGGTGATCCGGGGGTATTGGCAAAGGTAGCCCTGGGGCTTGAGCGCGCGATGGTCGACGGCCACTGTCCGGGTCTGGCGGGCGAGCCCTTGCAGGCATACGTCGCGGCCGGGATTTCGAGCGATCACGAGTGCACGCAGCCGGATGAGGCGCTGGAGAAGGTCCGGCTCGGGATGCGTGTGTACCTTCGGGAGGGAAGCGCCGCCCGGAATCTCGAGGCGCTCGTGCCGGTTGTGAATGAAAGCAATGCGCACCGCTTCTGTTTTTGCACCGATGATCGACATCCGGGCGACTTGCAGAGCGAGGGGCATGTCGATCACGTCGTGCGCAAGGCGATTGCGCTCGGCCTCGATCCGGTGACGGCGCTTGCGATGGGTTCGCTGCACGTTGCCGAGCACTACCGAAGGCCGGATCTGGGCGCGATCGCGCCGGGGCGCTTTGCCGACATGATCGTGTTCGATGATCTGACAGACATTCGCCCGCGGCGTGTGGTGTTTCGCGGCCAGACCATCGCCGAAGACGGGCGCATGATCATCGAGCCGCGTGTGCAAGGTGGCGGGGGAAGCGACTCGGCTCGCCGGGCGACGGTGCATCTTCCCGCCGGCTTGAGCGAGCAGTCGTTTCACATTTCGGGCGTTGCGCCGGGCAGTCTGATTCGGGTGATCGGTGCTGATCCCCACCAGCTTGTGACTGCTGAGCATCACATGCCGCCGAGAATCGAAGACGGATTGTGTGTCGCTGATCCGGCCCGCGATCTGCTCAAACTCGCGGTGATTGCCCGTCATGGCACATCCGAAGGCATCGGACTGGGGTTTGTCACGGGCTTTGGTTTCAAGGAAGGGGCGCTGGCAAGCACGGTGGGACACGATGCGCACAATCTGGCGGTGGTGGGGTGCAACGACAGGGACATGCTCGTCGCAGCGCGTGCGCTGGAAAAGGCCGGGGGGGGGCAGTGCGTGGTGCGTGGTGGCGAGGTGCTGGCCTTGCTTTCGCTTCCGATCGCCGGGTTGATCTCCGATGCGAGCGCGGGGGAGGTGATTGCCCAGCAGCATGCGCTGATTGAGGCTTCCAGGAGGATCGGTTGTCCTCTGGACGATCCATTCATGCCGTTGAGTTTTCTGCCCTTGCCGGTGATTCCGCGTTTGAAGCTCAGTGATCTTGGGCTGGTTGATGTGTTGTCGCAGAAGGTGGTGCCGTTGCAGGTTGGTGCAGACGGATGAGCTGTGTGAGCGGATGCCACTGTGTCAAGTGTGGGGCGGCAGTTCCCGCACCGGAATCTGCGGGCGTTTGTCCGGCGTGCGGGGACGAGTCGGCGGTGCTGGAGATTGACTTTGATCTTGATGCGGTTCGCACGAGCATGACGCGCGAGGCGCTGGCATCGAGGCCGGGCAATCACTGGAGGTATCGGGAACTGCTGCCGGTGGAACCTGACGAGGCGGCCTCGGGGTGGCCGGTGGGATGGACGCCGATCGTCGAAGTGCCGAGGCTGAGTCAGTGGGCGGGGGTTGGCCGGCTTCGCATCAAGGACGATGGTCGCAACCCGACGGGGAGCTTCAAGGACCGGGCCTCGAGTGTGGGCGTGGTGCACGCGGTGCAGCATGGGGCCGAGCGCATCAGTTGCGCTTCGACGGGCAATGCCGCATCAAGCCTGGCCGGATTTGCAGCCATGGCAGGACTGCCTGCAACCATCTTCGTGCCTGCCAGCGCCCCTGAGCCCAAGGTTGCCCAGCTTCTGATCTTCGGGGCCGACGTGCGGCGTGTGCGTGGCTCATATGAACAGGCCTACGAGCTGTGTTCGGCCGAGTGCGCCCTGCACGGGTGGTACAACCGCAACTGTGCGATCAACCCGTATCTTGTCGAGGGCAAGAAGACGTGCGGGCTGGAGATCGCCGAGCAGACGGCC
>RFGK01000054.1 GCA_003697045.1 Planctomycetota bacterium
CGTTCGATCAGCTCGGGCTGACCGACGTACTCGTCGATGTGCTGGGGGCGCAGCGACCAGTTGATGCGTTCGTCCTCAGGGCTTGCCGAGACCTGCGGCGAGATGATCCGATCGGTCGCCATGCCAACGAGTCTATCGGTTCGGCAGCCGCGAGCGGGTCAATCGAGCGGAAGGCCCTTGTTTTTCCAGAGGCGTACAAGCTGTTCAAACTGGATGGGCTCCCAGCGTCTCCCGTCGGAAAGCTTGGTGAGCAGGATGCGCCCGTCGGGCGCGATGGTGGTCACCTGCGGCGGCGCATCGGCGTTGAGGCGGGTGGTCAGTGTCCACGGGCCGTCTTCGCGCCCGGGCGCGTCCAATGAGTCGTATCGCATGCGGATGGTGCCTGAGGAAGTCTGGTAGGAGTAAAAGGCGTAGTCGGCGGGGATGGCAATGTGGGCGAGAATCTGGGGGAGCATGAAGCTCTCGACCATGGAGATGTAGCCCTCACCCTGAATCTGGGGTCGGATTTTGGTGCGAGCGGCCGATTCGGGGACGATGTTGACGCTCATTTCGCTGCCTCGGCGGGCACCGATTTCCTGCCATCGGCTTGTGCCTGCTTCCTTGCGGATGGACATGTTGACGACCCAGGCTTCTTCGTTGCGGTCGAGCGAGAGGAAGTAGGTCGAGCGTGTGTCGATGATGCCTCCGAGGTCAAGCAGGCGTGCGTCGATCTGGACGATGTAGCCTTCCTGCTCGTCATCGCTTGACCACTTCTGGCGGGGCTTGTTGGGGCTCATTTCGCCGCGCTGTCCGATGCGCGCACGGATGCGTCGGTAGCCGATTTCTTCTTCGTCCGACGTGGCGCCGGTGGGGGCGGTGCGGTAGAGTCGTTCCCAGCGTTCGGGGTGGTTTTCGAAGATTTCGCGGTAGTCTGATTCGGTGAGTGTGGCCAATGCCTTGACACCGGCGTCAATGGCAGCGGCCCGGCGAGCTGCGATGTGGGCGGGGTCCTCAATCGTGGCGGTGGCGAGCATGACTTCGTACATCTCCCGTGCCTTCTTGTAATGAGCGCGGGAGGTGTAGAGCTCGAAGAGGATGAATCGGCCGGGGTCGGTCTTGACGAGAGTGGAGCCACGGACTGTGTAGTCGTCCGAGCCTTCTCGGGGGATGGCAACATAGGCATGATCGGCCTTGTACCCGGCAACGGGATATTGCTTGTTGCGGGACAGCAGGACGGAGCGGGAAGTCACAATCACCGGCTCGGGATTGCCGTGCTCGTCACGCCCGACGGAGAGATCATCGTCGTCGTGGATGAACCCGAAGCGCCCGCCGATGGCGAGAAGCTGCTTGATGATCTCATCGGCGACGGCTTCGGTGTCCAGGTCGAGCTTGCGGGTCCGGCGTTCCTGGACGACGACGGCTCCGAGGTTGTCGGGGAGGATGACCTTGGACGTGGCGATCTTGTCATAGACGTCGTGCTCGATGAGCGAATCGACGGGGACGGACATGCGGACGCCGGCCCCGTCGACGACGAGAGGCTCGTGCGCGAGCGGAACCCCCCAGTCTTTGGGAGTGTTTGGCGTCGTTTCGGGAGAAGTGGTCTGGGCGATGCCGGGGTGGGTGAGCAGGGTGAGCAGCAGCGCGGTCAGGGTGCGTCGTGTCATGGCGCCTCCTCGGGCGGGGGTGGTGGCTCGAAACCGGGTGCCGGGGCGAGCGTGTTCCCCGAAAAATGTTCGGACCAACGGGGGTGGCTCGTTGACATATCCGGGGTGTGTCATACGCTTCGGGACTCGGAGGTATCCGGTTCGCCGGAAGTTTCGGGTGCGGCACTGAGGAGTGCAGTATCTGGTGGGAGTGTATTCGTCGGGATCCTTGAATGGGGTGACGGACGGAGTTCGGAAGGCCGGGAAACCGGCGTTCCGGGTGTTGTGGTAGCCTTGCGGGGACGTGGGGCCTATGGTTGCGGCCCGTGAGTGCGGGGTGAGATTTTCAGCGAGAGGCGTGTTCGCAGATGACTGGTGGCAAGATCCGCATACGGATGGAGGCATACGACCACATCGCTCTCGATGCGTCGGCACGGGAGATTGTGGATCATGCCAAGCGCACGAACGCGAAGGTGAAAGGTCCGATTCCGCTTCCGACGCGGATTGAGCGATACACGGTGCTTCGCGGCCCGTTCGTGGACAAGAAGAGCCGCGAGCAGTTTGAGATTCGTACCCACAAGCGTGTGATCGACATTGTCGAGCCGAACGCGCGCACGGTTGAGGCGCTCAACCGTCTGGTGGTGCCTGCGGGCGTTTTCGTCCGTATCAAGGCGTAGGTTTGCAAGGTCGCTTCGGGTTGGGGCGGCCTTTTTCAAAGGACTCGCGCACGAGCGTGGGAGAAGCAAGACTTCCTCTGAACGACGAGTTCATGAAGCGGCCCTTTGGGGTGACGAGGTTTGAAGATGTCCGTGATGCTGATGGGAACCAAGCTTGGGATGACCCGTGTGTTCAACGAAGACGGGGCGTCGATTCCCGTGACGGTGATCGAGCTTGGTCCGTGCGTCGTGACGCAGGTGCGTACCGAGGAGAAGGACGGGTACACGGCGGTGCAGATTGGATACGGGCAGATGAAGCCTCGCAACTCGACGATTCCGATGATTGCTCACGACGCCAAGGCTGGCTCGGGCCCGCTTCGGCACCATCGTGAGTTTCGCTGCACCGGGGACGAGGTTGGCTCGTTTGAACTCGGGCAGCAGCTGACCGTTGACGCATTTGCCGACGTGAAGTACGTCGACGTGATCGGGACGAGCAAGGGCAAGGGCTTTGCTGGCGGGATGAAGCGGCATGGGTTCAAGGGCCAGCTCGCCTCGCACGGCGTGGAGCGCAAGCACCGCTCGCCGGGGTCGATCGGCGGGCACGCGTCCAATGCGGGTAAGGCCGGTCGGATCAAGAAGGGCAAGAAGATGGCTGGTCAGTTGGGCAACGCCCGCGTGACGGCCCGGAGCCTGGATGTTGTGAAGGTTGATGCGGAGCGGAATCTGATTCTGGTCAAGGGTCCGGTTCCGGGACACAACAAGGCCACGGTGATGGTTCGCCCGGCGGTGAGGCTGAACCGTGGGAAGGCGAAGAGATTGAAGGACGCCGAGTAAGGCGAGCAGGTGCGTCCGGTGCAGAGCGTATTGCGTCGGGCGGTTCGGAAGGTCCTGGAAAGGAAACCGCCGGACGAAGACAAGCGTGCCCCCCAGGGGCTTTGGACGGCCGAGTCGAGTTCGAGCCGCCGCACCGGGCAACCGGGCCGGGATACCGGCAAGAGCAGGCGAGCCGAATAGGCGAAGCAAGGGTGCCCGGACGCGAGCGTTCCGGGCGGAGCAGAGGCGTCAGGCGAGGTAAGACACCATGGATGTCCCCGTCTATAACATGAAGGGCGAGTCGGTCGGATCAATGACGATCGACGAGCAGGCACTGGGCGGCACAGTCAATCCAGCGCTGATCAAACAGGCATACGTTCGATATCACGCGAATCTCCGGCAGGGTTCGGCGCGGACGCGTGGACGATCGGAGATCGAGGGATCGACGCGCAAGATCTATCGGCAGAAGGGCACGGGGCGTGCGCGGCACGGCAACAAGAAGCCGCCGCAGTTCCGGGGCGGTGGGCACACGTTTGCCAAGAAGCGTCGCCGGGAGGACTACCGGCTGGACATGCCGAAGAAGATGCGTCGCAAGGCCAATCGCAACGCACTGCTTGCCAAGTTGATTGATAACGAAGTGCGGGTGATCGACGGGCTTGAGTTTGCCGAGGCGAAGACACGCGACTTTGTGAAGATGCTGGCGGGTCTGGGGATTGACAAGAAGGCGCTGGTGGCGTTGTCGCCGGATGCCGAGAAGAGCCGGAACGCGAGACTGAGCGGTCGCAACGTTGCCTCGGCGACTTTGTGTCGGGCCGACCAGCTGACGTGCTTTGAGATGCTGAATCACCGCTACCTGGTCATTGACAAGCAGGACCTGGAAGCGTGGCTGAACGGTCCGTCTTCACAGACGGGCAAGATGGCCAAGGTTGAGCCGATGGGCCGCGGGGAGGCGTCGTGATGGAAGCCGCGTATGTGATCAAGAAGCCGGTTCTGACGGAAAAGAGCACGGTGGACATGGAAGTGGGGCGGTACTCGTTTGAAGTCGATCGTCGGGCGACGAAGACGCAGATCAAGGAAGCGGTCGAGCAGTTGTACGGCGTGAAGGTGACGGGCGTGCAGACGCTCCTGACCAAGCAGCGAGAGAAGCGAACCCGCTTCGGGTATGTCAGGCAGGCGCCGACGAAGAAGGCAATTGTGCGTCTTCGTGAAGGCGACGTGATCGAGTTGTTCTGAGGAAGGACGAGCGGATATGGGTATTCGGGTATACAAGCCGACCAGCCCCGGGCGTCGCAATGCGTCGGTGAACACGCACGACGAAGTGACGAAGAACTCGCCGGAGAAGAGCCTGCTGGTGCCCCTGAATCGCAAGGGGGGGCGCAATCACCACGGTCTGATCACGGTTCGTGGCCGAGGCGGCGGAGTGAAGCGGCTGTATCGGCAGATCGATTTCAAGCGGCGTGACCGCGATGGGATCGAGGGGAAGATCATCGGTGTCGAATACGATCCGAATCGCACCTGTCACATCGCGCTGGTCGAGTATGCCGATGGGGTGAGGCGCTACATTCTCTGCCCGGTCGGGCTGACCGACGGCGACACAGTGTTGTCTTCGTCGGATTCGGCGATCGAGCCGCAGGTCGGAAACATGATGCCGCTGCGGTATATCCCGACGGGGCTGAGCGTGCATTGCGTCGAGCTGTTGCCGGGCAAGGGGGGCCAACTGTGTCGGTCGGCCGGTTCGTATGCGAGGCTGACCAACCGGGAGGGCAAGTATGCGACGCTGGTGATGCCTTCCGGCGAGATTCGGCGTGTGCCGATCGATTGCCGCGCGGTGGTGGGACAGGTGGGCAACACCGATCACCAGAACCGTCGAGTGGGCAAGGCGGGGTTGAGCCGCAAGATGCGGCGTCGCCCGAAGACTCGCGGCGTGGCGATGAGCCACCACACGCACCCTCTGGGCGGTGGTGAAGGGCGCAGCAAGGGAGGCCGCGCGCCGGTGAGCAAGTCTGGTGTGCAGGCCAAGGGTGGATCGACACGGAACAGGAAGCAGCATTCGCAGGATCTGATCATCCGCCGGCGTCGCAGCAAGCGGTACGGTCAGCTCCGCTGAGTGAGGACGAATCATGGGACGCAGCCTCAAGAAGGGTCCATACGTTGATGAGAAGCTCTACCGGAAGGTGGAGAAGCAGGCCCAGCAGGGTCGGCGAGAGCCGATCAAGACGTGGGCGCGTGCGTGCACGATTGTGCCGGAGTTTGTGGGGCACACTTTTCAGATCCACAACGGTCGCACGTTTATGGAGGTGTTCGTGACCGAGGACATGGTGGGGCACAAGCTGGGAGAGTTTGCCCTGACGCGGACATTTCGAGGACACACGAACAAGAAGGAAGGGATCAAGTCCGGCCGGTGAGCCGCACTTGTGAAGCGGGAGTCAGACCGTGAAGCTTCGATACGAACAGGTCAAGAAGCGGATGAGCGAGCAGGGTTTGAACGCCGAGCAGCTTGCGGACGCGGTGGAGCGTGAGGGGCTCAAGGGTTCCAAGGTGCTCTCGGCGGTGCGAAACTGGCTTCGCGGCAACGATCACCCGCGGTGTCAGCGAGTGGACGTGGAAGCGATCGCGTCGGCGCTGGGGTGCGAGGTGGGTGCGATTGCGCGGTTTTCGAGCATGGTGCGGCATCATCGCGGCAGTCCGCGCAAGGCGCGTCTCGTAGCCGACATGATCCGCGGCAAGAGCTTCCGCGATGCGGACGAGATTCTGGCGTTCAGCACCAAGCGTGCCGCGGTGAATGTTCGCAAGGCGCTCAACGCGGCGATGAGGGATGCGGAGACATTTGGAGTGGACGAGTCGGATCTGATCGTCAGCGAGAGTCGCGTGGATGAGGGTCCGCACATCAAACGCTTCCGCCCGAAGGACCGTGGACGAGCACATCCGATTCTCAAGAGAACGAGCCACATCACCGTTGGCGTGGAGGAGCGCAGCTGATGGGACAGAAGACACACCCATTCGGATTCCGGCTTGGGGTGACCGAGGCGCACCGCAGCAGGTGGTATGCGCCCAAGGCGCTGTACGGTGAGCTTCTGATCGAAGATGAGCGGATCAGAAAGTACCTGGATCAGCGGTTGAATCGGACGCCTCCAAACGCGGCGGTGAGCGACATCATCATCGAGCGGACGCGTGAGGAGCTGAAGATCATCCTGAAGACGGCGCGTCCGGGTCTGGTGATTGGTCCGAAGGGTGCGGAAGTTGACCGGATGAACGAAGAGCTGCAATACATGACGGGGCGGAAGGTTTCGATCTCGATCATCGAGGTGAAGAACCCGGACCTGAACGCGCAGCTGGTTGCGGAGAGTGTGGCCGAGCAGTTGAGCAAGCGGATGAGCTTCCGTCGCGTGATCAAGAACCGTGCGGAGTCTGTGATGTCGGCGGGTGGTCAGGGCGTGCGGATTCTGATCAGCGGGCGTCTGGGTGGCGCGGAGATGAGCCGCAAGCTTGATGTCCGTTTGGGCTCGCTTCCGTTGAGCACGTTGCAGGCGAATGTGGATTACGGTTTTGCCGAGGCGCGGACGACGTATGGCGTGATCGGCGTGAAGACGTGGATTTACAAGGGGCCGTACACGGCGCAGTCTGAGGAAGAGCAGTCGCGTGCAGCCGGTGCGCAGGCGCGTGCTCGTGGCCGCCGCTGATTTGAGTTGATAGACGAGGGACGAACCAGATGCCTCCGTACAAGATTCCGAAGCGAGTGAAGCATCGCAAAGAGTTCCGCCGGGTGCGGCAGCGCAAGGCGACCAAGGGCAATTATGTTGCGTTCGGGGACTACGGCTTGCAGGCGCTCGAGCAGTGCTGGCTGAAGAGCAACTGCATCGAGGCGGGCCGAATTGCGGCGAGCCACTTTCTCAAGCGTGAGGGCAAGCTGTTCATCCGGGTCTTCCCGGACAAGCCGATCAGCAAGAAGCCGCTGGAGACGCGCATGGGCAAGGGCAAGGCGGACGTGGACTACTGGGCGGCGCGGGTCAAGCCTGGGACGATTTTGTACGAGCTTGCGGGCGTCTCGGAGGCCAGGGCGAAGGAAGCGATGGTGCGTGTGGCGATGAAGATGCCGATTCGCTGCCGCTTCGTCAAGCGTCGTTTGAGCGTGTGAGGTGGAGCGATGACTGGCGAAGAAGTGCGAGCATTGAAGGACGAAGAGATCGCGGTGGAGCTTGGCAAGCTTCGGGAGAAGCTGTTTGTGCTGCGTTCTCAGGGTGTCACGCAGAAGGTCGAGGATGTATCGCAACATCGCAAGGTGCGGCGGGATATTGCTCGATTGTTGACGGAACGTCGCAGGCGCGAGCTTGCTGTTGAGCAGGCCTGAGCGGTCGAAGGTGAAGGGCACGAGACGATGAGTGAATCATCAGGAAGCGTGAAGGGAAGCCGGATCGGAATCGTGGAGACCGATGCGCGCGACAAGACACGGAAGGTCGTGATCCGGTATCAGGCACAGCACCCCAAGTACGGCAAGTATGTGTCACGCCGGACGGTGCTGCACGTGCACGATGCGAACAACGAATCGCACAAGGGCGATGTTGTGGAAGTGGCTCCGTGTCGCCCGGTGAGCAAGACGAAGTCGTGGCGCCTGGTGCGCGTGGTGGACAAGCGATCGACGCAGGATTGACCTGGGGTCTTGAAGACCCTGTTTGAAGCGGGACGGTGCGAGCCATGCTCCAGCAGGAATCCAGATGTGAAGTTGCGGACAACTCGGGCGCGAAAGTGGCGTATGTGATCCGCGTGTACGGGGGCTCGACGCGCCGGGGCGGGTTTACGCGCCGCACGGCCGGAGTGGGCGACCGCGTGCTGATCAGCGTGAAGAAGGCGTTGCCGGGCTCGGACATCAAGCCGGGTGACAAGTGCAAGGCTGTGATCGTGCGGACCAAGCACCCGACGCGTCGTGCGGACGGCTCTTATGTGAGCTTCGACAGCAACGCGGTCGTGTTGATCGACGACGACGGGAACCCGAAGGGCACGCGCATTTTCGGGGCCGTAGCCCGGGAGCTGCGCAGCAAGAACTACATGAAGATCGTGTCTCTTGCGACGGAGGTGATCTGACATGGCTCGGCACGTGAGAGCAGGTGACACGGTGATCGTGACCAGCGGCGATCACAAGGGCGCGACGGGCGAAGTGATCCGGGTTATCCCCGAAAAGGACCAGGTGATCGTCAAGGGGATCAACCTGAGGACCAAGCACATTCGCCCGACTCAGCAAAGCCCGCAGGGAGGCAAGGTGCAGCGTGAGGCACCAATCCATATTTCAAACGTGAGTCCGGTGGTCGACGGCAAGCCCACGCGCGTCCGTTTCGAGACCCGGGAAGATGGCAAGAAGGTCCGCGTTGCGGTGCGCAGCGGCGAAGTGATTTCCGCGACGGCCCGGAAGCGCAAGGGTGACAAGGTCCGCACGGACACGCTCTGATCGAGGTCTGCAATGGCAAAGGACAAGGGCAAAGCGAAGGGCGAGTTGGACGCAGCGGCACAGGAGGCGCTCAAGCCGGCCGGGCCGCCACGTCTCAAGACGCTGTTCGACGAGGAAGTCTCAAAGAAGGTGTCGGAGAAGTTCGGGATTACCAATCCCATGCAGCTTCCGCGCCTGGAGAAGATTGTCGTCAACGTGAACATGGGACGTCATCTCGACGGGACGAAGATTCCTCCCAATGTCAAGGGGACGGTCCTGGAAACGCTGGCGACGATCACGGGGCAGAAGCCGGTGGTCATCCACGCGAAGAAGTCGGTGTCGAACTTCAAGGTGCGAGCCGGGTATGAGACGGCAGCGAAGGTGACGATCCGGCGTGACCGGATGTGGCACTTCCTGGACCGGCTCATTCACCTGGCAACGCCCCGCATCAAGGACTTCCGTGGGTTGAACGACAAGGCGTTTGATCGGGAGGGGAGCTATTCGATGGGGCTCAATGAGCAGGGCGTGTTCCCCGAGATCAACATGGCCGAGGCGCAGTTCACGCACGGGATGAACATCAATTTCTGTTTTGCCAACTCGAACCCGGAGTTGAGCAAGTTTGTGCTTGCGGAGCTGGGGATGCCCTTCCGCAAGTCGGAGACGAACTGATCCGGCCGACCGGATGAACACGAGCATGGAAATGTGAAGCAATGGCCACGAAAGCACAAATCGCCAAGAGCAACAAGACGCCGAAGTATTCGTCACGGACGGTTCGCCGCTGTGAGCTGACCGGTCGTGCGCGGGGCGTGTATCGGAAGTTTCGCATCAGCCGGATCATGCTGAGGAAACTGGCGTTGGAAGGCAAGATTCCGGGGATGCGCAAAGCTTCGTGGTAAGCGGTTTTTGCACCTCAAGGCACTGAGGACTGAGAATGTCACTGAATGACCCGATCTCTGACATGCTGACGCGGATCCGCAATGCGGTGCGCAATCGCAGCAAGCACGTGGTGTGCATGAACTCGAAGGTCTGCCGCGGGATTGCGCAGACGCTCCTGGACGAGGGGTACATCGCCGGCTACGAAGTCATCGACGACGGAAGGCAGGGGCGCATCAACGTGACGCTCAAGTACGGCCCGCGCGGTGAGGCCGTGCTGCACAGACTGGACCGCGAGAGCAAGCCCGGGCGCCGCGTGTACCGCGGCGTGCACGAGCTGGACCGCGTGCGACAGGGGCTCGGCATCTCGATCCTGTCGACGAGCAGCGGCGTGATGAGCGATCGCAAGTGTCGCGAGCTGAAGGTTGGAGGCGAGTTGCTCTGTACGGTCGTGTGAGCGCGGCCGGAGAGAGGCAGACTGGAATCCCCGTCCTGCCGGTGAGTCGGGGCGGATGAAGAGGACAGGCCGATGTCGAGGATTGGAAAAAAACCCGTTGACGTGCCCGCGGGCGTGAAAGTCAGTCTGAACGGGCGAACGGTGCGCGTTGAAGGCCCGAAAGGCACGCTCGAGTTTGAGCACCGCCCGGAAGTGTCGGTGCATTGGGACGAGGGTGAGAAGTCGATTTCGGTCTCGATTGATGAATCAAAGGCTGAGGATCGTTTGGCGCGGGCGCTGTGGGGGACCACGCGGGCGATCATCCGCAACATGGTCGAAGGCGTCACGAAGGGGTATGAGAAGAAGCTTGAGGTGGTCGGCGTGGGCTGGACGGCAGCCGTTGCGGGGCAGAATCTCAAGCTCAACGTGGGCTTTGCCGACCCGGTCTCGGTGGCGATTCCATCGGGTGTGACGGTCGGAGTGGACAAGCAGATCATCACGGTCAGCGGCCCGGATCGGCAGGCCGTGGGACAGTTGGCAGCGATGATTCGCTCGAAGCGTCCTCCCGAGCCTTACAACGGCAAGGGAGTGAAGTACGTGGACGAGGTGATTCATCGCAAGCAGGGCAAGCAGTTCGGCAGCTAAGCCGGTGGATAGAGGGCGGACACCATGGACAGGCAAAAGCAGAAGGTGGTAAGGCGTTCACGTCGTCGGACGGGAATCCGCAAGCGCGTGATCGGGACCCCCGAGCGTCCGAGGCTGTCGGTCTACCGTTCGCTCAATCACATTTATGTGCAGGTGATCGACGATCTGAGCGGGCGGACGCTTTGTTCGGCGTCGAGCCGTGACAAGGAATCGAACGGCAAGGGCGGCAACGTGGCAGCGGCCAGGGCGGTCGGGGCCAGGATTGCCGAGCGTGCCAAGGCAGCGGGCATCTCTTCGGTCGCGTTTGACCGGGGAGGTTTTCGGTACCACGGAAGAATCAAGGCATTGGCCGACGCGGCACGCGAGGGCGGGTTGCAGTTCTGAGCGGCAAGACACACAGGAACGGATAAGAGACTCATCATGGCAGAAGTTCTCGACGAAGCCAGTCATCTCGAATCATCCACGGTGAACATTTATCGCACCGCGGCGACGGTCAAGGGCGGCCGACGCTTCAGCTTCGGTGCGCTCGTCGTCGTTGGCGACCGCCGGGGCAAGGTCGGGTATGGGTACGGCAAGAGCAACGAGGTGCCTTCGGCGATCGAAAAGGCGCAAAAGCAGGCGAAGCGATCGATCGCGGAGATCCCCATGGCGGGCAAGACCATCCCTCACGAAGTGGAGGGGAGGTTCGGCTCGGCACGGGTGCGATTGATTCCGGCCTCGCCGGGTACGGGCGTCGTTGCGGGCGGGACGGTGCGCACGGTGCTTGAAATGGCCGGGATTACCGACTGTCTGACCAAGTGCTATGGCTCGACGAACAAGCTCAACGTCGTCAAGGCGGTGTTTGACGGGATCGGGCGGCTGAAGACGCGCGAGCAGGTTGCCGAGCTTCGCGGCATCGAAATCACGACGACCGACATCGAAGAACGCATCGAACGCGGACAACGATTTATGCCCAAGACGACCGGCGAGAAGATGGCCGGTCCTGTGAACACGATCGGGCAGGATCGCCGCGGGGGAGGTCGGGGCGGTCGCGGAGGGCGCGCAGGCGGGCGCCGGCAGGCAGAGCAGGCGTCCAAGCCGGCACCGGAAAGTGCCGGTGAGTCGGGCGCTTCCGAATCGGGCGGAGAAGATTCCGGGTCGAGTGAGAGCTGAACGCGATTGCTCGGAGGTGTTGAGCCATGATGATTCACGAGATCACAGAACAGGCCGGTCGGTACAAGGCGCGCAAGCGTGTCGGTCGCGGGCCGGGTAGCGGGACGGGCAAGCGTTCAGGACGCGGACAGAAGGGGGCCGGTGCGCGCTCGGGTCATTCGAGGCGGTACAGCTTTGAAGGCGGGCAGATGCCGTACTTTCGGCGGCTGCCCAAGCTTGGCTTTACCAACGCCAAGTTCCGCACGCAGTTCTGGATTGTCAATCTTGGGGACATTCTCAAGCACGAGTCATTTGCCAATGGCGGGCAGGTGAACGCCGAGACATTGATCGGTGCGGGCCTGGTGCGTGACACCAGTCGCGACCTGAAGATTCTCGGGGGGATGTACGAGGGGCAGAGCTTGTCGGTCAAGCTGGACGTCACGGCCGAGCGTGTCAGCGGCGCGGCGCGCAAGGCGATCGAAGCGGCCGGTGGCTCGGTGAATGAAACCGGGACGCGGCGGGACCGCGTTCGGGGGATTGACCGCAACAGCGATGACCACACGCCGAAGAACCAGACCAAGAAGGCGAGGCGTCGTCGTTTCCAGCAGGCCAAGGCCGAGGCGGCGGCCCGGGGCGAGGTGCTCAAGAAGAAGTAATGTCGCATCAGACCAGGGAAGGTTGAAGCAGAACCGATGGTCATTCAAACCATTGCCAACGTATTCAAGATTGACGAGCTGCGGAACAAGATTCTGTTCACGCTGGGCATGCTTGTGGTCTATCGCATCGGGTTCTGGATTCCGCTCCCCGGAGTCAACCAGGCGCAGCTGCGGGACTGGTTTGAGCGTGCGTCGGCAGAGGGCGGCGCAGCGACGCGCGTGGCCGAATACGTGGCGATCTTTTCCGGCGGTTCGTTCGGGCAGAGCACGATTTTCGGCCTGGGCATCATGCCGTACATTTCGGCAGCGATCATCTTCCAGCTTCTCGGAGGCGTGGTTCCGGCGCTCAAGGCGCTCAAGGACGAAGGTCCGACCGGGCAGCAGAAGCTCCAGGAATGGACGCGGTACGTCACCGTGGCGCTGTGCATCTTTCAGGCGGTGAGCTGGCTGACGTTCATGCGTCAGGCGGGGATGGTCTACAGCACGTGGGCGAACAACCCGCTGTGGTGGTTGATGGCAACGGCGGCTCTGACCTCGGGCACGATCTTCCTGATGTGGCTTGGTGAGCAGATCGATCGTTACGGCATCGGCAACGGCGTGTCGCTGATCATCATGGCGGGCATCCTGACGGGCATGCCCGGGGCATTCGTGAGCGTGTGGCGCAACTTTGATCCGGCCGATTCAGAGAAGATGGGCTGGCTCGGGCTGATCCTGCTGGCCGGCGGGTTCGTGCTGGTGGTGGCAGGGTCGGTGGTAATTACCGTGGCCCAGAGGCGAGTGCCGATTCAGCAGGCCAAGCACACGCGCGGGCGGAAGGTTTTTGGCGGGCAGCGAAGTTACCTTCCGTTGCGCATCAATCACGGCGGGGTGATGCCGATCATCTTTGCCAGCTCGTTGATGATGTTTCCGTCGGTGCTTTTCAGCAGCCTGCACTCGAGCCTCAAGAGCGCAGATGTCGCTCCGATGTGGGTGACGTTGACGGGATGGCTGAGTGACAACTTTGCGATGGGCGAGTTCCCTTATGTGCTCCTGTACATCGTGATGGTGTATTTCTTCAGCTACTTCTGGATCACGGTGCAGTTCAACCCGGAGGAGATGGCCAAGCAGCTCCGTGATCACGGTTCGTTTATTCCCGGGCTTCGGCCCGGGCCGCGCACGGCCGAGTACATCGAAACGGTGATGGAGCGAATCACATTTGTCGGAGCGGCGTTCCTGTCGATCATCGCGGTGCTGCCGATGGTGGTGAATCGGAGCCTGAACATTGATTTTGCCGTGACCCAGTTCCTCGGGGGGACGGGGCTCTTGATTGTGGTCTCGGTGGCGCTGGACTTCCTGCAGCGTGTGGAAGCGAGCCTGTTGATGCGGAACTACAAGGGGTTCCTTGGTGGACAGGACGAGGGACGGGGGCCGCGACTGCGTGGGCCTGCGTTCTGAGCGGGGTGACGGAGGGATGCGAGCGGTCTAGAGTTTGGGCCTGTGTTCGGACTTCGGATTGCGGGGCACTCGAACCAGGAACAGGCCGTCGAGGAAGGATGAACACGAACGGGCCCCTGCCCGGAGGTTGGTGATGAAGGTCAAGTCAAGTGTGCGGAGAAGGACGAAGGACTGTCAGATCGTCCGTCGGCGGGGCAAGGTGTTTGTGATCAACAAGAAGAACCCGCGGTTCAAGCAGCGTCAGGGCTGAGGAGTTTCCCGTGCCACGTATTGCCGGTAATGACGTTCCCGATCGCAAGAAGATTTTGTACGCATTGCAGTACATCCACGGGATTGGTCCGAAGTTTGCCGCCGACATTCTCGCGGAGGCGCAGATCGACCCGAACATGCGGGCCAATGAGCTGACCGAACAGCAGATCGCACAGATCAACCAGATCATCGACTCGAACTATCTGGTGGAAGGTGCGCTGCGTCGGCAGGTGGGTCAGAATGTGCAGCGGCTGCGTGATATCCGGTGCTACCGCGGCGAGCGCCATCGCCGGGGGCTTCCTGTGCGAGGCCAGCGCACGCGGTGCAATGCCCGTACGAGGAAGGGAAAGAAGAAGACCGTTGCAGGCAAGAAGGGTGTGAAGGGCTGATAGTGCGCCGGGCGTACTCTCTGCCGGTGGGGCGGAGCGCGACCCGGTCGATCATCTCGCAAGCTTCCAGCCCGGTTCGGGAGGTGGAAGCGAACGGAGCGAGCATCAATGGCAAAGAAGGTCAAGAAGATTCGAAAGAACGTTGTTCGAGGCATCGCGCACATCAAGGCGACGCAGAACAACACCATCGTCACGATCACCGACGTCAACGGCGAAACACTGGCGTGGGATTCGGCGGGCACGATCGGGTTCAAGGGAGCGCGCAAGGCAACGCCCTTCGCGGCGACGCGTGCGGGCGAGCAGGTCGGACACAAGGTCCGCAAGATGGGAATGAGCGAAGTCGAGGTGCGGATCCGTGGCACGGGTGCCGGCCGCGAGTCGGCGGTTCAGGGACTGGTGTCGACGGGCATTCGTGTCACGGCGATTGAGGATCACACGCCGGTGCCTCACAACGGGTGCCGGCCTCCGAAAAAGCGCCGCGTGTAAGCGGTGTGATGATGTCGCGCGTGTGAAGAAGGCCGGATCGGGGTGTCGCAGCCCGGTTTGAGCCGCCAGACACGGGCGAAAGGTCAGTTGGAAGACCTCTGCGGCGAGGTAGGAAACGATGCGCGTACGTTGGAGAGGATTCGAGCTTCCGGCCCGGGTGGTTGCAGACCCGAAGTTTCGTACCGACACGTTTGGTCGGTTCGTGGTCGAGCCGTTTGAACGCGGCTTCGGGACGACGATCGGAAACGCGCTGCGTCGCGTGCTTCTGGGGTCGCTGGAAGGTGCAGCGGTGACGGCGGTGAAGATCAAGGGCGCCGAGCACGAGTTTACGACGCTGCCCGGAGTTCTGGAAGATGTCACGGACATCGTGCTCAACGTCAAGAGTCTGGTCGTGCAGATGGATGGGGATGAACCCAAGACGATGAGGCTGGCGGCGCAAGGCCCCGGGGAAGTGACGGCCGATTTGATCGAGGCCGACACAGCCATCACCATTTGCAACCCCGACCTGGTGCTGGCGACGTTGACTGATGAAGTGACTCTGGAGATGGAGTTCACAGTCGGGAAGGGTCGCGGGTATGTGCCGGCCTCGGAGCAGTACGAATCGAACGAGGAGCAGGAGATCGGAGTGATTCCGGTCGATGCGATCTACTCGCCGGTCCAGCGTGTGCGGTACAAGGTTGAAGATACGCGCGTCGGCCAGCGGACCAACTATGACAAGCTGACGCTCGAGGTGTGGACCGACGGGACGACGACACCCGAGATGGCGCTGGTTGAAGCGGCCAAGATTCTTCGCAAGCACTTGAATCCGTTTGTGCAATACTTCGATCTGGGCGAAGAGCGCGTGAGCGAAGAGGCAGCCGCGGCGGCCGGTGTTGATGAGGAGCTGATCCGCAAGTTGAACATGCCGATCTCGGATATGGATCTTTCCGTGCGGGCGAGCAACTGCCTCGAGTCGGCTCGAATCGAGACGGTTGCGCAGCTCGTGCAGATGTCCGACCAGGATCTGCTCAAGCTGCGGTCGTTCGGTCGAACCTCCTTGCGCGAGGTGAAGCGCAAGCTGCAGGACCTCGGGTTGGATCTGGGAATGGAACTTCCGGAAGGGTATCAGGCCCCTTCGGTGGGCTGAGAATCGAGGCCCGCGCACGCGGGCAGTCAGGGAGTGCGTGATGCGTCACCGCAAGAGTGGGTACAAGCTGAATCGTACGACGGCCCACCGTCAGGCGATGCTGCGGAATATGGCGGCAAGCCTCTTCGAACATGGGCAGATCACGACGACGTTGCCGAAAGCCAAGGCGTTGCAGCCGTTCGTCGAGAAGATTATCACCCGAGCCAAGCGCAACAATCTTCACGCACGGCGGCTTGTCGAGTCCATGCTGGGTGGAGATCGCAACGCGTTTGCCTGGTCGTTCATCGCGAAGGATGCGACCGATGCAGAGCGCGAGGCGATTGAAGAAAAGCGCGACTTTGTCGAGGGATTTTTCGACATTCCGCCGGCCGAGAGTGTGCAGCGCAATCGTTACGGCGAGCTGCGCAGGGCTCCCAAACTCATCAAGCACATCTTTGAGAATGTCGCGCCCCGATTCGAGGATCGCAACGGCGGGTATACGCGGATCGTCAAGCTGGGCCGGCACCGCATCGGTGATGCGGCCGAACTTTGCGTGATTCAGTTCGTGGGCAATGAAGAAGGCCCCGAAATCGGCGGCAAGCCAAGCACGCGTCGTCGCCAGGCCGACCGTCGCACGGCATTTGCTGCCAAGGTTCGCAAGGCCCAGGCGGCATCTGCCGAGGCTGCCGACTCGGCTGAAGATTGATCGAGCCGGAAAAGTCCAAAATGAACCGGGATCGGGGAAGACCCGATCCCTTTTTCGTGTATAACCAGTACGAAAATCAGCGACGATGCCGAAGCATCGTGTTTCGGCTGGGTCGGAGGTTTTGCCCGCAAGGAGTAAATGGACATGCGATGCAGTTTTGAGAAGGCCTGGATACTCGTTTCGATTGCGTTCATGGTGCTCTCCCTGGCTTTGCTGGCCGGGTGCAAGTCGACCCAGTGCGCTGATGGGGCTTGCACGGGCGATGACTGTGCGGCATGCGCCGACAAGGAGGCGTGCTGCGCTGATGGCTCATGCCCGGCATGTCAGGCAAAGGCCAAGGGCGAGTAACATTCGAGATTCCTGTTTTGGACTGATCCGGTCGCCCGCTCATACGATGGAGCGGGCGATTTCTTTGAGACACAGGAACATGGCGTGAGACGTGTGCTGATGTTGGTGGTCCTGGCGCTCATCGCGGCGGTTGCGGCGTTGCTGGGGCTTTCGCGTTGGCACGGTTCTCCTGCGCCGGGGCCTTTGATGGGCAAGGCGGCTGGTTCATTGGACTCACAGGTATCCCAGCCGGCGCAGATCATTGTGCGTGCATGGGTGTATGTGGTCGATGCCGCGGGTGTTGCCTCCGTTGAAGGGGCGCGGGTGGTGGAGGTTGTCGGTCGCTCGGGCGGTACAGTCGACCCGCCGAGTGGAAAGGTGCTGAGCGCAGATCTTGCAGCACTGGCAGCGCGCGGGCAGGCACGAGTGCTGTCGAGCCCGGGCATGCTGGTGCTTTCGGGGAAGCCCGCGAGCGTGTCGGTGGGACAGTTGGCAACGGCCGGGCCGACGCTGGCTCTTGAGCTGAAGGTGTCTTGTCAGAGCGGGGCGGGCGGATCGATCGACGGTCGATACAGCGTGCACGCATCAGTGGTCAGCGGGGGCATCGAGCAGCGTCTGGCCGAGCTTGGTCTTCCCGTCGGAGATCAGGCGGCCGTTCGCGTCGAAACAGTGTC
>RFGK01000284.1 GCA_003697045.1 Planctomycetota bacterium
ATGATGAATCCTTACGGTTTCTGTGTGTGGTGCCTGTGACCCGGAACTGCGGCGAGCCTGTGCCGGGAAGCTGACGGGAGGTGACATCATGCCGGGCGAACGGACTCTCCCCTACTGGACGATCGGGCTGTACGTCGTTGTTGTTGCAGCGGCGGCGGCGGCCCTGGCCGTCGGTGTGAAGCAGAGCGATGCGATGACGGCTGCCGCTGCCGGGGTGGCGCTGGCGGTTGGACTGTGCACCATGCCCATCGGGATTCGTCTGGGGATCCAAGCCGGGCAATCTGAAGGTGATGATGTGAGCGCCCTTGTTGACGCCGTGCGACACCTCGCGGAGGAGCAGGCCCTTTCCGACGATGCGAGGCGTGTGCTCAACCGGGCCCGCGAGCGTGAGCTGCTTTGCCGGGCGATCGAGGAGGACGTCAACGCCGAGGACTGGGACGCGGCAATGGTGCTGGTCAAGGAGCTTGCCGAGCGGTTCGGATATCGATCAGACGCTGAGGAGTTCCGCACGAAGATTGAAACGGCCCGCTACCAGACAGTCGAACGCCGAGTCGATGAGAGCATCCGCGAGCTGGACAAGCTCATCGTGCAAACGCGTTGGCAAGAAGCGTTGAACGAAGCTGCCCGCATCAGTCGGCTGTATCCGGATTCGCCGCGTGTCGAGGGGTTGCGTCATCGGGTCGAGACGGCGCGCCAGCGCTACAAGTCGGAGCTGGAGCGCAGATTTCTCACGACGGCCGAGAACGGACAGGTTGAAGAGGCCATGGAGCTGCTCAAGGAGCTGGATCAGTATCTGACCGAGGAAGAGGCCGAGCCGTACCGCGAGGTTGCCAAAGGGGTGATCGGCAAGGCGCGCGAGAATCTGGGCGTGCAGTTCAAGCTTGCCGTCCAGGATCGGCAGTGGGGAATTGCTGCTCAAGTCGGCGAGCAAATCATCAGAGAGTTTCCCAATACGCGCATGGCCCAGGAGATCCGCGAGGTGATCGATGACATCCGTCAGCGCGCCTCGGGCATGGTTTCATCCTGATCGGGGGGGCTTTTCTCGGTCTGTTGCTTTGCTTCATCGTGGTTGGAACGTCGGAAGTTGAGCAGGAGCAGGATTCCGATCCCGACGATCAGGTAGAGGTCGGCCACGTTTGACACATACGGCCAGACTTCGCGCGCACCGCCCGGCCAGGCCAGTCCGAACGGCAGCTCGAGCCCGGGCAGAGGATGTATGAAATCGCGCACGCACGCGAATCTCAGCCGGTCGTACAGATTGCCCAGGCCCCCTGCTGCGATCAGTCCGATCGCCATATGCGCGAGGCGGTCGCGTGCCCGGGTCCACACGCCGAAGATCCATGCGGCAAAGCCGAGCGCAAGAACTGTGAAGATCACGAAGAACCACCGCTTGCCGGCACCCACGCCAAAGACGGCGCCGGGATTGAGCACCAGGGTGAACTCGAGCAGGCCGGGAACAACTACGACGGGCTTGTGCGTGGGGATGAGCATGTCGAGCCGCGACGCGTTGAGCACCGCCTCTCGATCGATCGTGACCGGAATACCCGCGATGCGTTGGAATGCAATCGCCTTGCTTGCCAGGTCTGTCGCCAACCCGATTCCCGTGACGATGAGCATCAAGGCCCATGCGCGCAGGGCCCGCCAGGCCGCCATTTCGTTCGATGGATGAGCGCCTTCAAGCACGGATTACCAGACACCTGAGGGGCGACGACGTTCGAGCTCGCGGGCTGCCTCGATCGAGTAGCGCGCCCACGGCAACTCGCGCAGACGTTCGATCCGAATGGGCTTGCCGGTCATCTCACACAGGCCGAACCTCCCCTCATCGATGCGCTTGATCGCGTCGTCGATTTCGTGAATCAACTTGCGATCGGCAGCTGCCAGATCGAGCGAGAGCGTCTGCTCGGCGCTGTCCGAGCCTTGCTCGGCCATGTGCTGGGGAGTGTGACTCAGCGCGCCGCCGCCGGCGGAGAGTGCTTCCGATTCGAGCTGGGAGACATCCCCGACAAGCACCGCGCGCTTGGCAAGCAGGATGGCGCGAAAACGCTCAAGCTCACGCTTGCGAATCGGGGACTTGGTCGGCCGGGGCGCCTCATTGCTCGCGTCTGCGGTCGAGACGGCTGCGCCGGGACCCGAGGGAATCAGAGGCTTGCGCACGGGCGAGTTGGGCCCGAGCAGTTGAGTGCCCGGCGGACGGGTGCTCCTGGACTTTGACGAACCCGACGCACGCGGCCTCGACTTCTTTTTGTTCGAAACGATGGTGATGCCCTTGCGCGCCACCTTCTTGCCAGCACCGCCGGACTTTCCGCCGGTTGATGTCTTGCCGGGCGACTTTGCGGCTGTGGTCTTCTTCGAGCCGGAAGACTTTGCCGCCGTCTTCTTGGCAGCCGACTTGCCCGCTGCAGCGGACGGGCGCGTTCTGGAGGTCTTTTTGACGACCTTCTTGCTGGCAGCCTTGCTGGAGACCTTCTTCGTGGTCTTCTTGGAGACCTTCTTCTTCGTGGTCTTCTTGGAGACCTTCTTTTTGGCAGCCTTGCTCACCCGCGCAGGAGCTGCTTTGCTGGCCGTCTTGGCAACCTTCTTCCGGGTGGTCTTGCCCGTCGAAGCAGCTCGCTTGGAACTCTTTTTGCGCGCAGTGGATGCGGTCTTCCTCTTTGCAGCAGCCGACTTGCCTCGGGCTTTCGAGGAGCTGGTGGGAACCTTCTTCTTGGAGGGAGCAGACTTCCGGGGCACTGGCTTCTCCGCGCGTGGGCGGGACCCGAAAAAACCCCATTCCCTACGCGGGCGAAGCGTATTCACCGACCCCAAACCAGTCAAAACCTCCCCGGCGGCGGTCTGTCACGATCGCGTCACGAGTTCTCCGGGCGTGATCTCTGCGCCACCACGCTCAAGCCCGGG
>RFGK01000055.1 GCA_003697045.1 Planctomycetota bacterium
CGAATGAGTACCAGGCCGAGCTCGAGTTCTACAAGGCCGCACTCGACGCCCGCGCCATCGTCTCAGTCATGGATCGAGACGGCTCGATCGTTCACTCAAACAGGAGGCTGTGCACCCTGTGCGGATTTGGTCTGTCCGAACTGATCGGTGCAAACAACCGCATCCATAACTCGGGATACCACCCGCGCTCGTTCTACGAGAAGATGTATGAAACCATCTACGCCGGGAAGGTCTGGCGTGCCGAGATGCGTAACCGCGCCAAGGACGGCACCATCTACTGGGTTGACACGACCATCATCCCGAAGGTCAATCCCGCGGGAGAGGTTGCTTCGTTCTTCTGTCTTCGCGACCAGGTCCAGGCTCCAAAACTCGTTCAGGAGGATCTCTCCGCCGCCATGCAGGCCGTGATCGCCAAGGGCAAATCCCTTGTTCATGGTGAGGCCGATTTCCCCCACCAGACGCGCCCTCCACCCGATGCCGTCACTGCTCTTTCCCGGTTCCTGGTCGATCCGGCCCTGCCACCGGGCGAGCGTGCCGACCTTGCGCGTGCCGTGCAGCGCGACGCTGAGTGTCTCGTCCCGATGCTCAATAACCTGCTCGATGTATCCAGAGTTGAAGCCGGGCTGGTGCCCACCTCGATCGAACCGGTCAATCTCATTGCCGTGCTCAGTGCCGTCTGCAACACCGTGAATCAGCTTCTGGAACACACCCGAGCAACGGTCTCGTTCAAGACCGCTGGCTGCGTGCCCCCGGTCGTTCAGACCGACGTGCACCGGCTCCGTCCGCTTCTGTTCAGCCTGATCGAACGAACTGTCCGGCTTTCACCTGCGCGTGCTGCTGAAGTCTGCATTCGCACCGATGCGCCGGCTGAGGGAACCGGCTCGGTCGTCATCGAGATGACTGCCCGCTGCCACGACGCCTCGGCCAACGGCATTGATCTGCTCTTTCAAGCCCCTCTGTTCGATTCCGGCGATGCCGGGGGGTTTGATTTCGAGCTGCTCCTTGCCCGCCGGCTTGCCCAGACTCTTGGCGCGAGCATTGAAATGTGGGCAGAGCCGGACTTGGGGCTGACCTGCTCACTGCGTTTGCCCCAACGCACGGCGAGCGCATCGGCAGCCTGAACACGCTGAGCTCCGGGGTACACGCCCACGGCCAGCACTCCGATAACCCCCTCCCGACCGCGTTTTATTTGCAAATGCTCGATGCCCACTGGATCAAGGGGGATCGGCTCCTGTATGATTCTTGTAAATCCTGTATGCATCGAGACTTCAAGCAGCGCGGGGCCAGGTGGGTGGCTCCGCGTTTTCGATTTGCAGGCACGTTCACCACACGCCACCTCTTGCGCCTCGCAGGAAATACTGCAAGTTTGCTGGTGCGCCGGCCGGACCTGAGGCACATTCAACAATGCGCACGCAGGGTGCGCACTTACACGACCGCGCCTGGACAATAAGGGCGCAAGATTGAAGAGGAGAGGACTATATGAGAGCAGCTTATCTGAGTATCGCAGCCGCCGTTTGTGCGGCGCCGGCGCTTGCCGCCCCGATCGAGTTCACCCACTTTGGAAGTGGATCGGGCACCATTGACGGCGTCAGTTTCTCGACCACGTTCACCATCACCGCCGTCGGCAACACCGACGACCGCGTCGACATCGGCTTCGGATACTTCATCGACCACCTCAGTGCTTCGATCACGATCGGCAGCATCGGCACCTACGACTTCATCACGGCCACACGCACATTTGTCAACAACTCAAATCAGATCGTGGGCTTCTCCCGCGCTGGTATCTCGGGCGCTGATCTGTTCAACGGGCCAATCGATCCCTTCTTCGCATCCTGGGACATGACCACCTCCACCGACTTCATAACCGGCAGCGGCAACCTCTTGCAGTGGGGCCTGTCCGACGTGGTCACCTCCGGCGGCGTCCTCTACTTTGATGACTTCACCACCGACGCCGCCTTCGTCGCGACGATTGTGCCCGCACCTGCGTCGATCGGTCTGCTCGCTCTGACCGGCTTGGCCGCGACACGCCGTCGTCGCTGATTTTCACCTGTCCGCCCGCATTTGGCCGCGATTCCGCAAGGACCGCGGCCTTTTTTGTGCGCAGCTTCAGCCTCTGAGCGGCGTCAAACTCGAGCACGACAACATTTCCGTTCACCCCGCCAGACCCTAAACTACAGTCATACCACGACCTTCCGTTCATTTCGGAGCTGGCCATGACCATCGCAGACACAATCACCGGACCGGGCATCGACCCTCAGGCTGTCACCATTTCCGGCATCGTCCTTGATCCGGTCTACTCCCCCGACAACCTGACCGAGTCTCTTCGACACATCGATCGCGACATCGCCCGCCCGGGCGAGTTCCCATTCACGCGGGGGCTGTTCCCGCAGGGCTATCGCACGCGACTGTGGACCATGCGGCAGTTCGCCGGATTTGGATCCGCCGACGACACCAACCAGCGCTTCAAGTACCTGCTCTCCGCCGCTTCCACCAGCACCAGGGCCAACACCGGTCTGTCGACAGCCTTTGACCTGCCGACGCTGATGGGGCGCGACTCCGACGACCCGCTCTGCGTGGGCGAAGTCGGAAAGTGTGGCGTTGCAATCTGCACCATCGAAGACATGCACCGGCTCTACGCCGACATCCCCATCGACAAGGTCACGGTCTCTCAGACCATCAACGGCCCGGCCGCTGCAATCTGGGCAATGTACCTCGCCCACGCCCTCCAGCGTGGAATCTCGTGGGATACGCTCGGCGGAACCATCCAGAACGACATCCTCAAGGAGTTTCACGCGCAAAACGAGTTCATCTACCCCCCCGAGCCTTCGGTCAAGCTGGTCGTCGATACCATCGAGTTTCAATCAAAGCTCGTGCCACGCTGGCATTCGGTGTCCATCTCCGGCTATCACATCCGCGAAGCCGGTTCCACGGCACCGCAGGAGCTGGCATTCACGCTGCGCGATGGCATGGAATATGTCGAAGCGTGTCTCATGCGCGGGCTTGACGTCGACGAGTTCGCACCGCGTCTTTCCTTCTTCTTCAATGCGCACAACGAGTTCTTTGAAGAGATTGCCAAGCTCCGCGCCGCACGGCGCATCTGGGCACGCCGCATGCGCGATGTCTACGGAGCACGCAATCCCAAGTCGTGGTACATGAAGACGCACGTGCAGACGGCCGGATGCTCGCTGACCGAGCAGCAGCCGCTCAACAACATCGTCCGCGTCGCCTACCAGGCCATGGCCGGCGTGCTCGGAGGATGCCAGAGCCTCCACACCGATTCGATGGACGAAACCCTCGGGCTTCCCACCGAGCAGGCCGTCACCGTCGCCCTGCGCACACAGCAGATTCTCGCGCATGAAACAGGCGTGACACGCACGGTCGATCCGCTCGGAGGATCGTGGTTCATCGAAGCACTGACCGACCGAGTCGAGGCCGAGGCCCTCGAACTCATCGAGGAAATCGACAACATGGCCGGGGGCACCTGGCCGAACTGCCGCAAACGCTGGCAACAGGAGCACGGCGGCGGCGTGGTCGCCGGAATCAACAGAGGCTACTTCCGACGCCAGATCGCAGAAGCAAGCTATCGATTCAGCGAAGAGTGCGAAGCAGGCGACCGCATCATCGTCGGCGTCAACGAGTACGTCGATCCCGATGAAAAACGCCCCATCGACATTCTCACCATCCCCGATTCGGTCGAGACCGAACAAATCGAACGCTTGCACAAATTCAAGGCTGCACGCGATGCAAACGCCGTTGCCGATGCACTCGAACGCATCCGCATCACCTGCCGTGACGGCGATCCGGGCACGCTCGGCACATCACGCCCGAACGGCACCGCATCGCAGCCCGTCAGCAGCTACCCCGACTCGGCATCCTCGCTCGGACTCGACCCCCACAACGTCATGCCTGCGCTGGTCAACGCCGCGCTTGCCGGATGCACGCTCGGCGAAATGACCCAGGCCATGGCCGACATCTACGGACGCTACTCCGGCGGCCCGGAGTGGTAACCCCACGCCGCGACGCAAAGACTACTCACCGGCGTTCTACGGCGTTGTCGCCGTCGGGGATTCCGGCTGCAACCTCTTCCACCGTGTCCAGGAACGCATCGACGTCTTCGCGCGTCATCTCGCCATTGGCACAGGCCATCCGAATGATCCGACGGCCGCGCACTTCGGCGTGTCCGACCATCGCCCGCTGCTCGCGCCAAAGCGATTGACAGATCGCATCGGACGGCTTGCCCACCGCCTCGAAACACACAGTGATCGACTCCGGCCGACACGTCAGCACCAATCCCGGCCGGCGCTCGATCTCGTCGGCAGCGTAACGCGCAAGATCGAAAAGATGATCGATGCGCCGGGCGTAACCCTCGTCGCCGTAGAACTTCCACGCCGCCCAGAGCTTGAGGGCATCGTTGCGCCTCCCGCACTGAATCGACCGTGTGCCGTGGTCAAACGCAGCCTCGTCGTTGTGAAACAGGTACGCCGCCGCTTCGCTGAAGTGCTTTTCGAGCATTCCGCGCTCGCGCACCAGCAACACGGATGAACTCAGAGGCACGCCCATCAGCTTGTGAGCATCCCACGTCCAGGAGTCTGCCCGCGCCGCGCCGGCCACGAGATGGCGATGCCGCTCGGTGAGCAGCGCCGAGCCTCCGAGCGCACCATCCACATGCAGCCAGAGTCCGTGCCTTTCCGCAACATCGGCAATCGGCTCGATCGGATCAAAAGCACCGAGCACGGTCGTACCCGCCGTGGCAATGATCGCAACCGGCCTGACGCCCCTTTGCCGATCGGCTGCGATTGCCGCGTCGAGCGCTTCGGGCATCATGCGTCCGCGATCATCGACTTCGACCCATCGCACGCTTTGCCGTCCCAGCCCGATCATTCCCGCGTTTTTGCGGATCGAGTAGTGACACTCGCCCGACGCATACACCGCAAGCCGTTGTCCGTCGAGCCCGTGCTCGCGCACATTCGGCAACGCTTCGTTTCGGGCCATGATCATCGCCGCAAGGTTGGCAAGAGAACCCCCGGGGCTGAAGATTCCTTCCCCGTGTTCATACCCGACAAATCGTGCCATGTGTTGGGTCAGCACCGTCTCGATCAGCGCGTGCGGCCCGGCCACCTTGTACGTATACATCGACGTGTTCAACAGCGCGGCGATCATCTCCCCGGCTGCGGCTGCCTCGGTCCGTCCGCTGAACAACTGATTGAAAAACCGACGCGAACCCGTGCGAGGCGTGCACAACGCAATCTGCTCAAGCCCATCGAGCACGGCCTCGATGGACGCGCCCTGCCGCGCCGGGGCAAGCTGACCAATCCGCGAGACCAGTTGATCGCGCAGCTCAGAACAGGCTCGGTAGGGCGTCACCGGCTCATCGCGCTCGGCCTGCAGGAGAGTCTCACCAATCTGCTGCACACGCTCGAGAAACGATTGAGTCGCGGTCATGGCCTGCCATCGTAGCAGGCCCGGACGCGAGCCCACCGGCAGACGCAACCGGGCCGATGAGAAGCGCTACCAGGCGTAGGCCCTCGGCGCTTCTCCGCCGGGCCCCGGGAAAATCTCGTCAAGTTTGGACAGAGTTTCGTCGCTGAGCCTGATTTCAAGGGCTGTCATGGATTGATCGAGCTGCTCGACGGTCCGCGGGCCGATGATCGGAGCCGTCACCGCGTCGTTGTGCAGCAGCCACGCCAGCGCCACGTCGGCAGGGCGCCGTCCCAACTCCGCACAGAGCTTCTCCCACTGCTCAAGCTGCTCGCGCTTGTCTTCGATTTTCTTCCTGAGTGTCTCGTCATGCCGGCGGACGCCATCGCCCGAAAGCACGCCGCCGAGCAACCCCCCCGCAAGCGGGCTCCAGGGGATGATGCCCACGCCGTAGTGGCGGCAGCACGGCACAACCTCCAGCTCGATCGTGCGCACATCAAGGTTGTACAGCGACTGTTCGCTGACCAGCCCCGTGAGGTGATGTCTCGATGCCACCTGATTGGCCGTTGCAATATCCCAGGCGGCAAAGTTGGACGAACCCACGTAAATCACCTTTCCCTGGCGGATGAGCGTTTCCATCGCTTCCCATATCTCATCCCACGGGCACGAGCGATCGACGTGGTGCATCTGATAAAGGTCGATCCACTCCGTTTGAAGGCGTCGGAGTGAATCTTCGCAGTGCCGGATGATCTTGCGCGCATTGAGGCACTGCGTGCCGCGATTCGGCTCCGGGTGATTGTCAGGCATCGCGTGATACACCTTGGTCGCCAGCACCACGCGATCACGCCTCGCTGGATCGTTCTTCCACCATCGCCCGATGAACCGCTCGGTTTCGCCCTTCTCGTGCGCCCAGCCGTAGGCATCGGCCGTGTCAAAGAAGTTGATGCCCAGATCGAGCGCACGATCCATGATCGCATGCGAATCCGCTTCATCGGTCTTCCATGCGAAGTTCATCGTGCCCAGACAAAGCGGGCTGACTTTCAGTCCGGTGCGACCGAGCTTGCGATATTGCATGGCGATCCTCCCTCTGTCGAAACCAAGTCGATCTTCATCGCAGATCGGCAACCCTCAGCCGCCCCGGCCGGGCAGGTCAGAGTTCCCCTCAACCTTATGGCACGCACACAACGGCAAGCGCACTTTCGAGACGCTCGACGACGACGCAAACGCCCCCGGCGAGCGAACCTTCGCGCTGCTCGATGCACGCGAACAGAACCCGCGCACCCTTCGAGCCGAAGAATCAATCGCAGGGGCAGCCCGTCCTGGTTCGAACAGGCCACCAGTAGCATCTGCGCCTGCCTTGGAATAGACTGTCCATCAATCGGGTTTGGTTGGTCGCACGATCATGCGCATGGCTCCGACACATATCCGCTTGCTTGCAGCAGCCCTGGTCGCAACGGCCATCCCCACATGCTGTTGCACCGGCCGGCTGCTATCGGACGTGTTGATCCGCCTTGGAAATCCTCAAAACGTGGTATTTGCGCTGGGCGGCACGGTTCAGCAATCAACCGAACACTCCGAACCCTCTTCGGGGTGCTGTGGCAAGACTCCAGATGAATCGGCCCCGGCCCGGCCGTCGCATGACGACAAGCCATGCGATTGCGATCGCTTCAAACCTGTCAAGAATCTGCCTGAAGTGCCGGGCACGCTCGAGCTGACACCCCCGGCCTTTGCGATGAAACCGACCTTTCGGCCGGTGACGCTCAGACCACAGGTTCTTGCCCAAACCACAGACCTGCACACAGCGTTTGACCGACCTCCGACGACGCTGCTGCGCCTGCGGTGCGCGCTCATTTTGTAGCACAAGCCCTCTCCGCCTCGATTCTCACGAGGCGTCATTGCGCGCGCTCACACATTCCAACATCGATTCCACACGACCGATCGACGGTCGAACTCACGGTTTCCGTTCATTCCAGGTTTGCAACCACAAGGAGTTCACAATGCGAAAGACCCGATTTCTCAAGTTGGTCGCAGCGTTTGGCGCTGCATCTCTGGCATCCCCGGCCCTCGGCCAGCACGATGCCGACGCACACACAAGTCAACACGCCGCCACTCACATCTCTGACCCGTATCCCCTCGAGACGTGCCCCGTCTCAGGCGAAAAGCTCGGCTCGATGGGAGACGCCATCGTGCGGGAGTACGACGGACGCGAGGTGCGGCTGTGCTGCAAGCGCTGCATCAAGAAGTTTGAAGCCAATCCGGAGAAGTACTTCAAGCAGATCGACAAGCAGATCATCGAACAGCAGCGTGCGTTCTATCCCCTCTCAACCTGCCTGATCTCCGGCGAGCCGCTGGTCGAAGACGGCCAGGACATCGGCGTCAACGTCGTCTACGCCAACCGCCTCGTGCGGTTCTGCTGCGAGCATTGCGCCGAGGAGTTCAAGGAAAACCCGGCGCCAGTGCTGGCCCAACTCGACAGCGCCATCCGGCTCCAGCAGCGCAAGACCTACCCGCTGAAGACGTGCCTGGTCAGCGGCAAGGAGCTCGGCGCCATGGGTGACCCCTACGAGATCATCGTCGGAACACGGCTGATGCGACTGTGCTGCAAGAGCTGCGAGAAGAAGATCCGCGCCACCCCCGCCACATTCATCGCCAAGCTCGACAGCGCCTGGAAAGCGCAGGGTCTGCCCGCCACGATCGAAAAAGTCCGCGATGTCGATCACGACGCGCACTCCGATCACGACTCGCATTCCGATCACGACTCGCATTCCGAGCACGACGCGCATTCCGATCACGATCGGGACGGCGGCGGCTGATTCCGAGCCTGATGCACACGTGCGTGCCTGCGAAGGCAGACACGCACGCTTCAACGCAGGAGTGCCAGATCATGCGCGTGGGGGTCTTGATCCAGACAGCAGGCGTCGTTCTCGTGTGCGGTATTCAGGCGGCGGTGCTGACTGCCTGCTCAGCGCGGCCGTCGCCTCTCGATGAAGCCGCGTGGACACAAATTACGTCAAGCGAAACGCGCGCGCGTCGACTGGATGCCGTCCGGCCACCACCACCCGGCCCGGCCATGGAAATCGGACAGCCGGCGACCGCGGAGGCCTACGCAGCCCTGGCGCTTGCACGCCACCCCGCCATCCGGGCCGGTGAAGCGAAAGTGCGAAGGCTCGCCGAGCGTCCTGCTCAGGTCCGCAGCCTGGATGACCCGATGCTCATGCTCGCGCCTGTGGGTGAGATGGCAGAAACCGCTGCCGGACGGGTACGCCTGATGGGCTCGCTCAGCCAGCGTGTGCCGTTGACCGAAAAGCTCATCACGCGCAGCCGCATTGCCGAGCTGGAGGCCTCCCAGGCCGAAGCCGAGCTTCGATCGCTTCGCCTGAAGATCGCAGGCGATGCACGACGTGCCTATTGGATGTACGCGTTTGCGACCCAGGCCATCGAAACCACCAGGCGCAGCCGAGCGCTGCTCGAACAGTTCCGTGACGTTGCCGATGCACAGTTTCGCGCGGGCAATCGACCCCAGCAGGATGTGCTGCGCGCCTCGGCCGAGCTGGGGAATATCGATGCCCGGTTGGCCGAGCTGGAGCAACGCCGCGCATCGGCTCAAGCCATGCTGCGACAGCTCATCAACGCCCCAGCCGACAGCACGCTGCCCCCGCCCGCGCAGTTCGACTACGACCAGATCGAGCTGGAACGCCTTGCCTTGCTTGAAAGAGCCTTGCAGGCCAACCCCGCTCTGCTTCGAGCAGCCGAGCGCATGGAGCAATACCGCCAGACTCACCACCTGGCCGAACTCAATCGCGTGCCCGATCTGACCGTAAGCCTGTCATACACCATGGTGGATGACGACGGCCTCTCACCCGTCGCAAGCGGACGCGATCAATGGTGGATCGGGCTTGGGTTCAACATTCCCATCTGGGCTGAAAAGTACGACGCTGCCGAACGAGAAGCGCTCTTCGGCCGACTCGAGGCCGCCTTCGAGCTCGACCGCGAGCGCACAAGCGTGACCTTCGAGGTGGAAGACGCTCTGGTACGACTCGATGCGCAGCAGCAAACCCTGCGGCTCCTGCGCGAGCAGATCGTGCCCGACGCACGCGCAGCCGTCGAGGCAAGTGCCTCGACCTACCGCGCTGGCTCAGGCGACTTTCTCACACTGATCGACAACTGGCGAACTCAACTTGGGTACGAGCTGATGGAACACAGCGCCGTCGCAAACGCAGGTCGAGCGCTTGCGGATCTCAAACAGGCGATCGGGCAGGAAGGTGAGCCATGAGCACCAAACGCACACGCAGTCCATCAAAGCCGCCGCGGTCGATCCCCTGGTGGGCGCTTGTCAGTATCGCAGCCGTCGCGCTTGCAAGCGGATGGGTCGGCATGCGCTGGGGTACACAAATCGCAGCGGGAGTCCACAGCCTGCTCGTCCGGACACAAACAATCGTGGGCCTGACGAAGACATCAGAGCCGATCGACCAGCAGAAAGACTCGGCCGATGAGCCCGGCGGGTATTACACCTGCGGGATGCACCCCTGGGTGATCCTTCCGCATGAAGGCGACTGTCCGATCTGCCACATGAAGCTGACGCCTCTCGATCCGGACAAGTTCACCGGCGAAGTTGTGATCGATCCGGTGGTCGTCCAGAACATCGGCGTGCGCGTCGAGGAAGTCACGCAAGGCCCGCTCGTGCGCACGATCCGCACCGTGGGCAACGTCGATTATGACGAGACGCGCGTCCGCGACGTGAACACCAAGTTCGAAGGATGGATCGAAAAGCTGTATGTGGATTACGTCGGAGCACCGGTCAACGAGGGTGAGCCGTTGTTCGATATCTACTCCCCCGCGCTGTACCAGGCGCAGGAGGAGTATCTGCTTGCGGTCCGGGCGCAGAGGCAGCGTTCCCTCAACAATCCCGGCGGAACGGCAATCGACCTGGTCGAGTCGGCACGCACCAAGCTTGAGCTGTTCGACGTGACCGATGAGCAGATCGACCAGCTCGAGCGCACCGGCAAGCCGTCGCGGACATTGAAGGTCTTGAGTCCGCACACCGGCGTGGTCATTGCCAAGCACGCCAACGAGGGTATGAACGTCACACCGGGCATGCAGGTCTTTCGCATTGCCGACCTGTCGCGCGTGTGGGTGCATGTGACGGTGTACGAATCACAAATCCCCTATGTGAGCGTGGGGCAGAAGGCCGTCATGACTCTGCCATACATCCCCGGCCAGGAGTTCGCAGGTCGCGTCGTCTACATCTACCCCTACGTCGACACGGCCACGCGAGAAGTGCAGGTCCGCCTCGAGTTCGAAAACCAGGGCGGACTGCTCAAGCCGGGCATGTTCGCGACCGTCGAGCTCCAGAGCGAGCTGCGCAAGTCGGCCGTGCTGGCGCCTCGCTCGGCCGTGATCAGCACCGGCGAACGCAACGTGGCATTCGTGAGCCTCGGCCAAGGCAAGTTTGAACCCAGAACCGTCGAGCTCGGTGTGGAAACAGGTGACGGGCTGGTTGAGGTGCTCTCCGGGCTCACGCCGGGCGAGCTGGTCGTCACCTCCGGCCAGTTCCTGCTCGACAGCGAGTCGCGCGTGCGCGAAGCCCTGGCGAAAATGATCAGAGGCAATCTTGCCTCCGAACAACAGGCACAAGTCGCCGTTTCCAACCAGACCGAGCTGGCAAGCCTGCCCGAGGCGCTCCAGCACGCACTGGCCGAAGCGCTGACCGCGTACTTTGCCATCGGCGATCAACTTGCCTCCGACAGCACGCAGAGCCTCGCAGAGCCGGCGCGGGCGCTGGCGAAAGCGCTCGATGCGGCCATCGGCACGCCGATTCCCGATGATGAGCACTTCTGGCACAGACACACCGAAGCCGCCACGGCACGAGGTGCCGCCCTCGAACTCGTGTCGCTGAACGCCATCGACGATGTACGCGAAAAATACGCAATCCTGAGCGTGGCCATGGACACGCTCATCCGGGCGACGGGCGTGCCGCCGGCAATCAACGATCCGGTCGAGTCTCTGCATTGCCCCATGTTCCGTGAAGGACAAGGCGGCGCGATCTGGTTACAGCCGGCAGGCGCGGTGCGAAACCCCTTCTTCGGCTCGACCATGCTCAAATGTTTCGACAAGCGCGAAGGTCTCCCGCCTGCAGGATCCCGCAACCAACCAGCGCCGACCG
>RFGK01000285.1 GCA_003697045.1 Planctomycetota bacterium
GGGCGCATGGTCGGTTACATCAGGCCGAGGTGCAACTTTGCTTCGTCAGACATCATTTCCCTGTTCCACCGAGGCTCCCAGACCAGCTCGACCTGCGCGTCGTCGATTCCATCCACACTGAGCGCAGCGGCGCGCACAAGATTCGGCAGCGTCTGCGCCTCGGGGCAGGCCGGGCTTGTGAGTGTCATCCTGATCTGTGTGCTGCGCGCAGACTCGTCGATTTCGATGTCGTAGATCAACCCCAGGTCATACAGGTTGACGGGAATCTCCGGGTCGTAGACCTGCTTGATGGCGTCGATGATGCGCCCGCGCAGGCTGTCCGGATCGGGCGTCTGGCTCGGAGGCACACGGTTTTTCTGTTCACCTGAATCGAAGATGCGCACGGGTTATCCCTTTGCCGCTTCGGCCTCGGCGCGAATCCGCGCCACCATCGCCTGCAAACCGTTTCGACGGGTTCCGCTGAGGTGCTCTTCCAGCTGCAGCTTGTCGAGCAGGCCTTTGATGTCAAAGTTCAGGACCTCCTGCGGCGTCTTCCCGTCGTAGGCCGAAATCAAGATCGCAATCAGCCCGTTGACAATGTGAGCATCCGAAACGGCCCGCAGGCGCACTCGGGGCGGGTCATCGCCCTCGACGGCAAGATCGAGCCATACGTTTGACTGACAGCCGTGCACGCGCCTTGCCTCGGTGCGCTCCGATTCGGGGAACTCCGGAACTTTGCGCCCAAGGTCGAGCACATAGCCAAAGCGCTCTTCCCAGTCTCCGAGCAGCTCGAAGGTCTCGACGATTTCTTCTGTGCTGGGTATGGCATGCGCCGGCATGGTTCACCTATCCCAGGAGCATGCGCCGTGCCTTGTGCAGCGCTTCGACCAGCGTGTCGATCTCCTCGGTGGTGTTATAGGCAGCCATTGACGCGCGCACGGTTGCCTTGAGCCCGAAGCGATCCATCAGGGGCTGCGTGCAGTGGTGCCCTGTGCGCACGGCCACGCCGCAATGATCGAGAATCGGCGCCACGTCATAGGGATGGGCCCAGTCGAGCACGAACGAAAGTGTGGGGATCTTGTGCCGGGCCGTGCCGATGAGGCGCAGTCCTTCCACTTCGCCGACGGCCCGGGTGCCATACTCAAGCAACTCCCGCTCGTGCTCGGCCATGGCTTTGCGATCCAGGCTCTGCATGAAGTCGATCGCTGCACCGAGCCCGATGGCACCGGCGATATTGGGCGTGCCTGCTTCGAACCGCGCTGGAGGGGGTGCGAACGTCGTGCCCTCAAACGAAACCTGGTCGATCATCTCGCCCCCGCCCCGAAACGGCGGCAATCGCTCCAGCAACTCACGCCGACCGTACAACGCACCGATCCCCGTCGGCCCGAACATCTTGTGACCCGTGATCGCCAGCATGTCGCACCCGATCGAGCGGACGTCGATGGGCAAGTGCCCGGCTGCCTGCGCCGCATCAATCACCGAAACCGCCCCCACCGAGCGCGCCAGCGTGCAGACGCGATGCACGTCGTTGATCGTTCCGAGCGTGTTGGACACATAGACACATGAGACCACGCGCGTCCGTTCATCGATCACCTCGCCGGCCCGGTCGAAGTCGATCTCGCCGGTGTCGGTCACGGGCAGGGGCACGACGTGCGCACCTGCGCGCTCGGCCACGATCTGCCAGGGCACGATGTTGGAGTGATGCTCCATCTCGGTGAGCACGACGCGATCGCCCTTTTTCAGCCCGGCGCCCAGCGTGTAGGCTGCGAGATTCAGAGAATCGGTCACGCCACAGGTG
The DNA here is from genome assembly GCA_003697045.1 of Planctomycetota bacterium. Taxonomy (GTDB): domain Bacteria; phylum Planctomycetota; class Phycisphaerae; order Phycisphaerales; family UBA1924; genus J022. Next base: position 1,778 of record RFGK01000285.1, read on the forward strand.
AAAATGCACTCGTCCGGGTCCGAGGCGTTGATGAATCGGCACAGCTTGTCCCGCGCCGATTCGTAGGCTTTGGTGGCCCGGGCCGAGAGCGCATGCAACCCACGGTGCACATTGGCGTTGTCGTGTTCGTAGAAGCGGACGGTTGCGTCGATCACCTCACGCGGCTTGTGCGTCGTCGCTGCGTTGTCGAGGTAGACCAGAGGCCGGCCGTGCACCTCCTGATGCAGTGCCGGAAACCGGGCTCGAAGGGATGCGATATCCGCGTCCGTCGCGCGGCCCTGAGTGGTCATGCCAACTCCATCCTACACCTCGATGCTCAACCCCCGCGCCATCGGCAGCTTGTCAATCATTTCCGCAGCGAGCAGACGACGCACGGGCACCAGTTCCATTCGGTCAAAGCCCTCGGCAGCAAACGCATACACCAGCATGGCACGCGCGACCGGCTCGCTCAACCCCCGGCTCATGAAGTAGAACACCGCTTCATCATCCACACGCCCGGTCGTCGCACCGTGCGTACACCGCACATCGTCGGCATAGATCTCAAGCTGCGGCCGAGCATTGACGCGAGCATCGTCGCTGAGCAGCATGTTGCGGTTGCTCTGGATCGCATCGGTCTTCTGCGCGATCTTGTCGACGACGATGCGGCCGGTGAACACGCCACGCGAGCGATCGTTCATGATGCCCTTGTAATACTGCCGGCTCTCGCACTGGGGCGCTGCGTGGCGCACGCGCATCGCATTGTCGAGATGTTGCTCGCGATGCCCGACGTAAAGCCCGTTGATCAGACAGTGCGCCCGCTCTCCTGCCAGCACGGGCGTGACGTTGTTGCGCACGATCCGCCCGCCGAGCAGCACCGTGTGCGAATGCACCACGGACTCGGCCGCCTGCCTGATCGCCAGCGTCGAAATGTTGAACGCACGTTCGCTCTCACGCTCAAGCAAATAGTGCTCGACCGTGGCGCTCGGTGCGGCGATCAGCTCTGTGACTGCATTGTTCAGGTAGACTGCATCATCATCAAGCGTGACGTAGTGCTCGAGCACGGTGGCCCGGGCCTCTTTTCCGACGACAACGAGGTTGCGAGGATGGCTTGCTACCGGTTCGGCCGTGCGCGTGGCAATCGACAACACCTCGATGGGCCGATCGGGGCGTGCGCCGTCGCTGACATGGACGAACAGCCCGTCTGAGACCATCGCGTCGTTCAATGTGGTGAATGGATCTTCGTGCTCGCCCGATGCCGTACCCAGATGCTCTTCGAGCAGCTCGGCATGCGACCGCACCGCCTCATGGAGAGGCAGAGACACCACGCCCTTGCCGAGCTCATCTGCATCGGACAGGTCCGCTCGATAGCGCCCGTTGACGAACACAAGCAGGCTCGAGTCGAGCTCGGGCACGCGGACATGCTGCACATCGTCCGCGCTCACGTCGCGTGCCGCCGATATGGCGGGCTGGAACGGAGTCTCGAGGATGGGCGTGATGTTGGTGTAGCGCCACGCCTCGTCGCGCAGCGTGGGAAAGCCTGGAAATCGGGATCGCGCCCGCGAGCGATAGGCTTCCAGCCACGCCGGCCCAGCCGGGACCGGCACATCGAGCATCGAGACGGGCTTGTCCATGAGATTGGTCATAGGCCTGTGCTCTCCTTCAGTCACGCGCCCGCGCCGGCGACGGCCGACTCATTGACCCCGAACGGGCGATATCCCTTCTCTTCCAGCTCGAGCGCAAGCTCCTTGCCTCCGCTCTTGACGATCCGTCCGTTGACGAGCACGTGCACGTGATCCGGCACGATGTAGTTCAAGAGCCGCTGATAGTGCGTGATGACAAGAAACGAACGCCGGCCGTCGCGCATGGAGTTGACTCCGTCAGCCACGATCCGCAGCGCGTCAATGTCCAGCCCCGAATCGGACTCGTCGAGAATCCCCAGCACCGAATCGAGCACGGCCATCTGGAAGATCTCGAATCGCTTCTTTTCGCCGCCACTGAACCCCTCGTTCACGTTGCGCTTGAGCATTTCGAAGGGAACGTTGATTTGCTCGGCCTTGGCGCGGAAGTGCTTGAGCAGGGCGCCCGCATCCAGCTCGTTCTGCCCCTCGAAGGCACGCTTGGCGTTGACGGCCGCCTTGAGAAATTGCATTGCCGAGACGCCCGGAATCTCCACCGGATATTGAAAGGCAAGGAAGATGCCCGAGTTTGCCCGTTCGTCCGGGCCGAGTTCGGTCAGGTCCTGTCCGTTGAAAAGGATCTCGCCTTCGGTGATCTCGTAGTCTTCCTTGCCGGCGAGCACCTGGGCCAGGGTGGACTTTCCCGAGCCGTTCGGTCCCATGATCGAGTGGACCTCTCCGGGCATGATCGTCAGATCGATGCCCTTGATGATTTCGACTGAGGGATCATCCTCGAGGCGAACATGCAGATTCCTGATTTGCAAAAGCGGGGTTGTCATGGCGGGTTGATCTCCGTTGCTCTGGTCTGATTCAAAAAAGCGTCTTACCCCACTGAGCCTTCGAGGCTCACTGCGAGCAGCTTGTTTGCTTCCACGGCAAACTCCATGGGAAGCTCGCTGAAGACTTCCTTGCAGAAACCGTTGACGAGCAGACTGATTGCATCTTCGTTGCTGATGCCCCGGGCAGTGCAGTAGAAGAGCTGATCTTCAGCCAGCTTGGTGGTGCTCGCCTCGTGTTCGGCTGTGGCGGTCGCGTTGCGAATATCCACATATGGAAAGGTGTGCGCTCCGCACTTGTCGCCGATGAGGATCGAATCGCACTGCGTGAAGTTGTGCGCCCGGTGCGCGCCCTTGTTCATCTGGACCAGTCCGCGGTAGGTGTTCTGTCCTTCGCCGGCCGAGATCCCCTTGGACACAATTGTGGACTTGGTGTCCCGTCCGATGTGGATCATCTTCGTCCCGGTGTCGGCCTGCTGGCGCAGGTTCGTCAGAGCGACCGAATAGAACTCGCCCTTGCTGCGATCGCCCTGAAGCACGACCGAGGGATACTTCCACGTGATCGCAGAGCCGGTTTCGACCTGAGTCCAGGAGATGCGTGAGTCGTCGCCCTTGCAGATGCCTCGCTTGGTGACGAAGTTGTAGATGCCGCCCTTGCCGGTTTCGTCGCCGGGGTACCAGTTCTGGATGGTGGAATACTTGATGGAGGCGCCCTTCATCGCGACCAGCTCAACGACGGCTGCGTGGAGCTGATTTTCGTCGCGCATCGGAGCGGTGCACCCTTCGAGGTAGCTCACTTCGGCGCCTTCGTCAGCGATGATCAGCGTGCGTTCAAACTGCCCGGTGTTGCGCGCATTGATGCGGAAGTAGGTGGACAGCTCCATGGGACACTTGACACCCCTGGGCACGTACACGAACGAGCCGTCGCTGAAAACCGCCGAGTTGAGTGTTGCAAAGAAGTTGTCCGAGTAGGGCACGACGCTGCCGAGGTATTGCCTGACCAGTTCCGGATGTTCGCGCACGGCTTCGGAGATCGAGCAGAAGATCACGCCTGCCTTTTTCAACTCCTCCTGAAAAGTCGTCTTGACCGAGACGGAGTCGAACACTGCGTCGACCGCCACGCCTCGGCGAGCCTCGGCCGGAGTCTCCGGGCCGCCCTCGATTCCGAGCAATGCCCTGGTTTCGCTCAGCGGGATGCCCAGCTTTTCGTATGTTTCGAGAATCTTCGGATCGACCTCATCGAGGCTCTTGGGCGACTGCTTGGGTGCCGCGTAATAGCTCAGCGCCTGGTAGTCGATCGGCGGATGACCGTACGGCAGAAAGACCCATGTGGGTTCTTCCATCTCCTGCCACTTGGCAAGCGCCTTGAGGCGCCACTCGAGCAACCACTCCGGCTCACCCTTCTTGGCAGAAATGAACCGCACCGTGCTCTCGTCGAGCCCGGGAGGAGCGAACTCCTGCTCGATGTCGGTGACAAATCCGTACTTGTACTCGCGCCGCTCGTGTGAGAGCCGGGCAACTTCTTCGGTCGTGGTCATGAGATTCTCCAGACCATCAAACTCAACCCGCACAGGTGAGTCAATAACTGTTGAGATTCAGAATCATTCTAGACAACCAAGCCTCTGATTTCTCGATGGGAAGGCAAGACGCCGCGGCAATTTCCCTACTCGCGGTCCCAATCACGGACCATCCAGCTGCGTGCATGCGAGCATGCGATGCTCGGCCCCGTCCGGGTGCAGAACGCTCCGCATCAGGCAGATCTCATTAACCCCAAATGTGGGGATATTGATCTCGACTGGTTCGAATCCGGGGAAACGGGGCGCACGAAACCGGCACAGTGTGATATGAGGCAGGTAAGCACGCCGCGACGGCTTGGAGGCCAGCCGGGAGGCCAGCCGACGCTGCAGCTCGGCCAGTTCGCTGGGAAGGTTCGTCTCCGCCGCCACCAGCCGGCAGTCTCGCGGTGGCAGCACGATCAGCCGATGCGGCTGCAGCTCGAAGGTGCCAATCCCCCGGGCTGCTCTGGAGAGCGTCTCTCGCACGCGGTCAACCTCTCGCCTGTGCACCGGCCCGACAAAGTGCACCGTGAGGTGGATTTGATCGATGGGGACCGGCCGATGCGGCGGCAGATCGAGCGACGCTGCTGCGTCCGCCAGCGCGCGCACACACGCCCGCGGTGGATAGATGGCAATGAACAGACGCACACGCGGCTCGTGCCTGGGCATGGAACATTATTCGGGCCCCGCGCAGCGATGCCTGCGCCACTTCTCGCGCACACCATGCCCACGGGACGAGCGGAAAAGGTCCCGGACATTCAACGCAAGGTGAACCCGTCACTTGCACCCGAAAGCCGGATCTCAAGACTTGCACTGGCTGGCGGCCTGTGCACGCGCATGCGCTTGTCGCGCCCGATCCCGGAGCGGCAAGCGACGCAACACCCGCCCCCGGGTGAGGGTGGGCAAGACGCAATCGCCGGGTGGAAAGCCGCTGTGCCGGCTTATACCCAGACATTGACGATAAGGTTGGGCTCCTTGAGTTTGCCGGTCCAGATGCCGACCGCTGTGGTGACGAACTTCACTTCATATTCGGGGTGTTCGTCGAGCCATTCGTTGATCTGCTGATCGAGAAAGGCGAGCGAATCGCCGGTGAGCTTGCAGTGGAAACTCCTGACGTGGATGGCGCCGGTGCCGTTGGCGTTGGGCGTGCGGTTCCAGGAGTCGGCGTGCTTGGCGCCACCGAGGCGTTGCTCAAAGGTGCGAATCTTTGATGATCCAGTCGGAGGTGCAGGCTGCGGGTTTGCCGGCTCGGACGTTTCCTCACTGACTGGAATGGGCTGCGGCTGTGAGTAATGGCGGATCTTCGGGCGATCATCCGCAGGCGGAGACCCTCCCTCATTGATCGGATTTTCCGTTTCACGCAACGGTTCGGCCATGTGATGCCCCTTTCCGCTCCGCACGATGCGTGCTGCCGGGAGCGAGAACCGCCCCGGCGTTGCCTGCGCCCGAGTCTAGCAGCTTCACATTCGAACGCAACCGCCGCTCAGGGCCGAGCGCGACGGAACTCGAACGTGCGGGCATCGCGTGAGGTCCCTTTCAGGAAGAGCCGGGATTCGGGCAGATCGAGGCGGACGAGCACGCAGCGATCGCTGCATTCGAAGAAATGAACGCCACCGGCCAGAATGCGACGGACCGAGCCTCGGCCCTGCCCGAGCTCACCCTCGAAATCAAGATAGAAGGCGCGGTGGTTTCCGATGCGCTCGGCGGCGAACGACTGGGCATCGGTGGGAAGGACAGAGGTGCGAAAGGTCAGCAGGGTCCTTTCGTCGGGGCCTGACGAGACACGGGTCTCAAGCATCCAGTCATAATGCCAACTCCGATCGGGGCTATCGTGTCGGAGAACGACGAATCTCGACATGCCTGAGCGTATGGTCGGCGTGTGACGGCGGAATCGCGTAGGATGGGCAGGCACGAGGAATATGTGATGCAGGCACGGCAAACAAGGTTCATGTTGAGCGGATCGCGGTTTTTTGCCGGAGTGGCGGCAGCGGTGCTGCTCATCGCCGGGTGTTCGAGCCAGCACACGCGCTCGCTGGCGATGGTCCGGGCGGATGGCAATGCAGCCTTTGCCCGGGGCAACTATGAGCTGGCGGCTGCGGACTACGAGGAGTATCTGGAGCGCAAGCCCGGAGCGATCGACGTGCGGTATCGGCTCGGTCAGACGCTCATGGCTTTGGGTCGTCCGGGCGAGGCCGAGCCTCACTTCCGGGCCGTGTACGACGTCAATCCGCTGTCAATCGAGTATGCGCGTGCGGTCGCCGAGTCGATGGTCGCATCGGGCCGCACCGGCGAGGGACTGGCATTCATGCGTCGTTATCTGGAGGCGCACCCGAACGCCGACGGCTACTTTGCGCTGGCGGAGCTTGCCCAATCGGCAGGGATTCCCGATGATGCCGAGCGTGCGTTGCGGGTGGCGGCCCGACTGGATGGGGGCGATTCACCAGAGCCTCATCGACGTCTGGCGAGGTTCTATCAGGCAATCGGGGATGATGCCGCAGCGGTGCAGCGGTGGCGCGTGGTGCTGTTCTTCGATGAAACCGACGCCGAAGCACACCGGGCCTTGCGTGCTCTGGGCCAGGTTCCCGGGCCGGCCTTTGCGCTCAGTCCGAGCGAAGTTGACTGAGTTTCTGAATCGAGGCTCGCTTCGTCTGCGCGATTTGGCATCGGCCGAGCGAAACCGGATGCCAATCGCTTGATCGTGCCCGCACGCCGGCCGGATGCGGTACGATCGACGGATGAGAACGCCTTGGAAGGTATGTGCAGCGTGTTTTGCTGTTGTCATCTGCGTGTTTCATTCAGCAGCGCAGGACAGGCCGAACTTTCTGTTCATTCTCTCCGACGATCAGCGCCCCGATGCGATCGGCTCGATCGGCAATCCGCAGGTGTTGACGCCATCGCTCGATGCGCTGGCGGCGCGCGGGGTCGTTTTCACCAACGCCTATTGCATGGGTTCCAACTCCGGAGCCGTGTGCGCACCCTCACGTGCCATGATGATGACCGGCGGATCCATCACGCGCGTGCGCGATCACATCTGGAACTTGCCGCCCGAGCTGGAAACGCTGCCGCAACGCCTGCGCAGCGCCGGGTATGCGACGTTTGCGACCGGCAAGTGGCACAATGGCAAAGCGTCATTTGCGCGGTCGTTCTCGCACGGAGGCTCGATTTTCTTCGGTGGCATGGGAAGCCACACCGAGCTGCTCGTGCACGATTTCGACCCGACGGGACGCTACGCCGATGAGAACCGGCGAAAGCTGACGCGGTTTTCAAGCGAGCAGTTTGCCGACGAGGCGATTGCGTTCTTGCAGAACCACCCGCCCGCGCAGCCGTTTTTTGCGTATGTGGCATTTACCGCGCCGCATGACCCACGCACCCCCCCGCCTTCGGCAAGGGATTTTTACGACGAAGCTGCGATCACCCTGCCACGAAACTTTCTTCCGGTGCACCCGTTTCACAATGGCGAGATGGTGATTCGGGATGAGAAGCTCGCGGCGTGGCCTCGCACGGCGGAAGAAACCCGACGCCACCTTGCCGACTACTACGGCATGATCACGCACATGGACGAGCAGGTCGGTCGTCTGCTCGATGCGCTGGCAGCCACCCCCCACGGGCAGAACACGATTGTCATCTTTGCATCAGACCAGGGGCTTGCCATCGGAAGCCACGGTCTGATGGGAAAGCAGAATCTGTATGAACACTCAGCCAAGGCGCCGCTCATCATGGCCGGACCAGGCCTGGAGCGGGGCACACGCAGCGATGCGCTGGTTTATCTGCTTGATATCCATGCCACGATCGCCGAGCTGGCCGGGCTGGAGGCCCACGCAGGCGATGAAGGAATCAGCCTTGTGCCTGCGGTGACCGGCCGGGGAACATACGCGGGCCGAACGAGCCTTTATACGGCCTACACAGACTGCCAACGGGCTGTGCGCGACCGGCGCTGGAAGCTGATCGTCTATCCGAAGATCAATCGCGTTCAGCTTTTCGATCTCGAACAGGACCCCGACGAGATCGAAGACCTTGCCAGCGACCCGCATCAGCGCCACATTGTGGATCGGCTGTGGAGCCAGCTCGAACAATGGCAGGCACGCATCGGAGACGAGACGAGTCTTCATGTCGATCAGCCACGCTCAAGCCGGTTTGATTTTGTGCAGGCCGAGCGCAAGCGCAGCGGACAATGAGTGATCATGCGCGAGTCCATGTCCGCAGCGTGTGCTTTTTCGTTGGACGGGAAAGCGTCCGACGGCTGGCCTTCGCCCGCACAAGGGAGTGTGGAGCTCCTCATGCGAGCGCAGGCTTGCCGTCGGACGCGTCAGCAGGCGTATTCAGTCATGGTTGAGCACACCGAGTCGATGGAGGAACGCCGTTGCTTCGACGATTTCCTCGCGGGTGAAGTCGCACAGACACTCCGGCTGGAACGAGCTGCCGAGCATTTCCATCGGATCGACGTAGTGCCCAGAGCTCAACTCGGCCACTTCGGCCACTGCAAGGAGCACTGCCTCGGCAGCGTCGATGAGTCTTTCCGCACTCAATCGTTCGTAGTCTTCGTTCATGGGAAACCCTCCGATCTGTATTCCTTATTCGTAAACAACGCCTCTGCAGTTTCGATGCCATACATTGCCAGTTTTTGAGCGACTTTTTTGCGCTGTCACACACGCACACCGTTGTGTTTTGTGCAGGTCTGACCACGGGCAGCCAGAGTTTTGGCCAGACAAGCGGAGTGTCTTGTCCGAGTTGTTCGGGTTTGTTGGGCGGATCAATCACGTGGATGGATCAGGCGGACGTCTTTCCAGGCCGGGAACTCGGCGCGCCACCTGTGCACCTGCTCGATGTCGATCTCGACACTGAGTACGCCCGGCCGATCGTCGAGCTCTTCGAGCACGTTTCCGCGTGGATCAACAGCGATCGACCCTCCGATGTAGTTGAGGTATGGATCGCTTCCAGTGCGATTGACACCGAGAACATACGCCTGGTTCTCGATGGCGCGTGCGATCAGGAGCGTTCGCCAGTGCGATTGTCGAGCGTCGGGCCAGTTGGCACTGACGGTAAAGAGTTGTGCACCGTCGAGCATTCCGAGCCGAAAGAGCTCGGGGAATCGCAGGTCGTAGCAGATGACGGGGCAGACGGCAACAGGCCCCCATGAGAATGTCACGATTTCGTCACCAGGTGCAAACGCTTCACCCTCCCGTCCGTAAGAGAATGGATGAATCTTCGCATACTCGCACAGCGTGAGTCCTTGCGGATTCTTCGCGCTCATGCAGTTGAGCGCGAGCGTATGTTTTGTGGGCAATACGGTGCGGCCGCCCAGCACGAAGGCGCGGGTCCGTCTTGCCAGGTCGGAAAGGAACTGATCGGTCAGGCCGTTTGAATCATTGGTCAGACCCACATTGAGGGAGAACCCGCTGTCAAACAGCTCGGGCAAGAGGATGAGGTCATGGGGACTGACAGTAATGCCGTCGAGGATCTGTTCGACGGCGCGAAAGTTGGCTGCACGGTCTTCCCAAGTAATGTCAAGCTGGACGAGATGTGCGCGCATGGTTTGACAATACACAGTCAGGATCGTGCGTGCCGGTGCGGATGAGAATCAGAGAGGACGAAGCGAGCCCCTTCCGGAAATGCACAGCCATGTGTCTTGATGCCGGCCAACTCGAAAGCCCCCTTCCCCCCGTCGCCTTGGCGAGTCGCTCGCCGAGGCGGCGGGAGCTTTTGGCTGCCCACGGCGTACGCCATCAGATTGTTGACGCCGGCGTGGACGACGGAGAACTCATCCCGGGCAACCAGGACCCCCGATCGTGGGTGATGGCGCTTGCCTATCTCAAGGCGCAGGCGGCAGCTTCGCACATGGACCGTTCTGCATGCGCCGAAGAACAGCTGATTCTCGCTGCGGACACGATCTGCGTCATGGACGGCAAAATCATCGGCCAGCCCGTCGATGAAGAAGACGCACGCAGAATCCTCGAGCTCTTTCGCGACGCCGAACACGAAGTGCTTACCGGAGTGGCGCTGCTCAATACCAGAACCGGACAGCGCGATCTGTTCGTCGATGTGGCCCGCGTGCGCGTCGGACACATCACCGACGAACAGATTGACACCTATCTGGCATCGGGACAATGGCGCGGAAAGGCTGGGGCATACAACCTGTCCGAGCGCCTGGAAGCAGGATGGCCGATCACGTTCGAAGGCGATCCGACCTCCATCATGGGCCTGCCCATGGGTGTGCTGACGACGCGGCTGGCCCGCTTTGCACGAAGCGCCGCGTGCGACTGAGCCCATCGTCCCTGCTGAGCAGCGCTCGCTGGACCAGCCGATCCGTCGCACGCGGTCACGGCTCGCAAGCCCATCGCTCGAGCACGGAGGCAAGGTCTTCGGCAAGCTGGATCGTCGCGGTGCTCGGCGTGTGGTACAACTCGGCATCGAGCACGGCAAGACGCTCGTTCTCAACAGCCGGAACGTGCAGGCGGGCAAGAGGGCCGAAATGCTCGAGGGCGGATGTGCCGACACTTCCGACACCCTGCCCGTTCTTGCGAGGCTGAACCAGAACAATCGCATCCGGCGCCATGCGCACAATGTCTTCAAGCCCGAGTTCAATCCAAGGCCCACCGTCCGTCACGGCCGGCGTGGCTCCGAGGCGTTCAAGCAGTTCGGCGTGAAAGGAACCCGGTCCGAGGGCCGTCGGAGGCTCGACCGCTGCGAGCAACAGAACGCGACCGGCCCGTTCGAGATGATCTCGCCGAGCCCAGGCGCGCTCACATCGAGCCGCGACAGGCTCATCGGGACCGCGTGGGGCATAGCGGGCCTCGAGTTCAGACGCTGCCAGCAGGATGTCATCGAGCGTCTTCAACTCGTAGCGGTGGATGGTCCAGTCATTGGCCGATGCGAGGGCTTTGAGCCGCTTGGGCAAGGGCATCGCACCCCACTCGATGAGAATGTCCGTGGGGGCAACTGCGATGAGCTGTTCGTAGTCGATGGATCCCTGCTGTCCGCAGGCTGGAAGATCGGGAAAAACCATGTCGTAGTTGTGACGTCCGACGACGAGCTCGCCCGCGCCGATGTCCTTGAGGATCACTGCGAGCGCGGGGCTGAGCACGACGAGCCGCGGGCCGGAAGATGGCAACTCAGGGTTCGGAACCCGGGAACAGGAGACGGTAAGCAGGACGAGCACAAGCGCCACGAGCCGCATGCGAGAGGGTATGCGAGAGGGCGGATGAGTGAGTCGAGCCCGGACGTGCGGAGCAGCTGGCGCAATGCAAGCGTCGAGGGCGCCCGGAACGTGTGCCCGGATTCACGACTGTGCCGATCCTTGCTCAGAGAGGCTCGGTGCTCTCCGAGTTCCTGGCGCCCCAGTCCACCGAACGGGCACCTGGGGTGAAACCCCCAAAACCATTGACTCGATGGGCATTGCCAGTGACTCGGGTTGTTCAACAATCTTCCGAACGCTGCGACACTGAAGAATTTGTCAACCAATCTTTCACAAAAAGTTTGTGCGCGGGTCATCATTCTGTATATTGGGAGCCGCCTCAACATCGTGCCGAACCAGATCAGGCTCGGCTCAGCAGGAATTTGCAGTTTTTTGGAAAAGGGAGAGAAGATGCAGGCAAAAAAGATGTGCTTTGGGCTTGTGGCAGCCGCTGCGTTGACGGCTGGAGCGCAAGCTGATGATCTTCTGATTGTCGATCTTTCGGTTGTGAACCAGGTCACCATTTCAGCAACGACCGGGAACTCGGCGGCCGATGCATCCGGATCTGACTCGATCGGCGTCTACCTTGCGGACTTTTACAGCGGCCCCGGCAATACTTTGGCCGAAACGTTCATTACCGGCAACCTGACGAACGCGGAGAATCCGTCGGACCTTTCTCCAAACCTCTTCAGAGGCGGTTCCGGCACGGACACCGGGCTGAACATTTGGAGCTTTTCGAGCGATTCGACTGTCACTTTCACCGCTGGGAGTCTGGCCTTCGTCGGTTCGGCGACCTGGGCGCTGAGTGCTGCGGAATACAGTGACATGCTCAATGGGAACAGCAGCGGCACGATCTATTTCCCCGCGGATACGTTTGACGATATTCCCAGCGCCGTTGCGCTCGGAACGTACCGTGTCGTCGTGCCTTCACCCGGTGCTCTTTCACTGATCGGACTCGGCCTTGGCGCCGGAGCGATCAGAAGAAGGCGATAAGGGAATCCTGAAGGATTTCTGGCAC
>RFGK01000286.1 GCA_003697045.1 Planctomycetota bacterium
AGCAGGTCGGACTCGCGCATGGAGGATTGTTGGCACCTGGGGCACGTGCACCGACTACCAACTCATCCATCAAGCGTGGCGATCACGACGCGGCGCGACATGTCGGAAACCCAGACCCCTTCCGGCTTCTCGATCGTGACCGCAAAGGCTGCCGCATCGTGGACCTGGATCGGCGACGTGATCTCGACGATGCACTCGGCTTCCGATGTCGGACAGTCAAACAGTGCTCCGCTGATCCGCTGGTCCATGCCGCGATGGTCGATGATCCAGAGTTGATACTTCTCTCTGTTCGGGTCATTGGGTGCAAGACCCCGGAAGGTGACGAAGCCGCGCTGTTGTGACTCACTCCAGTAGACCTCGCCGGTCACACCGGTCTGCTCCGGGTTGTCCCAGTCCTTCCAGGCGGTTCGCTTGATATCGGGTGCCGTTTGCACGAACTCCCGCAGCGCCTGTGCCAAGTCGGTCTTTTGCTGCAGAGCGGGCGCACGACCTTGTACGACGAGCACCGCAATGACCAGACACGCCGCCGCTGCCAGCCAGCCAGACCATGCCCAGAAGTTTGGTCTCGCCGGCCTTGTGAACCGCGCCGCGGGCTCTGCGAGTTTCAACGGCTCGCTGGCCGGGGGCGACGCATCAACGCTTAGAGAAGCAAGCACACGTGAGCGTACCTGATCGGGCATCGGCTCGGTCGGCCCGGCCAAGGCAATCATCAGCGCCGCTGCCGCGTGGTCGAAGGTCCCATCGTCCGCTTCGGGATGCTCTGCCAGCAGCGCGTCCAGCTCGGCCTGATCCTGCACATCCAGGCTGTCGACCGCTCGATCGGCGAGCAGTTCGAGCAGTTTCTCGTTGGGGGTTGGCGGCGTGCTCACGACACACCCCCTTTCTTCAACTCGTGCAGGCGCTGACGCATGCGGATCAGTCCCCTGCGAATGTGGGTCTTGACAGTTCCGAGCGGAAGCCCGGTGACCTGGGCCACCTGCTCATGCGTCAGCCCCTGCATCACCGCCAGCCGAATCGTTCTCTGCTGCGCTTCGCTGAGCTCATCGAGCACCGCCATCGCCGCCCGCACCTGTTCGTCTTCGACATCCAGACGGAAAGCAGGGCTGTTCGCCTCGTCGGAATCCGCAAGGCCGGGCGGAAGCTCGGTAAACGGCGTCTTCCGCCTTCGAAGCCGATCGATCAGCCGGCGCCGGGCAATGGTCGCGACAAAAGTTGCCTCCGACCCCTTGGATGGGTCGAATCGCCCCTTCTGCACGCTGTTCCATATCTCGGCCATGATTTCCTGTGTTGCGTCCTCCGCCTCGGCGTGATCGCGGCACATGCGCTGCGCAAGTGTCCAGACCAGCCCGCCGAAGCGATCGACCAGCTGTTCCGCAGCCTGCGGATCTCCATCGGCGACTTGGTTGAGCACGGGCTTGACAGTGGTCATATCCACACCAGCAGACGTATACGCCTGTCTGCATTGTTGGCCCGATCGGCCGAATTTTTCCAGCAAGAGTACAGCGGACATCCAAATCGCCTTTTTCGAACGGCTCTTCGGACTGTGTGTTCGAGGATGGAGTCTCTCTGGATTCCGGGTACGACTGAAGTGCAACGAAAAGGAAGATCGATCGACTGATTCCGATCGATTCTCGAAGGTGGGTGAATCCAAATCGTGATCGCACTCGATTCCATCGAACGAGGCCACTGCGATGTGGCACAGGGACAGGAATCTTTGAGATTGATGGAGAAGAACATGCGAATTCAGCAGACCGCTTTGATCGTCGCCTTGACGGCAGGCTCGGCCTTTGCACAGTGTGGAGCAACGGCCAAGGCAAATCAGGCTTGCGAGAATGACGTTGTCGCCCATGGGACCGACGCCGTTATGGTGCAGGAAGCCTCGTATCAGATCCGTGCGGGGAACATCGTCGAAACCGCCAAGAAGGCAGGATCATTCAACACGCTGTTGGCAGCCGCGCAGGCGGCAGGACTTGCCGAGCCTCTGATGAACGACGGCCCGTTCACGGTGTTCGCACCGACCGACGAGGCATTCGCCGCATTGCCCGCAGGCACGGTCGAGAGTCTGCTCAAGCCTGAGAACAAGGCCAGGCTGGCTGCCATCCTCAAGTATCACGTCGTGCCGGGCACGCTGAATGCGCGCACCGTCACGCGGCTCTCCGGCGCGACAAGCCTCCTCGGGCAGCGCATCCCGTTCGCTGTCAACGCCGACAAAGTCGCCGTCGGCTCAGCCAACGTCATCAAGCCGGACATCATCTGCTCGAACGGCGTGATCCATGTGATTGACCGCGTGATTCTCCCGACCTCCGACAACATCGCACAAGTCGCCGAAAGCGCGGGTATGTTCAACACGCTTCTCGCGGCCGCTCAGGCGGCGGGACTGGTCGATGCTCTGACCGGCGAGGGACCTCTGACGGTCTTCGCACCGACCGACGAGGCCTTTGCCGCCCTGCCCGCGGGCACGGTTGAAACTTTGCTCAAGCCTGAGAACAAGTCCAAGCTGGCTGCCATCCTCAAGTATCACGTCGTGCCGGGTCGGGTCTCTGCCGCCGAGGCTGCTGGCGCCAAGGCCGCTCAGACGCTCAACGGTCAGTCGGTTGTGATCGACATCGCGGATGGCACACTGCGTGTCGACGGTGCGAAGGTCATCCGGACGGATGTCAACGCGTCGAACGGCGTGATCCACGTGATCGATCGCGTGATTCTTCCTGAATGAAACTTGCAAGAGACGCCCGTAATCCTTCAAGACAAGGAGTTGAGACATGAAAATCATTGAAATGCTCGCCACGATTCTGTTGATCGTCGGCGGACTGAACTGGGGCCTTTGGGGTGCATTCGAGTTCGATCTCGTCGCCACCATCTTCGGCGGCAACACCGCGGCCCTGGCCAAGGTGATCTACGTCGTCGTCGGCCTTGCCGCGATCGCTCGCGGCGCGCTGCTATTCGTCCCCGCCGCCTCAGGCTCGCAGGGCAAGTAAGCCCTGGCCCGAACATCCGCAGGATACTTTCGGATCCGGTGCGTTGCCGATCCGCGGAGTGCGCGACACCGCCATCGCGCACTCCGGCTTTTTTGCAGTCCGGGATGCAGAGCTTCGCAAACCGGGCTGCAAGCGACCT
>RFGK01000287.1 GCA_003697045.1 Planctomycetota bacterium
ATCAGCTCGTGGATGCACGAAGATGCGATCTTTGCCCGGCGCGAACTTTTTGAGCGCCAGGGGCTGCGCGTCCATCGGCTCTATGCAACGCCGCTCATGCAGCCAGCACGAATGGTCCGCTCACGTCGCGTTGCTCGCAGCCCGTGAATGCATCGAGCAGCCCGCTCCGCCAGCACCATCGCTTGAGCAGCAGGTGCTGGCTGTAACACACTGAGAGCAGTTGCTCGCCAAATGGGCCCTGCGCGAGCGTCGCCGGCATGTTTGCAAGTTGACAGAACGGCGTCATGGCGCGCTCGGCGCCGACGCGCTCGCGTTCGACAAACAGGCGCGTGTATTCCCGCTCGGCCGGGTCGAGCAGGTCGCGCCCGAACAAGGCGCGCGCACACTGCGGCGACTGACGGGCAAACCCGAGCGCAGCGTACCCCAGGCGATATTCGCGTGCGAGATAGTCCATAGGCTCGTACCGATGATCGTGCCACGCGACCGCATCGGGGCGGTAGCGCACCTGTGAGCCGAACTGTTCGTGCAGGCGCCATGCCAGATCGTCATCTTCAAAGCCATACGCGCTGGGGAACACGCTCAGCCCCCCCACGGCGCGAACGGCCCAGGTCGGGATGGACAGGTTCAACATCCACGCATGTCGGAATCCCCAATCGCGCGACGTGGCGTTCCTTGCACGGTGCATCTGGTCATAGAAGAACACCATCGAAGTCTCACGGATCATCAGGTCGAAGAGGCGGTCCGGCTCCGTGACGATCCAGGGCGATTCGCCGATCACAATCGTCGGCTGCGCGTCGGTGCTCAGTTGTGCCTGTGCTTCCAGGTGGGCCGAGACCAGCGTGTGCTCGGGGCGCATGTCATCGTTGAGGAAGATCAACGTACGACCGCGCACCTGGGGCAGGAGCGCATTGCGCACGGCTGCCTGGCCTTGCTTTGGAAAGGCACGCACGACCAGATTCTCACCCGGGCCGGTCCAGAACTCGCGCACGACGTGCTCGACGCCGAGGTCGAGCCCGTCGGCACCAATGAGGACCTCGAACTGACTCGGATCGATGGTCTGTCGGGAAAGCAGGCGCACGCACTCGCGGAGCTTGTCGATACGCCCGCACGTCGGAATCAATACAGTTGCTTCAAGGTGACTCACGGACGGGCTATCGGTCCTTTGGGCCCGGCGTGTTGAGCTTCCGGGGCTGTGCGCAAGTTTCGCCAGCGGTGCGCTTCTCGCTGCGTCGGAAAGCCAGGGCGTTGATCGTGCCGATCTGATTTTCCAGATCCACGGAGGGACCTGCGCGATGAGTCAGCCCCAGGAGCGTCGCATGCATCCGCGCCGAAGCGTTGAGATTGCCTGCAAGATCCGCTGTCCGGGCACCGGACGCTATCTTCAAGCGCATACGAGTGATGTGTCGTCAGGAGGGGCGTTGCTGACCGTGCAGACGCCGCGCCCGCTTGCCGACGGGCAGCGCGTCGATGTTGCCTTGCGCGACGATGGACGGGCGATCATCAGCAAGGCCGAGCTGATTCCCGCGCACATTGTGCGCTCGAGCGCCCGGCTTGAACGGCGTCAGGTGGTCGCGGTTCAGTTCGATCGGCCGCAGGATCAGCTCGCGCCGAGCGACCGGGCTGCTGCTGCGTGACGCCCTGCTGGAGGGGATCTTCCCTGCGATCCTATAATTCGGGAGCAATGCGGAAAGGCGGGATCGATGTTCTGGCAGCCCACGCTCCCCGAGCGCTATCACAAGCTCACTGATGACGAACTGTCCGAGGCGATCGAAGATCGCCGCCGTCGTCTTGGCGAACAACTGGTCATCCTCGGACACCACTATCAGACCGACGAAGTCATCCGCCACGCCGATTTTACGGGCGACTCGCTCAAGCTCAGCCAGCTCGCCGGGTCAGTCTGCCAGGACCGTGATGTCCGCTTCGTGGTGTTCTGCGGGGTGCATTTCATGGCCGAATCGGCCGACATGCTCACCCCCGAGCATGTGCAGGTGATTTTGCCCGACCTGTCGGCCGGGTGCTCGATGGCCGACATGGCCGACTACGACGACACGGTCCAGGCCTGGGAGATCATCACCCGCTCGCTCGACCGGGCCGGGTGGAAGGGGATGCTTGTTCCCATCACGTACGTGAACTCCACCGCAGCCATCAAGGCATTCGTCGGCGATCACGACGGTGCCTGCTGCACAAGCTCCAACGCCGACCGGGTTTTTGAATGGGCCATTTCACGATCGGACGACACCAAGATTCTGTTTCTGCCTGATCAGCATCTCGGCCGCAATACCGCAGCCCGCTTCGGCATCGACGTCGAAAAACACACGTGTGTCTATGACCCGAAGCTGACCCGGGCCGGCGAACCCTTCGGCGGCGCGACGGAAGAACAGCTGCTGCGCTCGCGCGTGATCCTCTGGGCAGGCCACTGCTCGGTGCACAAGCTCTTTCGGCCCGAGCATTGCCACAAGGTGCGAGGGGCCAACGAGAACCTCGAGCCCGGGCAACAGCCCATGCGCATCATCGTGCACCCCGAGTGCGCCAAGGAGGTGGTCGATCTGGCCGACCTGTCCGGCTCGACCGAGTTCATCATCAGGACCGTTCGCAACTCCGAGCCGGGCTCGCGCTGGGCCGTCGGCACCGAGCACCACCTGGTCGATCG
>RFGK01000056.1 GCA_003697045.1 Planctomycetota bacterium
ACAAATCGCTCGTAGTCTTCCGGCGTATCGATGCCTACCGAGCCAACCTTTTGCACGCCGACTGCGATATCAACGCCGTGTTCGAGCGCACGAAGCTGCTCAAGCTGCTCTGACTGTTCGAGCGGCGTAGGCTCGAGTTTTGCGTAGCGTCGCAGGAAGCCGGCCGAATAGGCGTAGATTCCGATGTGCAGAAGCGGCTGGGCCGGTGCGGTGCCGTCCCGGTCGAACGGGATGGGCGCCCGCGAAAAGTACATCGCCCGGCGCATGCCGTCGGCTGCCACCCGGCACACAACCTTGACCGCGGCAGGATCGGCCAGATCGCGGCCATCTTCGAACGGCGTTGCAATCGTCCCCATCGAAGCGCCGGAGCGGGCAAGCACATCCCGCACCGCGTCGATGAGCTTCGGCTCGATCTCCGGCTCGTCACCCTGCACATTGATGACGATCTCTTCATCCGGCAGGTTCATCAGGTCGGCTGCTTCTGCAAGGCGGCTCGTTCCGTTTGGGTGCTCCGACGAGGTCATCAATGCCTGGCCTCCAAACGAGCGGACAGCCGCGGCGACTTCTTCTGCGTCCGTCGCGACCACCACGCGGTCGACGCTGCTGAGGGAAGCCCGTTCCCAGACGTGCTGGATGAGCGGGCGGCCGGTGCGATCGGCCAGGACCTTTCGGGGGAAGCGCGTCGAACCGAGTCGCGCGGGAATGATGACGACCGCGCCCATGGGCTTTCAGTCCTTGAGTTCGTCGAGCAGCTTCTTGATCTCGCCACGCTTTTCGCGAATGTCGCGGTAGTTGAAGCGCTGCATCGCAATGGCAGCGGCAAGCTCGTCTGCTTCCTCGGCCGCAGCAACGTCACGTTCACGCTGCGCCTTGGTATACAACGCCGACATGAGGTGATACTTCAGTTCGAGCAAGAGCTCGGTCTTTTCCTCCCCGGTCGATTCGATCGCCCGACGGAGCGTCTGAATCGCTTCATTCTCCCATCCGTCGAGCTGCATGAACGCCAGCCCCATGTAGTAGAGCACCTGGCCGCGATTCTTGGCATCGGCCTGGGCCTCCTGAAACAGCCCGATCGCATCGTCGTATTCACCAAGATCAAAGAGCTTCTTGCCGTACAGGAATTTGGCCTGCAGATCGGTGGGGTAGTTTTCCACGCGCAAACGGAGCTCTTCGGTCTCGACGCGGTTGAGCTCCCTGCGCATCGATTCGAGCTTTTCCTTTGCCTCCAGATCGTCCGGGTTGGCCTCGACGATGCGTTCCTGCGCAGCGATGTTCTGCTTGTAGAGACGAATCTGGATTTCACCTGATTTTTGCCGGAAGCGAAACTGCTTGGTCGTCTCATACGCCTGTCGGTACAAGTTCATCGCACGCAGCAAGTCCCCCGGCTTGTTGCGGTTGAGCAGCTCACGCCCATATCGATCGATCAGTTGCGGATCGTTCGGCGAGGCGTCCAGATCACGCTTGGCCGCCGCGACGAGCGCATCCTTCTCCAACTCCGTGCGCACAATCCTGTCGGATGCCTCCAGCTCGGCCTGACGCTGTGCATCGCGGATATTCTTGCGGAACCCGCCTTCCTCGCCGGCCGAGTCGAATCCTCCCTTCGACATCGTTTGCTGGGCCATCATGTTGCGCACAGCAGCCTGCAGCTCGCCATCGGACGGATCGAGCTGGTAGGCATTCTCCCCGGCCACGACTGCGAGCTGGAAGTTCTCGGCTGACTCAAAAACCTTCATGAGACGCTTGAAGACGTCCTTCCTCGGCTTGCGATCGTTTTGAGCGAGCGTCAGCGCACGCTGGCCGAAGAAATCGGCGACTTCCTTCGCCCCCACGCCTGCTGCCGCCTCTGCCAGCTTGAGGTTGGGCATCAGCTCGCCGGGTTTGAACCCGCAGGCAACCAGTTCCTGCAGGTATCGCCGCACCGGGCCTTTGGCCTCTGCAGCAGCCCGGGAAATATCCCGGCTTGGTCCCTTTTTCCCGGTCTGCTCGGCGAACCGCTGGGCCGTGTGAATGAAGCTCTTGACTGCCTGCAAGTCCGAGGGGTCCCACCGCAAACCGCGAAGCCAGAGCTGCGCCGAATACTCGTAGTTGGACGATTCGAGCGTCGTTTTGGCGTGGGCGAAGAACTTGGACGCATTCTCCGGGCTGAACCCGTCGGAAGCTGTTGCCAGGCTCTCGCCGGTTGCTGGATCGACGTCGTGCGTCGTCGGAGGGTTCGACTCTGCCGCGTCTTCTTTTTTCTTTCCAAAAATCGCCACGCCCGGTCCTCTATTCACAACCCCGCCCTGGGGGTGAGAGTGTAGCGCCGTACCGGCGGAACCGCGCTCCAAGGCCCTGGGTGGGTACGATGCAGCGATGAGTGTGGATCCCGCGACGCTTCGCATACGCATATACCCTGATCCGATCCTCCGCCGCAAGGCCGACCCCATCGATCTGACGCCCAACGTCGTCGAAGTGGCCCATCGGATGATCGAGCTGATGCACCAGGCCGAGGGTATCGGACTTGCCGCACCGCAAGTTGGGCTCCCATGGCGGATGTTCGTCGTCGATGTACCCCCCGGAGATGATCGCCAGGTGGAGTGCGACCCTCCCACTGCCACGCCAGGCCCGGTGGTCTACATCAACCCCGAGCTGAGCGATCCCGACCGGGCGATTGAGCCGCTGGAGGAGGGGTGCCTCAGCCTGCCGGACATTCGCGGCGACGTGATCCGCCCGGCAACGATCACCATCACGGCAACCGACCTCGAAGGCAACCGGATCACCTCCCGCGTGGGCGGGTTGCTTGCCCGGTGCATTCAGCATGAGTTCGACCATCTCGACGGGGTGCTGATTCTCGACCGCATGATCCAGCTCCACCGCGCCCAGGTTGAGCCGCTGGTCAAGGCGCTCGAGCGCAAGGCCTTGCGTCGATAGCGTAGTATCCTCGCACCATGCGAATCGTCTTTTTCGGCTCCGGAGCGTTTGGACTTCCGACGATCGAAATGCTCGCGCGGGAACACGAGCTGGTCAGGGTGATATCGCAGCCGGATCGCAAGGCAGGACGAGGCGGGCGTTTGACTCCAACACCGATCTCGCAATGGGCACTCGAAAACGGACTCTCTGACAGACTCGACCGTCCCGACTCGATCAACACGCCCGCGACGGTCGAGCATGTTCGAAGCCTCGATGCCGAGGTGTGGGTCGTCATCGCCTATGGACAGAAGCTGAGCGGTACGCTGCTCGCGAATCGATTTGCGATCAATCTTCATGCGTCCCTGCTTCCGCGATGGCGCGGTGCTGCGCCGATCAACGCGGCCATTCTGGCTGGAGACACGGTGACCGGAAACTCAGTCATCACGCTTGCCGATCGCATGGACGCCGGGCTGGTGCTCGGTCAATCTCAGCGTCCGATCGACCCTGAACTGACGGCTGGGGAACTCCACGATCTGTTGGCTGCTGACGGACCCGACCTGGTGCGGCGTGTCCTTGTATCGCACGAAACGGACACGCTCACACCCGTGCCTCAGGATGAGTCGCGTGTGACGCGCGCGCCCAAGCTGAGCCGGCGCGATGCGTGGATCGACCTGACGCGCCCGGCCGAAGAGGTGCGCAGGCGGGTGCACGGGCTTACCCCCTGGCCGGGGGTGGGCGTGCGTCTTGGAAACCATGAGGTCAAGCTCCTGCGTGTGAAAGCCGAAACGATCGATCCGCAATCAGAACGACGGGCGACGGGTGGCGCGGTGATTGATGTGGAACAGGGACTCTTTGCGTGCGCACAAGGCAGCGCCATTCGCATCATCGAACTGCAGCCGGCCGGCAAGCGGGCGATGACGTGGGAGCAGTTTGTACGCGGGCGGAGCATCGCACCCTCAGCCGTTCTTTCATCGCTCCAGGAGCGGCCATGATTCGCACACTTTGGGATCTGCTCAATCGGCCTGCTGCAAAGCCTGCGCCGGTGCGTGAGCCACGTCGCAAATCGGGCCAGTCGCCCGCTGCCGAGCGCTACCTCCGCATGCAGCGTGAAATGCTCTCCCGCTACGGGGTGCGTGTGCGCAAGTGGCGTTCGGCAATGTCAGGAGTCGCCTGGCAGGTCCGCTACCACGATGGCTCAACCGCAAAGCTCATCGAAGCGCCGCGCCCCAAAGGACCCGTCTCGGCCAGTGTTTTTCTGCACGAAATCGGACATCACGCGATCGGATTTGGAACCTATCGCCCACGCTGTCTTGAAGAACTGCACGCGTGGTGCTTTGCCCTGGACCAGATGGATGCGTGGAACATCACGATCACCCAGAATGTGCGCAAACGCGTGCACCTTTCACTTGCCTATGCAATCGAGAAGGCTCAGCGCCGAGGACTGCGCTGCCTGCCTGATGAGCTGCGTCCTTTTGTCAACTTGCCGACTCAGGAGGCGTGCTGGGTCGATCCTCGTGAGAGCGTCGCAAGAGGTCCTTCCTGAGCCAGCCGAACGAAGGCGCTGGATTCGCTGACGCGCTGGGCGTGGTGTTTGGCCCATGAACCAAGGCTGAGCAGCACGATCAGAGCCCATAGCAGCGCAGCGGCCGAGGTGAGCTGCATTGGATCGCCGGGAATGAGCAGACATCCGCATGCCACGATACCTGCAAGCACACACTGTGCAGACACGGCGCCGCTGCCTGTTGCTCCGCACAGGAGCATGCCCAGGACCACGCTTGCAGTCAGCACGGTCATGAGTGGGGTCAGGTATGTGACACAGAGACTCTCTGCCAGGCCGAGCGATGCACCCAACGAGGTGATTTCCGGGCCGAGCACATCGCCGAGCGGCTCCAGCCATAATCCGATCGTGCCGAGGGAAGCACCCGCAATGACAGATCCTGTGCCGACGCCCCGGCCGCTGAGCAACGCCAGCCCGAAGAACGTGCACGCAAGCACGAACCCTCCTCCGTCGCCCAGGTACGTCAGATCTGACTCGTGGATGGCAAACAGCCCAAGCGCGAGCAGGCCGAGCACTCCACCCCAGCAAAGCGAGCTGATGGCATTGAGTCGGCGTATCACGAGATTGGACATGCGCGAGATCCTCTGAAAGCCGAATGTCCATTCCTCGGCCGAAAAGGGCGAACATCTGCGGTCTTTGACTCAGGCAGCCCCATCATGCCGTCAAGCTGATCCAATCTTGCAGACGTGGGAAACTGACTCGGTCCGGAAACTCACGGCGCCGGCTGCGGGTGGCCAGCGGAACCCGCTTCGGCGCGGCCGATCTGCTCCAGAGCCCGCTCGGCCCGCTCGGCCCGCTCGATCAGTTGGCTGCGCTCGCGCTGCCATTGCTGGCGTTGCTCAGCAGCCTGCTTGAGCAGGTCCGATTGCGCATTGAACATCAACGTAATCGTGATCGCAAACGCCAGGATCAACAGGAGAAAACCACCTGCGACGAGCGACTGCACCCAGTACCGCTGCATGGCCTTGCGGATCAGGTAGACAGCACTGTCTCGTTTGGCTTCGATGGGTTCGCCTGCGAGGAACCGGCGGATGTCCCGGCCCAGCTCGCCGGCGTTCTGATATCGCTCGCTGCGACTCTTGCTCAAGGCCTTGAGCACGATCGCACATGCCTCGGGATGCACACCCGGCCTGACCGACCGCGGAGGGGTCGGAGGAGCCGTGGCGATGCGCTCAAGCACATCCTTGAGAGAACCTTCAACGTCATAGGGAAACCGATCGACCAGCAACTGGTACAGAATCACGCCCAGAGAATAAACGTCGGTGCGCACGTCGATCTTGTGTGAGTCTCCGTGTGCCTGTTCAGGGCTTGCCCAGGGCAGTGAGCCGACGAACTGCCCCGTGGCTGTCATCTGCGTGATGTGCTGGGCCGGGTCATCAGCTCCTGAAAGTTTGGCAAGCCCGAAGTCGAGCACATGAGGCACACCCTGCGGATCGACGCGGATGTTTCCAGGCTTGAGATCGCGATGAATGACACCTTTCAAGTGCGCGGCGTTGACGGCCTCGCAGATGGTCGCCATCAACTCCAGCCGCTCAAAAAGGGACAAATCGCGAAGCTTGACGTGCTCGTCGAGCGGAAGCCCAGCCACGTGATCCATCACGAAGTAATAACACCCTCCGCAGCTCCCACTGTCATGGATCGTGACGATGTGCGGGTGCTTGAGCTGCGCAAGAACCTGCACCTCACGCTCGAAGCGGGCCAAGTCGTTTTGGCTGGCAAACGGGCCCTCGCGCAGAACCTTGATCGCAACCTTTCGGCGTGTCGCTTCCTGCACAGCCTGGTACACGACGCCCTGCCCGCCGCGATGGATTTCCTTGAGCAGCCGATACCCCGGGATGGAGCCTCCGCCCGGCCCGCGCACGCCGCCGGAGAACCCGTGCTGAGCCTGAATGCGGGCAGCCTCGATCAGATCGAGCTCGACACTCTTTGCTGCCGCCGGTGTCTGACTTGCGGAACTCATCGGCATAGCCCACTTCAGCGCGGCCCGCCCCGGTCAGCCCGGATTGGTAAAGAACTTGGAACCAGTCGCACCCAACGACTCTTTCAATCTCTCGTGAGCCCGTGCACGCAACATGTAGATGGCACCCGGAGATCGACCGAGCAGCTCGGCGACCTCCGTTGCAGAATGGCCCTCAAGGTCATACAGCCTGACGACACGCTCATAATCGGGAGGAAGCGTGCCGAGCGCTTTTTCCAGGTATTGAGTTGACTCATCGCGGGCAGCATGCCGACTGGGCGTGCTGTCTGTGCTTCCGAGCATCTCGACCAGCGCGACATACGAATCGGAACTGCCCCTGGGGTGGACTCGACGTCGCGGGTCCGGTCGCTTGGCCGCCTGCAAGCCGCGCACGGCATCACGCAGGTTGTTTTCTGCCACGTGCGAAAGCCAGGCCAGGAATGACCCCGGGCCGCGGGGCTGAAACTGATTGATCAGAAGGAACGCCTCCAGATAGGTGACCTGCATGACGTCGTCTTCGTCGATGGATGATCGCCACTGCCTTCCGATACGGCTCTTCACGCGCTCGCGCACGACGGGACCGAATCGGCGCAGCAGAGTCGTTAATGCTTCCTCATCGCCTGAGACGGCCTGCAAGACAAGCTCTTGTTCGCTGAACTCCGTCGGCAGTGACTCAGTCACCTCACCCCCCAATCGCGTTTGATCGCACCCACGCAATGCTGACCGGTCCTGTATTCAGTGTACGAACCGATACGGGTTTGCGAAAGCCTCTCGCAGGCCTTCGTTTCCACCCGGCTCGTCCTGATTCACAAGCGGAACTGATGGGCAATCGTCACGGAAAGCTGTTGGCATGTTGCCGACGACGCCTGCCACGGCCGTTGCAGCCTCTTTCGAAGGCCGAGGCCCGGGAGGAACAATCCCGGGAATGGGTGAGCAAACGCCACGACTGGATGGACTCTCAAGCGACTGCCGGGATCTGCACCCGTCGCCCGCTGGACGGAACAGCCCGCAAGTCTCGTCCGGCTGGCAGGCGTCCACTTCCCCTGGACGACGCGACAATCGGATCGACCTCATTTTGTTCGGCCTTGCCTTCTCCAAAGGCTTGCTCATCGCCGAAGATCTCAGTTCGGGCATCTGACCTGACGCCAGACTCGACACGGCGCGCTGGTGCATCGGCTTCGAACGCCCGCTTTGCCTGAACGAGAACAAGACAGCCGATCGCTGAGTGACACCCGGGCGATGAGAGAAAGCATCCCGGGCAGGATTCGAACCTGCGACCTGCGGATTAGAAGTCCGCTGCTCTATCCAGCTGAGCTACCGGGACACGCGTGTTGAAAGTCTCGCCTGCTCGAGCCCGGTGTCAACTCGGCGCACGCAGGCAAGTGATGTGGCTATGCTGGTTGAGCAGGCCAAGGAGATTCAAATGCGCAAGTTGCTGGCAGTTGTATGTGGCATGGGAATGTCGCTCGGCGCATGGGCTCAGAATGCTGAGCCGATGGCGCTCCGCGTGGCGACGTTCAACATTCTCGACGTGCGCCCCAGCGATGTTCAAGACGGGACCCAGCCACGCCTGAGACAACTTGCTGAGACGATCCAGCGGATACGCCCCAATGTGATCCTGCTCAACGAGATCGCATTTGCGGCACCGGATGACTATTCCCGTCCGGAGACCGGCGCCTGGACGGCTGAGCAGTTCAACATGCTCTACCTCGCGGTTCCGCAGCGTGAGGGGCTCGAGCCGATGTCCTACCGTGTGTATACGTCTCGCCCGAACACGGGCATGCCCAGTGGCTTTGATCTGGACCGCGACGGCCAGGCGGTCTCGGCCTTTCCGCTGCCCGAACCTGCTGGCGACGACGGCAGGCCCACGCCACCGAGCGAGCGAGGCCGGGCGTATGGGAACGATTGCTGGGGATTCGGCACCTTCCCCGGGCAGTACGGCATGGCGCTGCTCGTCGACGAGCGTCTGATCATCGACGAAGACAATGTACGCACGTTCAGGCTCTTTCCGTGGCGAGCAATGCCTGATGCGGAGCTTCCACGCGATGAAAACGGTGATCTCTGGTATGACGAAAAGGTGCTCAGTCTCTTCAGACTCAGCTCAAAGAGCCACTGGGATGTGCCGGTTGTGCTGCCGAACGGGTCAACAGTTCATTTTCTGTGCAGCCATCCGACACCGCCCGCGTTTGATGGCATCGAGGGCAGGAACAAGAGGCGCAATCACGACGAGATCCGCTTCTGGGCCGATTACATCGCCGGGGCTGATTACATCGTGGACGATGCCGAGCAGCGCGGTGGTCTTGCCGAAGGTGCGGCATTTGTCATTCTCGGCGACCTCAATGCCGACCCCGACGAGGGAGATTCGCACCGCGATCCGATCGACCGGTTCCTGCTCGGCAACAAGCGGATCAACAGTTCGCTGACACCTGTGAGTGACATACCCGTCGACGGGCTTGATGCCGACGACACCGCTGCGTTTGGGTTCCGGGTCGATTATGTGCTGCCATCTGCGGACATTCGTGTCTTGCGAGGGGGGGTCTGGCGCTGGGCGGACGGTTCCAACCCGAGTGATCATTATCCGGTCTGGGTTGATATTGCCGTTCCGGCGGGTGAGTAGGTCCCCGGACGCCGGAGAGGGCCTTGGACACCGGGCGCCAGCACGTGATCGCCCCGACGTTTGCGTTCTGTTCGTACTTCGATCTCAAAAATGAGACTTGCGGCAGGATCGCTTCTTAGGTACCCTGTCCCCTTCAGAAGGGGTCTTTCCACATATCTGCTGGAGGGACATGGGTTTGGAGGTCTGCCAATTCTCGGGACACCGGGGAGCGGAGAGCTTCGATTCAGCACGGAGGGGTTGCCTTCAGGAACCCGGGTAACCAGTTTCGTGGTCCGATTCTCGCCCCGTGACGGGGTGTCGGGTGGCCAACGAAATCCAGAGGGTTCAGGTTTGAATACGGAGAAAGTGATGAAAAACGTTGGGACTCTTGCAGTCGGTGCAGTGCTTGCGCTTGCCTGCGGCGGCGCCGTGGCAAGCGGGCCGGATCCGATCCAGCCCGAGGTGTTTGACCTGCTTTCGTCCGACTTCACGCAGAACACAATCGTGGTCTGGTGGGGCGACGAAGCCAATGACGCGATGCGCTCGGCGGCACTGACGGCCGTCGAAGCCACCGTCCTCGGTACTGACGAGGATGGAGCCCAACTTCTCGAAGTCGGCATCGGTGCTTCCAGCGCCCGTGCCGTGCTCGAGCAGTTCCCGGGGTCGATCGTCTCGAGCATCGAGAGCACCGATTCGTTTGTGGGCAACGAGCTTGATCTCGATGCGCACACGATTGAGCTGCTCACGGTGCCGGGAAACATCCGTCAGACGATGCTCATTCCGGTCGTCATCGACGGCGGGATGTACACGCTCGAGCTGGTGCCTTCGACTGTTCGCGCGGATGACTTCAAGCTGTTGATTGACGACGGCTCCGGCAACCTTGTCGAAGTCGAAGCGCCCACCCCCACGACGTATCGCGGACGCGTCGTCGAAATGCCCGGCAGTGTCGTGGCTGCCACGATCAGCGATCATCTTCGCGCCACCATCCTGTTCAACGACAATCTCGAGGATGGGTGGTTCATTCAGCCGCTCAATGACGCCATTGAGGGCGTTCCTTCGGACGCCTATGTCGTCTACCACGGTCAGGCCACCCGCGCCACCGACGCGATCTGCGGCGGGGGAATCGCGCATAACCTGGGCGGGCACGCACAGGCCGAGCACTTCGGCGGCACTTCCCGCGGCATGCTCACGGCCGAAATCGCGTATGACGCCGACTTCCAGTTCTACCAGCAGAACGGAAGCTCGCAGAACAACACGATCAACGACATCGAAAACGTCCAGAATGGCGTCAATGTCGTCTACGAGCGTGACTGCGGCATCACCTTTGTGATCACGCAGGTCATCGTCCGCACGTCGAGCGGCTCGAACCCCTACACCACCAACGATCCGAGCGCACTTCTCGACCAGTTCCGCAGCCACTGGCTCGGCAATCACGGAAGCGTGCAGCGCGACCTGGCCCACCTCATGACCGGACGCAACATGAGCGGGTCGGTCATCGGCATCGCGTATCTCAACGGCGTGTGCAACAGCGTCGCGTACGGCATCAGCCAGTCGCGCTTCTCGGGTAACATGAATAACCGCATTGCGCTGACTGCCCACGAAGTGGGACACAACTTCAGTGCTCAACACTGCTCGGGCAGTAGCTGCCACATCATGTGCGCCGGGCTCGGCGGGTGCGGCGGGATCGGCTTGCCGAACTTCGGCAACACTTCCATCGCCTCGATCACCAGCTACGCAGCCACGCGCGGGTGCCTTGACAGCGGTCCGCCGCCAAACCAGCCGCCCACGATTACGATCGCACTTCCCACCGATGGGACCGTCGCCAACGAAGGTGACACTCTGGTGTTTGCCGCCTCGGTCAATGACCCCGAGGAAGGTGACATCAGCGCCAACACGATCTGGTCATCGAACTTTGACGGCGTGTTCGCAACGGGCAACGTGTTCAACTACTCCGGCCTTTCCGCCAATGTGCACACGATCACCGCTTCGATCACCGACTCGGGCGGATTGAGCGACAGCGATTCGATCACGTTGACCATCAACGGAAACGGGAATCAACCGCCGGCCAAGCCCGATCGTCCCACCACGCAGGATCTCGGAAACGGCGTGGCTCGCATTCTCTGGAATGACCTGCCCAACGAGACTGAGTGGGACGTGCAGCGCGAGCACAAGGTCAATGGCGTGTGGACCGAACGGACCACAGTTGCCAGCGGCCTGCCGCAGGATACGACCTCTTATGACGATGCCGCAGGATTCGGAACCTGGCGCTATCGCATTCGTGCGCGCAACTCGGCCGGCAACAGCCCGTGGTCGGCGTGGAGATTGCGCAAGCTCGTCGATGCCAATCCGCCTGCGGCTCCGACCAACCTGGTTGCGACCGACCTCGGCGGCGGCCAGGCACATCTGACCTGGGAAGACAACTCGGACAGCGAGGCCAAGTTCCAGATCATCCGTCAGGAGATCGTCAACGGTGCTTGGCAACACCAGGGCATGATCGCACAGCCTCCGGCCAACACAACCAGCTATACCGATTCGCCGGGCGCCGGCGCCTACCGCTACAGGGTGCGCGCCAGGAACAGCTCGGGCCCGTCGGACTGGTCCAACTGGGGCCGGATCGACGTGACCAACTGATTCCGATCTGTTTGCAGATTCCAACGGGCCTCGGCTTCGGCCGGGGCCCTTTCTTTTTTGCAATGCTCGCCCGGATCCCCCGGCTTCAGATCAGAGCATGTCCTCGGGCCGCGGCTCTTCGGTGATCTCCTCGCGGATCTGCTCAAGCATGTCAAGCAAACGTTCGCGCTCGTCACCTTCGAGCTGCTGGGCAACCTGCATCAAGCCTTCCGGTGTGATGCGTCGCTTGATTGCCGATCCGTCCGCTGCACGCCGAATGGCAAAGCCGGGCATGGCGCTGAGCATCTCGGGATTGTTTTCGATCAGATCGGCCATTTTGCGCAGCATCGATGCAGCGGTTTCCGCTGAGACGCCATGCCCGACGCGCACGCGCACCGGCACCAGCGATGCGTCAACAGCCTTGCGCCGAAGCACAGTGGCCGAGATCACATGCCCATCTGCATCGGCAGCCGGATCATCGGCGCGGTCGTAGCTTTCGGCATTGAGCCCCGACATATACAAAGCAATCTGACGTTCGCTCATCGCTCCACCATTCGATTCGTCCGTTCGATCCACCCGCCTCCCAAGACCAGCTCCGGCTGCTCGCGATCGTAGAGCACGATTGCCTGCCCTTCTGTCACCGCACGCTCAGGCGAGTCAAACTCGACCTCGAATCGTCCGCGCCGGCCTGAAGGCGTCTTGCGCTCGCTGTCGGCAATCACCCGCACCCGAGCAGGAACCGCGGCACTGTTGTAGCGGTGCTGTGCAAGGCACGCACGCCACCCTTCGCCAGGCTGACAGAGCCAGTTGGCCTCGCTGGCGGTGCAAGAAGTGCTCATCAAATGCTCGGCCCGGCCGACGGTAACGGTGTTGTCGACCGGATTCTTGTCGACGACGTAGATGGGGTAGCCGAACGCAACACCCACGCCTCGCCTTTGTCCGATTGTGAACCGGTGCTGGCCGGCGTGGGTCCCCACTACGTTGCCGTCCACATCAACAATGGCCCCGCTGCGAGGTGCGTCGGGACGCCGCCGTTCGACCAACCCGGCGTAGTCGTCGTCAGGCACGAAGCAGATTTCCTGGCTGTCGGGCTTGTCATGCACTTCGAGTCCGAGTTCGAGCGCACGCTCCCGAACGGCGGGCTTGGTCAGTGCTCCGATCGGCAGCAACATCTGTCGGAGGTGTTCCGGTTCGATTCCGAAGAGGACGTATGACTGATCCTTGCTCGCGTCGATGCCGCGGAGAAGCCTCGCTGCGCCCGGCCTGTGTTCCACACGTGCGTAGTGCCCGCTGGCCACCCGCTCAATCCCCAGTGAGCGGGCAAACGCATGCAGCTTGCCGAACTTGAGCCAGTCGTTGCAGCGGACACACGGGTTGGGAGTGCGCCCGGCGACATACTCGTCGGCGAAGTAGTCCATGATCCGCGAGAACTCATCGCGAAAGTTGCACACATAAAACGGGATTCCGAGCTTGGCCGCGACGAGCCTTGCGTCGGCCGCATCTCCGACCGAGCAGCACCCACGCCCGATCTTCGTGGCGTTCGGCGTGCACGAGTCGGCCGTGTCGAGCGTCTCACCCGGTGAACCGAGCCGCATGAAACACCCTACCACGTCGAACCCCTGTTCGAGCAGCATCGCCGCGGCGACCGACGAATCGACCCCCCCACTCATCGCAACCAACACTCGATCGCCAGTGCGTGCCATCAACCAATCTTAGGATGTCGTATCGGTTGCCTGGGGCTCGGGTTCTGCCAGTGGCACCGGTTCATCGCGCTCCCACACTTCTCTGTGGAACTTCGGGGCACTCGGGCGACGATTCAGACGGGCCGCCAACTCATCGGAACGCCGTTTTGAACGCTCTTCCATGCGTGCGTCTCGCTCCATGGCGCTCCGCGCGTTTTGCACCGCCCAATGGCCCGAATGAGTCAATCGAAGCACGAGTACGAGGAAATGCACTGTCTCAATGGCCGCGAACAGGCCCGCCCACAGCGCGACGAATGCGGTCAGCCCGGCCCCCGCCGGGTTGAGGACCACGACCGCCGCACACGGCAGCCCGATGATGCCGAACAATGCGATGATGATGGCACTGAGTCGAAACTGCACGCTCACCGGCCCGTGACCAGCCCAGTCGCTCAGCGCTGACAGGTAGATTCCGAATGGCGTCAACATGAGCGCAGAGATCACCAGCGTCAACGCTCCGGCAGAGGATAGCCGCGTGGCCAGCGCGACCGGTTGTGTACCCCTTGTCAGATCGATCATCAGCGCAAGAAAGAACAG
>RFGK01000057.1 GCA_003697045.1 Planctomycetota bacterium
GAATGAGGGCGTGCCGATGGGATCGCCCTCGGCTGTGAGCGTCATACTGTGCTCGGCCGAATCGAGCGCGGAGATACCAAAGTCGATGATAAACGGCGTGCGATCGGCCGAGATGATGATGTTGGACGGCTTGAGATCTCGGTGGATCACGCCCCGCTCATGGAGCTGCTGGACGGCCCGCGCGATCGACTCGAGCAGTTCGATGGGCGCTCGAAACTGCGCCCGGGTCTCGGGCGGCTTGGCGGCAAAGACCCGATCGAGCGAGGCTCCCTCGATGAACTCGGTCGCAATATACAGGGAACTCTCGTGAGGCCCGAAGTCAAGCAGGCGGGGGACATTGGCAAGCCGAAGCTGCTGAAGGATCTCAAGCTCCCGCCAGGCACGATGCACCGCCCGCTGATCGGCCACGCGGGGCTTGAGCAGCTTGAGGGCAACCAAAGCCTGCGAATGAACCCGCTGAGCAAGGTAGGTCTGTCCGCCGGCCCCCTGGCCCAACAGTCGAATTGACACGTAACCATCAACGATGCACCCGGCAGATGACGAGTCCTCGTCAAGCTCTGATGCAAGGGCCCGCAAGATGGCCGATGACGCCTTGTAGTCGATCGGCGTCTCCGGCACCCGGGCTTCGGATGAGTCGGATGGTCGGTCTGACATCTGACTTGCAAAACGCATCTGAATCGCCAGAATAGCAACTGCGGGGAAGAGGGTCATGGATTTGTTCAGCTCGCTGGAGCGCACGACGGCCGATTTTCAAACGACCAACTGGTCGATTGTGGGAGGTCTGCGCGCATCGGATGGACAAGTCCGGCGTCAGACGGCGGAGTGGCTCGCGCGCGAGTATTGGCCTCCGGTGTATGCCAGCGCCCGGCGGCTGACCAAGACTCGGGAAGAGGCTGCCGAGTTGACTCAGGCGTTTTTTGCAGAAGTTGTGCTCGGGAGAGGACTCCTGGACTTGGCCGACGAAGGGAAGGGCCGACTGCGCTCGTTGATCTGCACAGCACTTCGACGATTTGCCGTCGATCAATGGCGCCATAACAAGGCGCGCGGCGCGGGGCGCGTTGTGCCTCTCAACGGACTCGAACGCGAAGATGCATTGCTTCAGGATTCCTCGCCTGAAGAAGAGTTTGACCGCCGATGGGCTCTGAAGGTCTTTGAACGCGCGATCAAGCTGTGCGAACGGCACTACATGAGCGCGGGGATGGCAGACCACTGGAGATTGTTCGAGGATCGCATCATTCACCCGGCGCTGCGGCAGTGCGACGCGCCTCCGGTTGCCGATCTGGCAAAGCGCCACGGCTTTGACAGTGTCCGACGGGCCTCGGCCGCTCTGCAAACCGTGAAGCGCAAGCTGACGGTCACGATTCGGCAAGTCGTCGCCGAGACCGTGACAGACCTGGAACAAGCCGAGCAGGAACGCGCATACCTGATGAAGTGGCTTGGCATGAGCGCACCAACGGGCGCCAATGATCACTGATCAAGCATCGCGGTGCGCACGATGCGGTCTGCAGTCTGACCGAGCTGGACGGCATCGTCGGCGGCGCGCGCCCGTCCGATAGACGAGAGCAGGCTGCACGCCCGGGCTTGTGTGAGCAGTTCGTCCGCATCCAGCCGCTCGATCGCAGACCAGTCAACATCGCGCTGAGCGGCCGGCCGGAGCAGCGCAACTCCGGGAATGGGGAGTTTCGCAAGCTGGCGCGGACCGATGGACATCGATGCGTGTGAAAGTGCGCGAAGCCCGAACAGGCCGCGATACACCGCGCTTATGAACGAGCTGTTGAGAACGGCTGCGAGTGCGTGTGGACATACGCCTTCATGAGGGACGACGAGAACCGCAGATTTGCCGCACAGGATACCCGGGGGCGCCACAGCCGCTTCAAGTCGAGCTGACAACCCCGCAACAATGACCTTGTGCATCTGTGCCTGCTTGAGTCGTCTGGGCGCCAGCCGCGCCAGGTGCTCGCGCTCCACGACTGGCCGACGCAGCGAGCGACCAAGATAGCGACAGGGCTTGCGTCCCCAGAGAATCAGGAAAGGATCGACCAATCCTGAGTTGACCAGTCGGACCAACCCGGCCTCTGCCGGATCGGCAACAGGTGATTCCGTCAGCACCTCGCGCAGCGCATAGGCCTCGCTGGTGGTCGCGCCATCGCTGCAAGCAGCCACATCTTCGAGTCGCGTGGCTGGTGCCGCGGCTGCGGCAAGAACATCGTCATCTTCAGCCCGGAGCGGAAGCGCAATATACCCCCCGGGCAACTTTCGCAAATCACTCTGGCGAAAGTGGCGCACGCGATGTTCACGCATGTTCGCGCCCATCACGCTGAATCCTACCTTGTGCGCATCCGTCGGCGGCGTGTTCTCAATCACGGGGACAACCACAGGCACCTGAGCGTCGTCAAACACGCGCACATGCGCATAATCCCGGCATGACACAAGCGTGCGTTCAAGCATCATGGACTGGATGGACCGGGCATAATCGGACGCAAGCAGGCGCGTCGGCGTCACCATCGCGCACAGCCCACCCGGGCGCACAAGGCGCATGGCAAGCTCGACGAACAGCACGTAAAGATCCCAGTTGCCTCGGGCTGAAATGAAATGACGACGGGCAAAATGTCGAAACCCGGCGTCCCTGCGCGTCATGGTTTCCGAGTCGACAAACGGCGGGTTGCCGATGACTGCGTCATACATGCCCCACTGCGATTCGTCGATGCCAAGCGTGCGGAGAGCGTCGGCCGCTCGCAAACTGACCTCAAGTGCTGCACCCGCTGGATCGGCTTTACCGACATGGATGCAGAGGGCAGCCCGGGCAAGCGCAGCAGCGAATGGGTCCCGCTCCACCCCTTGAATACACCTGCCAAGCACCAAAGAGCGGATCCTCGACGCTTGCATTGAGCGTTCGAGCAAGCCTGGCGAGGGACTCGCCCGCTGATCCAGACAGGTCTGCACGCGATCGGAGATGTAGTCCAGCGCTCCGACGAGAAAGTGGCCGGTTCCCATCGCCGGATCGAGCACTCGAAAGTCGAGCAGACGGTCAACCAAGCCCGCGTCGCAAGGGTCAGTGTCTGCGATGCGTCGATCGAGTATCGGTCCGATTGTGCTTTCAACGATGTACGACACGATCGAATCGGGTGTGTAGTAGCTCCCCGAACTTCGCCGAGGCGATGGGTCCACGCTCACCCAGGGCTCGCGCCCATGACACGCAAGACCCAGAAGGCGCTCATACACGGCGCCGAGCACGCGCACCGGCACACAGGACAGGTCCACGGCTGACAGCGACTCGAAACTTCGCTCGTGGGCCGACGCATCGAGTTGCTGGTGAGAAATGGGAACAGGCGGCCTGAAAGCAACGCTGCTCACCCCCCGCGCCGAAGCAAGCCGACCGACCAGCTCGTTGAACAGAACGGCACGCGCGTGTCGATGCAGGTGCCTGACCTCAACACCGCTCGCCGCAAGCGCACGCACAAGCGCAGGATATATCTGCTCAACGCACACCCGCACCGTCTCAACAGCGGCAGACTCATCCTGTCCGACCCTCACCCGCATCATTGGCACACTTGACTCATGCCCGATTCCTACTTGCCAACCAGCGGCGCCGCATCGACTGCCTGCGCCGAATCAAACTTCCGGTGGGTACCCGGATGACTCGGAATACCAGCAAAGAACACTTTGATGGCATGGCGGTAATACGTCTTGTCCGGCATCTGCGGTCGATGCTCGTCGGTGTACAAGCCGATCCGTTCAAACGGAATCTTCAAGGCAAACCGCGCCGGATGAGCCTGGCGCAGATCGAGCGCCTCGTAGTCCTCAAAGTCGTTCGGCTCGACGACTCGATCATCACGGATGACGCTCTTGGCAAGAGCCTCCGGCGCCACCCGCGACCACTCGGTCTTGTTGCGCAGCGTATTGCCGTAGTAGGCATTCCCTTCGACCGTGCAACGGATCGGCCACATGCGCCCGAACTGCCCGTCATCACTCATGACCTCGTTGAACAAAGGGTAACGGTCTTTCCACGGCGATCGGCTCCAACCCTCGGGCCCCACAATCTTTTCAACGCGGCCGACGTAGTTTTCCTTGGTATTCCAGTGATCGTGCGACGGCCCCTGCCGGGTGATGGCAAGCTGTCTCTCATAGTTGCGCTGGGCGCCGGCCCCGACGTTATACACCCCGCGGTAACCCTCCAGAAACACATTCCCACGAATTGTATGACCGGCTCCACCATTCATGAAAATGCCTTTCGATGCGGACTTGTAAAACACGTTGCCCACGCACGTGGCACCGGCCTGAAGGTCATCAAGGTGGATCCCTGATCGTTCGACCTTCCCTGGAACATGCATGAGATGGTGGATGAAATTGTACTGGTACACGATGCCATATCCTGCCAGGTCTCCGCCGGAGTAGATCGCTCCACCGTCTCCCTCGTCGTACCCAATATTGAACAGCTCGTTGAACTCGATGAGATGATCGTTGCCGGAAACTGTGACTGCCTGACCAAGTGAGTTGTGGACCAGATTGTGGCGAAACCGGTTTCCCACGCCGGAAATGCTGACACTGACCTTTCTATGTCGGAAGGATCGCTGATAGATGTGGCAGTTCTCAACCGTGTTCTGTGCGCCGATGATCTGCGTCGGCGTGCGGACGCCGCCGCGAAGAACTACATGACGGTCAAGGTCAACCAGATCACATCCGAATGCGCCGTTGTTGCGTCCTGCCAGGGCGATTCCAGTGGCGGTGCTGTTGCGGACGTGACACCCGAGGATCCTGTTGTTCGAGCCGGATCGCACATCAAACACCGTGCCTCCACCAACGTTCTCGACCTCGATGCCAATGATCTCCACACCTGTTGCTCCGTCGATCGTGAGAAACCCCTCGGCAACCGGCACGCTTATGATCGCATCAGGGCCAAGCCCATTTTCTGGAAGAATGTACAGCCTGTTCGTGACCGGATCGAAGTGCCATTCGCCGGGCTGATCCAGCTCGCAGAGCAGCCCGTAGATTCGAAACGGTTTGTCGCGCGGGCGACTCTTCCAATGCCATCCATACGCCAAAGCGCTTGACAGGTGGATCCATCGTTCGGACGCATTGGCTGAAACGATCGGCTGAGCGCGAAACAGCCAGTTTGCATCAATGAAACCGCAGAGCAGGTTTCGCGTGTTGTCCCGCGCAAGCTCGGCTTCCCATTGGGCCCATGTGCCTGCCATCTGCGCTTCGCTCTCGGAGAAGCTGGCACACGCGCCACGCGGTTCTTCGAGCGTTCCAAGCCAGCCCTGCGGCTTGCCCGGCTCCTGGTACGGCGGACTGCCCGCGCGAACTCCGTAACCCACCGCACCCCTGGGTACGGCGGGAGGTGAGACCTCAGGACATTTCGGCTCCACATCAAAGTACGCATACCCGTCGTTGGGAAACACGCAAGGCAGATGAAGACTGCCGTCGTAGGAAAGCGTGAGCATGATGCTGCCTGAGAGCCTTTTGATCAGCGCCGGATCGGTCAGTGTTGCAACCAGCACCCGGTCTCTCGCCGAGGGTGCGAGCCGCTCACGCTCGGCCGGGTCTGTGACGGGAGAAAACGC
>RFGK01000288.1 GCA_003697045.1 Planctomycetota bacterium
ATCGATCAGCTCCTGGTAGGTTTCGCACGCGTCTTCGAAGTGTTCCGTCTTGATCTGCACGATGCCGAGGGTGTTTGCAGCGCTCATCCAGGCGACATGTCCGCGTCCCATGACGCGCTCGATGCGTGGCAGGGCATCGATCAGTGCGAGCCGGGCCTCGTGCTCGCGCCCGGTCTGACTCAGCATGCTGGCGCAGTTGACGATGCCTGAGAGCGTGCGCGGGCTGTCGGGGCCCCAGAGCGCCTCGGATTGGCGGATGGCTTCGGAATACAGCCGGTCGGCCTCTTCCAGGCGATCCAGGCGTTTGTAGACCGAGGCGAGGTTGTTCATGGTGGTGATGGTCATGAGGTGACGATCGCCGTATCGGGCGCGCTGCAGGTCGAGCACATACTCAAGCGTTTGGCGTGCTTCGTCGATTCGACCGGGAGTTTCCGTCAGTGAGAGCGCGAAGTTGTTCAAGGCCCAGAGCGTGATGGGGTTGGAATCATCAAACTGTTCGCGTCGCGCAGTCAGGATTGCTTCGAGGATCTGCGTTGCCTCTTCCCGGTCGCCGGCGAGCAGCAGCGTATTTGCCAGGGCATCGCGCACGCGCAGGGTTGTTGGATGCCTGTCCCCGAGGATCTGCGTCAGCGTGGCGTCACAACGCCTGAGGATTGTCCTGGCTTCGTCGATGCGGTTTTGCTCGAAGTATGCCCATGCCAGGTCGGCCTCGGCTTTGGTGATGGACTCGACATCATCAGGATCGTGGAGTCTGGCGCGCTGGATGACCTGTTTGAAGAGTTGTTCAGCTTGCTTGAAGTGGGTCTCGTCCATCTCGAGCCGTGCGAGCGTTCCGATCGCGTCGCGCGTCTCGGGTGCGTTTGCCCCGAAGATTTGTTCGCAGCGCTGGACGAGTGGTTCGAGCAGGGTCCTGGCTTCGGGGTAGCGACCCATGCGGGTGTAGTTGAGCCCGAGTGCCCGGACCGCTTGCAACGTGCGTGGATCTTCGGGGCCATAGATTCTTTCGAACGCCTCGGCGCGGTCGGCAAGATGAGGATGCGCAGCCTGATACTCCGAGAGCGATTGGTACGACTCGCCGATCGCGCCGCTGATCGTCGCGGCGACGGCGGGATCCGTGAACGCGCCGGACTCGAGTTCACGCTCGGCAATGGCCAGGACATCCGTGACGCGCACATGCGGACCGGCTGCGGCTGGATCGACCGACGTGAGCATGCGCTCAAGAAAGGCACTGACTTGACGAGCGTTTGCAGCTTCGCGCTCGGCGTTGTTTCGCTCGGTCTGGGCGGTTGCCAGTGCCTGCCGGGTTTGTTCGAGCGCCTTTTTTTCGCCGATTGCCGATCGGCTTGCGGAGATGAATCCGGCGGTTGCCAGGCCGGTCCCTGTGAGCAGGGCGGTGATCATGACGGCGCTTGCCACGACGCCGCCGCGGTGTCGTCGGACGAACTTGCGCAGGCGGTAGGCCGGTGTTGGAGGTCCGGCGATGACGGGCTCATCATCAAGGAAGCGCTGCAAGTCGTCGGCGAACTCGGCTGCTGAGCCGTAGCGGCGTTCGCGGTCGCGTTCGAGCGCTTTGAGCAGGATCCACTCGAGATCGCCGCGCAACTCGCGGCGCAGGCCTGTGGGTGTGGTGCGACGGGCTGCGCAGATCTCCCGGGTCTTGTCAGTCAGCTGGGCAACGCGGGTGGTTGGACGAATCAGCTCGCCCGAGCGCATCCACTCGCGGAGCTCGAACGTACTCGCCCGACGGCCGGTGCTCAGCGTGTGTGGCAGCGCCCCGGTCAGCAACTCGTAGAGCACCATGCCCAGCGAATAGACATCGGCGCGCGTATCGACATCGAGCTCGTCCGAGTCGGCCTGCTCGGGGCTCATGTATTCGGGCGTTCCGATGGCCCGGCCGAGCTCGGTTGCGATGGTCGCGTCGGTCAAGCGTCCGTAGACGGCCTTGGCGATGCCGAAGTCGATGATCTTTGGCTGGGGGTGACCGGCCTCGATCGTTACCAGGATGTTTGAAGGCTTGATGTCGCGGTGAATGATGCCTTTCTGGTGTGCGTGCTGCACGACTCGGCACACTTCGATGAAGAGCCGGACTCGGTCGGTTGTGGAGAGGCGCTGTTTGTCGCAATGATGGTGCAGCGGAAGTCCGGGGACGTATTCCATGACGAAGAACGGGCGGCCGCGCTGCGTGGCGCCTGCATCAAAGACCTTGGCGACGCCGGGATGGTCCATCCTCGCCAGCGCCTGTCGCTCTGCTTCGAAGCGGCGCACGACGTCCTGGGTGTCCATCCCGAGCTTGAGGACCTTGACGGCCACCTTCCGTCGCACGGGGAGCGTCTGGTGGGCAAGATAGACTGTGCCGAAGCCGCCGGAACCCAGAATCCGGAGGACGTGATAGGGACCGATCACAGAACCCGGCGCGATCCGATCGGCTGGGTCGGCCACGCCCGATATTGGCAGATCACCCGGACGATCGGCCGAGCTCATCTGGCAAGACGGATCGCATCCACGGGCGAGCCTTGCCTGGATGCGAGCTCGCAGCAGATGATTGGACCCGCAGGCCTGCGCAAGAAAAGCGGCCCGACGCTCGGGCGGACACGCTCGCGCCTCGCGTTCGATGCGGTCAATGTGGTCGAACGAGCCGTGATCCACCGGTCCTCCCGATCAGCAGTTTAGAGGGTGTGTCAACCATCTGTGTCGCGGGCACGGCCTAGGCTCATCCTCGTGGGGCGGGTAGCTCAGTCGGCTAGAGCGCTCGCGTTACATGCGAGAGGTCCCGGGTTCGAGTCCCGGCCTGCCCACTTGACACGATTGTGCGCACCTCCGCCCGGATGCCGATGTGCGCCAAGCCGATACACTCTGTCCATGATTTGCGCCATTGAGGGTGAACTGGTCTTCGCGGGCGAGTCGAGCGTGGTGGTCTGCCCGGCGGGGGGTCTGAGTTATGAGGTGTTGATCCCCGCCTATGCGGTCGGCGTTCTTGCCGGGCGCGTTGGAGAGCAGATTCGGCTTGAGACGAAGTCATACATTGAGTCGCAGGCGCAGGGCGCCGTGCTCACTCCGAGGCTGGTGGGCTTTCTTTCGGCCGATGAGCGGGCCTTCTTCGAGCTTTTCACGACGGTCAAGGGTCTGGGAACGCGCAAGGCGCTGCGTGCGCTTGCGCAGCCTCCGGGCGAGGTTGCCTCGGCGATTGCCAATCGCGATCATCGGGCGCTCCAGCAGCTTCCCGAGATTGGCAAGCGCCTGGCCGAGACGATCATCGTGGATCTGGCCGACAAGGTGGCGAGGTTGACCTGGGTGCCGGCAGCCGCGATTGAGCGCAAGCCGATTCCGAAGAACGCGGCAGCGTCGGAGGCCGTTGCAGCGCTGGTGGCGCTCGGGCAATCGCGGGGCGATGCGGAGCGTCTGGTCGATCGAGCCCTTGCGCTGGCGGCCGGATCGGGACGCGCACTGGACACGCCGGATGCGATCATCACGGCGGCGTTGCAGGCGCAGTAGCAGCACGGAGGAGGGAGCGCTGCGATGGGCAGCGACGCAGGATGAGCGACCGGACCAGTCCCGAGCGCGTGGCATTGATCGGCGTGGTGGTGAACGCTGCGCTTGCGGTGACCAAGCTGCTTGCGGGAATTCTCGGGCATTCGTTTGCGCTGGTTGCCGATGCGGTCGAATCGCTGGTGGACATCATCGGTTCGGCGGTGGTGTGGGGGGCGCTGCGCTACGGGGGGCGACCGGCCGATGAGGAACATCCGTTCGGACACGGAAAGATCGAAGCGCTTGCGGGACTTGCGGTGGCGTTGCTGATTTTTGCAGCGGGGCTTGGGATTGCCGTCGAGGCGGGGCGTCAGATTGTCAGCCCGCACGAATCCCCGCGTCCGTTTACGCTCTTTGTGCTCATCGGCGTGGTGGTGGTCAAGGAGACGATGTATCAGATTGCCCACCGGGCCGCGACGAAGACGTCGAGCAACGCTGCGCTGTCCGATGCGTGGCACCATCGTTCCGATGCGATCACATCGGCGTTTGCGTTTGCGGGCATCACGGTGGCGCTGATCGGGGGTCCGAAGTGGGCGCCAGCCGACGACTGGGCTGCCCTGCTTGCCTCGGGCGTGATCATGTACAACGGGCTTCGGCTGTGTCGGGGGCCTTTTTCGGAGTTGATGGACGAGCACACGCCGGAGGTTGCCGAGCGGGTCCGGGAGGCGACGCTTGCCATGTCCGATGTCAAAGGCGTGGAACGATGCGAGGTGCGACGATCCGGGCGTGGATACCGCGTGGTGATGCACGTGGAAGTTGATGCCCATATGTCTGTTGCCGAGTCTCACCGGCTGACCGGGCGCGTCAAGCAGGCGATTCGCGAGCAATATTCCGAGGTGGATTCGGTGCTGATCCACATCGAGCCGTTCGAAGGCGCGCGGGCGGGGGTATCGTCGTCGTCGCCGAATGGGTCGGACGATTCAAACCGGGCAGAGGGGTAGCGAAAGACCATCCTCCCGGCCGATAATCAATCCATGCTCCGCTCCGGGCACATTGTGATTCTCTGTGCGCTCACTCTGCTGGTTTTCGGGGTGGTCATGGTCAACTCGGCCGAGATGGCCGTGGCACCGATTGGGATCAATCCGGACGGCTCATCGGCGGGGGTGGCCGAGCGTGGCGTCACCTTCCGGTCGATCATCACGTCCACGGCTGCCATCCACCTGCTTCTGGCGATGGGTGCGATGACGCTTTTTTCGTTTCTGCCTGTCGGGTCGATGGCCGCGTTGGCCGAGCGTGCTGCGCGGACGTTCAAGCCGCACGC
>RFGK01000058.1 GCA_003697045.1 Planctomycetota bacterium
GCCAGTCCGTCGAACGCCGTCTCAAGATCGCCCGCACGATCGGCCGCGACCAGCAGGCGACGTGTGGCGATCGGAAGCGATTCGACCTTTTCGATCAGCGTTCGTAACACCCCGCCTTCAATCAGCTTGGATCGAAGCTGTCCCAGATCGCGTCGCAGGACAGGATGCGAGATCGCCTCAACCCCGATGCCCAAGGCATCGGCCAGCGGGATGCCCGAGCGCGTCATCGCAGCCATGACTGTGAAGAATCGGGTCAGTTCCTGAGTGAGAACCACGTCGCGCATGCCGGGCATAATGCGCATGAGCTTCGCCAGGCCGCGACCGATCGACCGACGCACGATGAACGCCAGCACCAGCAACACCGCAAGAACCAGCAGGACCGGCAGGGCGTTCTCACGCAGAAAGTTGCCCATTGCGAGCACCACTGCTGTGTACGTCGGCAGCTCGATGTTTGATTCTTGCAACGCATTTCCGATCTTCGGCACGATGAAAGTCATCATGAACGTGCCGGCGAGCACACTGATGGTCATTACAATCGCCGGGTAGATCATCAGTGTGACCGCCTTGCCCGAGATGCGAAGCTGGCGCGAGACGTTGGTTGCCAACTGTTCGGCTGCACCGGCAAGGTCGCCGCTACGCTCGGCCGCCCGATACACAGCCACTGTCACGCGATCGAATGCGCCTGTCTTCTGGCAGGCATCGGCAAAGCTGGCGCCCGATGCGACTTCTTCGCGCAGACGCTCGATGATGGGACGGCCGCCGGAGGAGACGACATTCGCTGCCACTTCAAGTGCCTCAACCAGTGGCACACCCCGAGCCAGCAGCTGCGCGAGCTGCGTGTTCAACTCGGCATGGTCGCGGGCCCTGAACTTCTGAGCCGGGCTGAGCCACGAAGGCAGTTTCCAAGTCTGCAGGAGCACGAGCTTGTCGCGTCGAAGGTGCTCGGCCAGGGCGCGCTCGCTTCTCGCCTGGCGCACGCCGAAAGTTCGGCCTCCGGTCGGCTTGGCCGCAAGGAAAAAGAACGATGCCACGCTGGGTGTGACTCTGCTCATGCCCACCTGAGTGTACGAGCAAGCCTGGCCCAAGATTGCACGATCGGGGCAAGTGTGACGCTCACGTTACCCCCGGGCGCGGGCTTCAAGCAGGGGATCGGCAGCCAGACCGGGCTCGTTGATCCCCGGTCCCGGGTTGCACACAATAAGGCAAACGGACCTCGTTTCGGGGCTGGAGACTCAACATGACCGCTGCGCCCGCTCGATCGGAGACGTTGCCCAAGACCATGCGGGCTTTGTACAAGCACCACGCCGGCGAGGGTTTGGCATTTGACCCGGCCCGCGCTGTCCCCACGCCAGGGCCTCGCGATGTCCTGATTCAGGTCCGCAAGGCCGGGATCTGTGGCACCGACCGGCACATCTGGCAATGGGACGAGTGGGCTGCCAGTCGCATTCCCGTCGGGATCGTGACAGGACACGAGTTCGTCGGCACCATCGTTCAGGTCGGCTCGGCAGTCACGCGGTATCAGCCGGGACAGCGTGTCTCGGCGGAGGGGCATATCTGCTCCGGCACCGACTACAACGCCCGCACCGGAAACGCCCACATTGCCAGGGATACCCAGATCCTGGGAATCGACCGCGACGGCATCTTCGCCGACTACGTTTGTGTTCCCGAAGAAAACGTCTGGCCCGTCCACCCGGACATCCCCGACCACCTGGCAGCGACGTTCGATCCGCTGGGCAACGCCGTGCACACGGTCATGGAAGCCGGCGTGAGCGCCAAGACCGTGCTGATCTCGGGCGTGGGGATCATCGGGTTGATGGCGGTGACCGTCGCGCGGGCTGCAGGAGCAGCGCGCATTTTCTGTACCGACGTCAATCCGCCGAGACTGGAACTGGCAAAGAGGCTCGGAGCAGCCGAAGCCTACAACGCCCGCGACAGCTCGTGGATCGAGGACGTCAAGACCCAGACACGCGGCGAAGGCGTGGATGTGCTGCTCGAAATGTCCGGCGCTGACGCAGCCTTCGACCAGGGGTTCCGCGCCCTGCGCAATGGCGGACGAGCGGCGCTGCTCGGGCTGCCTGCCAAGAGCGTCACCTTCGATTTCAACCAGAACATCATCTTCAAGGGCTGTACCGTGCTCGGTATCAACGGGCGGCGCATGTGGGAGACCTGGTTCCAGATGGAAAAGCTCCTGCTTTCCGGAAGGCTCGAGCTCGACGAAATCATCACCCACGAGTTCCCGATCGAGGATTTCGAGACCGCGTTTGCGACCATGATGTCCGGCGAAGGCATCAAGGTTCTGATGAATCTCTGATCAGTCTCGATGGGGATCGCGCGTCAGGTCGGTCAACACACCGGCCTGATCGCCCAATGCCTCGCGCACCGTTCGCGCGCCGAGCACACGAAGCAACTGCTGGACATCCAGCTCCACGCCCGCATCGCGCAGGCGAATCAGCTCATCGGTGAGTCCGCGCCGTCGAATCTCGGCACGCAGGGCCGCCATGATCGTCTGACGCTGGTTGGTCTCATGCCAGCCGAGGATTCGCCGCTGGCGATTGACCACGGATTCAAGAC
Source organism: Planctomycetota bacterium (assembly GCA_003697045.1). Lineage (GTDB taxonomy): Bacteria > Planctomycetota > Phycisphaerae > Phycisphaerales > UBA1924 > J022. Next base: position 2,572 of record RFGK01000058.1, read on the forward strand.
TCAGCAAGCGATCGACGGAATGGTCGTCGAACGACGTTGATACCTGCGATGGAATGACACGCTGTTCAACGACACCCGAAGCAAAATGAGCCCGGACGATGTATTCGCGATCCGGGTCCACCCCTCCGAAATGGAGCCAGAACGGTCCGGCACCCATACCGTCGGTGCTCGAAATGTCACGCCGCGCGAGCAGGGTGTCGGTCTCCGGGTCAATCAGGTCAACGCGCGTTCCGATTGCTGCAGCGTTGATGCCCGATCCTCCAGATACGCGGACCTTGAGCCACTGATCGCTCTGGAGATCATTGCGCAGGAGCCTGGTTTCAAGCAGTCCAACGATGGACAGGTCCAAGTCCCCGTCGTTGTCGTAGTCAACCAGTCGCACATCACATGGATAGCGCGGCGATGGGATTTCTGTCCCGGCAGTCTCGAACGCTCCCTGCCCGTCGTTGAGCCGGATCTGAACGGTGTTGTTGTAAAATGACCGCAGAACGATGTCGAGGTCGCCATCGTTGTCGAGGTCGCCGAAGGTTGCGCCATTCCATCGCATTTGGGCACAATCGGGAATCGCCGATTGCTCGAATGCAAAGGACCCTTGTCCGTCGTTGATAAGTATTCCATTGCCCGTGCCGTTGGGGTGTGCGCCGTTGAACAGGTCGAGGTCGCCGTCGTTGTCGATATCGGCAGCTGCGCACATGGCAAACACGAAGTAGTATCGGCCTGATATCGGGCGAGCCACTTGCTCCAGCTGATATCCCTGGGGACTGGAGAGCAGCGCCTGGATGCCGGTGCGATCGTCAGTATGGACGATGTCGGGATATCCATCATCATTGAGATCGACATCGAGGATCGAGCCGTAGTACCAGTGCACGCGAATACGCTCGAACAAGGCACTGAACCCGTCGGTCGCATATTCGATCATCGAATCGTTGGAATCGAGCCCCGTGTTGCGTGCAAAGACCGGGGTCCAGCCCAGCGTGGCGGCCAGGTCGCTCCATCCATCGAGGTCAAAGTCTGGAGCTGCAATCGCAAGACTGAATCTGGTCACTCCACCTGGAAACAGCCGGGGGGTGAACCGACCTCGGCCATCGTTCTCATACAGCCCTCGATACGCGGAGAGAAAGTCGAGATCGCCGTCATTGTCGACATCGCACATTGCAGCCTGGTAGTAGCTGATCGTGAGGGAATCAGATGAACGGGTGAACGAGCCGTCCGCTCCGCCCAGCAGGGCCGCTCCCCTGTATCCGCCGATGATGACGTCCAGATATCCGTCTCCGTTCAAGTCGTTCCATGCCTGCGACATGCTCAGCCAGAATGACTGGCTTCCCAGCCCGGAGTTGGCTGTGACGTCGGAAAACGCCAGGTCAGTCGATTCAGACTCGACGAATGCTGAGGGTGGAATGACCGACCATGTTTGTTCGCCCGGCCCGCGCCATTCCAGAATCATCGCCGCGACCCCGGTCCACTCAAACGCCCGGGCGTCGATCGTATGGATTCCTTCGTCCAGAACAGCCGCACCCGTGCGCGCACGGGGAGAGTGCCGCCCATCGTTCCAAATCACGATCTCGTTGTCGATACGCAGCGTCGAGCCGTCATCGCTGGTCAGGCGAAACTCCCATCGGCCGGACCGGGGCACCCGCAATGATCCGGTTGCCCGCCAGGCAAACCGATCATCGTCCAGCTCCGGATGGACACGTCCTCTTGTCGGAAGCCACGCGATCTGCCGCGCTCGACCCGAGTGATCCGGAGAGGAAAAGCTGATCGACTCGACGGAGTCGCTCCTTGCGGGCAGGCTGACCCAGTCGACCGTGAGCGCTTCGCCCGGTTCGTCCAGATCCTCGGCCCGCACAACGCGCACGTTGTCGATCGCCCAGCTCTCACGCGATCCATCGCGTCGAAGTTCGGCATCGAAATCGATCTGAGTTTCCTCATCTTCAGCCGTGAACCGCACGGTGACATCTCGAAAGACCATGTCCGTGCGGCGATCAAACCCGAGGTTCTCGTACCGATCGAGCCACATGACGCTCTGGTCAAACGTCTGGTTGTCGTAACTGTGTGAGAAGGCGTGACGAAAGACGGTCTCCCCGTTGATTTCGACGCAAAAGCGGTCCTCTTCATTCCGTCGCTTTGTTCCATTCCAGTCGTCGAAGACCGCCAGGTCAAAAACCAGCGCATATTCAACGCCTGGGCTTGTGTTCAACTGAAGGCGAACATCTCCGTCATTCTTGCCCTTGTCGTGGTCCTTGCCCTTGTCGTGGTCCTTGTCCTTGTCGTGGCCCTTGTCCTTGTCCTTGTCCTTGTCGTGGTCCTTGTCCTTGCCGTGGTCCTTGTCCTTGTCACGGCCTTCATCATCGAATGGCCCGAGCCAGATGCCCAGCCCGTCGATCTCCTCTGCCTCGTTCGTGGACCACTCCGGCCCCACGCCGTTCTCAAAGTCGGCTTCATACGGAATATCGGCAGCCTGTCCGAAGACAACACCGGCCGAACCGATGACAGCAATCAACGCACTGACGCGAATGTTCCAGCCCATGTGGTACGCCCCTCCCCCAAGACTTCTTCCAGGACAATCGGCAGGATGGTCGGGGCCAACACCCCAGCATCCGACAAGTGCCGACAATGGAGTGCGGGCGCTCCCGTGTGTAGCGCCTGGAGAAAGTGCCGCGGCGCGGTTCTCGGACGTATCAGAGTTCTCTTTGGGATGAGTTCAGGCTAAGGCCTGACCCACGCCAGCCGATCGAGTTCGCGCACCAGCGGGTCGAGATCCAGCGTCTCGGCCGGGCCGATCGCGATGACTTTTCGTCGCCCCCCGGCACAGACGTACAGACTCAACGGCGTCGTGCCCATCGGAGCTGTCGATTCGGGCGACTTTTCGACGATCTGCGTCTCGACGAGGAGGTTGTACACCCGCTCCATCTCCCCGGGTGTCAACAGGCGCGTCGGTGCCGGGTACATCTGCCGGGTCACATCAGGGCCGGTCGCGGCACGGAGCACCCGGTCCGGCTCGACGATGTAGAGCGCCCCGGGACGTTGGTCGTCAGCAGCCACGCGCAGTTCGAGCGCAAAATCGCTCGGCACGGCTCCCACCCGAAGCTCCGGGCGCGTCGACGCACACCCCGCCATCCAGGCAGCCAAGATCATCGCCACGATCACTCGCACGGCGTCCAGTCTAGACCAAATGTCCCGGCCCTATCCTTTCCTCCCATGGATATCAGCTTGAAATGGCTCAATCGATACCTCAGTCCCGGCGATCTCGGCGTCGAAGAAGCCGACCGACTGCTCACGCAAGCCGGTTTTCCGATCGAGCAGACCCGCATAATGGACAACGGCGATGTCGTGCTCGATGTGGAGGTCACGTCGAACCGTGGCGACTGTCTGAGCCATATCGGTTGTGCCCGCGAGATTGCTGCCATGCATGGTGCGAGCAAGTCTCGCAGGCTCGTCTATCCCGAGCCGCGCGACCCGGCCAGGACCGACCCGATCGATTCCTTTCTCGCACTGGAGAATCGGCATCCGGATGTGTGCCCGCTGTTCACCGCGCATCTGATCCGCGGGTGTCAGGTGGGTCCGAGCCCGGCATGGCTGGTTGAAGCGCTCGAAGCGGTCGGGCAGCGATCCATCAACAACGTCGTCGACGTGACCAACTTCATCACCTTCGAGTTCGGAAACCCATGTCACGTGTTCGACCTTGCCAAGCTGGCCGGCCCGAAGCTCGTCATTCGCTTTGCCGAACGTGGCGAACCATTGACGACGCTTGATGGCAAAGCGCGCACGCTCGAGTCAAGCGACCTTGTCGTGGCCGACGCCGAGCGGGCGACATCCCTGGCAGGCGTCATCGGGGGGCAGGATTCCGAAGTGGACGAATCCACGACCGACGTCGTCTTCGAGATGGCAACGTGGGACCCGATCACCATCCGCTCCTCGGCGCGGCGCATGGGGATCCGCACGGATGCGGGCTATCGCTTTGAGCGCGGCGTGCATCCCGGGACAATCGCCGAAGCGGCCCGCCGGGCCGTGGCATTGATCTGTGAACTGACCGGCGGGCTGTTGTGCAAGGGACATCTGGCTGCCGGAGCAGCGATTCCTGCGCCGGTGTGTGTGTCGTTGCGCCCAAGCCGGGCCGAGCGCATCATCGGGATCAGGATTCCAGTCTCCGACTCGATCGCAACCTTGCGGGCGCTTGAGATCGAGGTCGAGCAAGCCGACGAAGACGAGTTGGCCTGCACGATTCCTCCGCATCGGCTCGATCTGACGCGCGAGATCGATCTGATCGAGGAAATTGCTCGAACGCGCGGGCTTGATTTGGTGCCCACCGCCGATCGCCTCTCGTTGCGTCCACGGGCACTTCAGGCATCGGAAAGAGCGGTGCGCGAGATTGGTGCGGTGCTGACCGGGCTCGGATTCTACGAAACGGTGACCTTTTCGTTTACCAGCCCCGAGCAGGCAGAGGACTTCCTCGTGCCGGGCGCTGAGTTGGTCAATGTCGACGATGAGCGTCGCAAGGCCGAGCCGACCCTTCGCCCCAGCGTGCTCCCGGGATTGCTCCAGTGTCGGCGTGCCAATCGCGACGCGGGCGTTTGGCGCCCGGGGGGCGTGCGGCTGTTCGAGCTGGCTGCCAGCTTTGCGCAGGACAAGCACCACCGCTCGCTTGAGTCACGCTCGCTTGCGATGCTCATGGATGTGCCCGGCTCCGGAAGCAAGCGGTCGAGCGATGACGTGCAGACAGGTGTTCGGCTGCTTCGAGGCGCCATCGATGAACTTTGCCGGGCCATGCTCGGCCACGACGCGCGCGTCGACGTAGAGCCCTGCAATCCCAACACCAGGGCGTGGGATCGCAGCGCCTTTGCCACAGTGTCCGCGGGCGCGCCGGATTCCGAGTCGCGGCATATCGGGTGGTTCGGCCTGATCGCAAAGCCCGTGCTTGATCGCTATGGGCTCGATACGCCGGTGCTCGGGTGCGAGTTGGTGCTTGATGAGCTCATTGCGATGTATCCGCCGATTGCGCTGGCCGAGCGATTGCCAGCCTTTCCCGCCATCCAGCGCGATCTGTCGCTCATCGTGCCCGAGCAAGTCTTGTGGGCTCAAATTGAGAGGACACTTGCAAGGCTCAATCTCGAGTTCAACACCCACCGCGAGTTCGTCGGCGCATTTCGAGGCAAGCAGATCGGCGCGGGCCGCAAGAGCGTGACCGTGCGCCTGCACTTCCGCGATCCGGCGCGCACACTTCGACATGATGAGGTTGATCCTCAAGTCGAACGCGCCATGCAGGCGATGAAGGCCGATTTTGGGGCTGAAATCCGGGCATGATTGCCCATCGTCGCCGCGGACAGGCACGATCCATAGGATATCGAGACAGAAAGGGGAGGCATCAATGACGCAGGCAAGCGCGTTCACCTCACAGTCCACCACTGCCAATGACGCCGATCGCCCCCTGATCTGGGTGAATGGCCAGTTGGTCCCGAAAAGCCAGGCTGCCATCAATGTCTTCGATCACGGGCTGCTCTACGGCGATGGGATATTCGAGGGCATTCGGGTCTACCGCGGTCGCATTTTCAAGGCCCGTCAACACCTGGACCGTCTCTACGGGTGTGCCGAGAAGATTTTCCTGAAGATCCCGTACACCAAGGACGAGATGCTCGCGATTCAGCGCCAGTGCATCGAAGCCAATGAGCTTGTCGAGGGGTATATCCGCCTTGTCGTCACGCGCGGCATCGGAACGCTGGGGCTCAATCCATACTCCTGCCCAGAGCCGGGCGTGGTCTGCATTGCCGATCAGATCGCACTCTACAAGCCCGAGATGTATGAGAAGGGCATGCGCGTCGTCGTGGCCAATCGTCCACGCATTCCGGTGGCCTGCCTCGATCCGCGCATCAAGAGCCTCAACTATCTCAACAATATTCTCGCCAAGTGCGAAGCGATTCACCTGACGCAAGAGCTTGGCATCACCAAGCCCGAAGACATGCTTCTGGAAGTTGTCATGCTCAACGTTGAGGGCAACGTGGCTGAAGGGTCCGGCGACAACATCTTCATGGTCAAGGACGGCGTGGTCATCACCCCGCCAGGTGAAGCCGGAATCCTCGAAGGCATCACGCGACGTTTCGTCCTGCGCGAGCTGTGCCCCCAGCTCGGCTTCAAGGCGGTCGAACGCGACTTCACGCTGCCGGAGCTGCTCGAAGCTGACGAGGTCTTCCTCACCGGCTCGGCAGCCGAGATCATCGCAGTGCGAGAAATCCTTCAACACGAGGATAACCGCATCACCGGCACACACAAGATCTCCGATGGTGAAGGCGAAATTACCGGGGCGCTGCGCTCGCGATTCCGCGAGATTGTGACGTCTGACCAGATCCCGGAAGACTGAGAAAGGCTGTGGACAAGCGCGGGTCCCCGTGCCCGTTGCCGGCGATCATGGGGTTGCCCAGCCGCACCGATGATCTGCCCGCAGCTCAATGCGATCGTGTTCTCCGCCGGGCAGGCCGCGATCCCGCCAACAAGTGCAAAGCTGGACTGATTCTCAACTTTGTCGGTGGCTTGGTCGTAACATCGTACACGATCTGGTTCGGTGTGAGCCGACTCGCAATGTCGCTGAGCGGCCCGCCTTGAGGAACATGAGCGGCGCATCCACATGCCTTCGAGACTCGCACAGGAAGTCGGGAAAAAACAACCCTTCAACATCCCCGAGCAGGAAGCATTTCTCAACCTCCTGCGCACCACCAGCACGCTCGAAGCCGAGTTCAAGCGGCTCTTCCGCAAACACGGGCTCAGCCTGACCACCTACAACCTGCTTCGCATTGCCCGCGGCCATCGTCCCGACGGTGTACGCTGCTCGACCATTCGCGATCAGCTCATCGTCCGTGTGCCCGACGTGACACGCCTGGTCGATCGACTCATTGATCGCGGGCTCGTCCGCCGCGAGGTTGACCCGGACGATGCGCGCGCCGTCCGCATCCACATCACCCGCAAGGGGCTTCGCCTGCTCGACAAGCTCGATGAGCCGGTCGTCGAGCTTCACCGCGCTCAGCTTTCTCACATGAGCGCCGAACAGCTCAACACCCTGAGCGAGCTCCTTCAGGTTGCGCGAAACTCGACCTGATCAGTCACGACCGCTTCAGCTTCGACTTCGACGAGCATGTCCGGGCGCACAAGCTTCGACACTTCGACCATCGTCAGACAGGGATGATGCCCCCGGAAAAACGCCCGATGCGCGCGCCCATATTCTGATTCGCGCGTGATGTCTGTGACGTACATGCGACAGCGCACGATGCAATGCCGACCCGCGCCCAGCTTCTCAAGCGCACGTTCAATCAGCGCATAGCATCGCGCCGTCTGCGACTCGGCGTCCCCGGGTGCAAAGGTGGCCCCGTCATCTGCGACAGGCGCGGTGCCCGCGGTGAATACCATCGGCCCGGCTCGCAACGCCCTGCAAAACCCGATCTCCTTCTCCCACGGCGAACCCGTGTACGCCCGCTCAAATCGGTCGGTCATCCTGGCTCTCCTTGCTCACACATCCCAGTCTACCGAGCAGACGTACGCTTCTCGCATGCAAGCCCCCATGCTGACGACTGCTCAGGTCCGGGCGATCGACCGCCTTGCCGTTGAGCAATACCACATGCCTTCGATCCTGCTCATGGAAAACGCGTCGCTTGCGCTTCTTGCCGAGGCGCAACGCCTTGTTGAGCAAAAATCACTCTGCGGCGTGATCATCCTCGTCGGCCCGGGCAACAACGGTGGGGACGGGCTTGCCCTGGCACGACATCTCGCAAACGCCGAGATTCCTGTTCGCATCTTGATCACCCGCGAGCCGGATCAATACAGGGGTGACGCCAGGATCAATCTGGACATCGTCCAGGCGATGGGTATTTCAATCACCCGGGTTGGTTCCCCCACCGACGCAGACGCCGCGGTGAGGGGGCTTGGCACGCCTCTGCTCATCGTGGATGCGTTGCTCGGCACGGGGGTTGATCGCCCGGTCTCCGGGCTGCTGGCCGATCTGGTCGAGTGGATCAACACCGTGCCGCACCGGGTCGTCCTCGCGGTGGACGTGCCGACAGGCATGGATGCCGACCGCGGGCCGGTGCTTGGTCCCTGTGTGCGGGCCGACGTGACCGTCACGTTCGTGGCTCCAAAGATTGGGTTTGGCACCCCCGAGGCTGCCCGGGTCCTGGGGAGGGTGATCACCGGATCGATCGGTGCCCCGAAATCGTTGATCGGGAGAGTTCTGTCGGGTGAGGTGTCGATTTGAGGTTGACTCCAACCGGCCAAACCGCGAGTATGCCGATGGCTCCGGAGGTGCTCCAATGCCCGTGCGCATGGAACTGGCTCGCATCCTGATTCGTGAACTGGCCGACTACCAGATCATCGAGCTTCGAGAAGTGTTGCCCGAGCCTGACGAGCCGCTCGATGAGAGCGAGATGTACGAACGCTTGCGTGCTGCCCGCAAGTTTCCAATCGTCATCGGGCTGCCCGAAGCGCAGGCGATCGATCGTCGGCTCAAGAATATCCCCATCAAGCGCCCACAGACGCACGATCTGCTGGCCAACGTGATGACTGAGCTTGGAGCGACGCTGGATTCGATCACAATCTCCGACCTCGATGATCACACGTTCTTTGCCACACTTGATGTCACGACCAAAGACGGCAAGAAGTTGCACATTGACGCCCGTCCCAGCGACGCGATCGCTTTGGGAATTGCCCAGCAGGTCCCGATCTTCGTTGAAGAGCATGTGCTCGAAAACGCACTCCGCGAGGAGGCATGAGTCATTTTCCTGTGCACCACGGGCCCGAATCGCGCCACTTCGCAGACTCGGATGTCTATTTGACCAGCGACATCCCCCCGCTGGGGGGGACGATTCGCCAACGGCCTGAAGACTTCATCGTTGAAGAAGTGCCACTCTATCAACCCGCCGGCGAGGGGGAGCATGTCTATCTGTTCGTGCAGAAGGTCAACCTGACGACCGACCAGCTTGTGCGGATCATCGCCAGGCACTTCCGCGTGTCGACGCGAAGCATCGGCTTTGCCGGACACAAGGATCGGTTGGCCGTCACGCGCCAGCTCATCAGCGTGCACCTGCCCGGCCGATCGATCGATGAGTTCGGCATGATTGATCACCCACGCATTGACGTGCTCTGGGCCGACCGACACACCAACAAGTTGCGCAAAGGCCATCTTCGCGCCAACCGCTTTTCCATTCGCATTCGCGATGTTCAGGCGACCGATGCGCCCAGAGCGGCCCGGTGTCTCAAGGTGCTCGAATCGCGCGGCCTGCCCAATCGCATCGGTATCCAGCGCTTCGGGTCAAGACACAACAACCACCTCGTTGGACGCGAGCTGGCGCGGGCAAGGCCCGACGCTGCGGTCAAGGCCCTGCTCGCGCCCGGTGCGGACGATGACCCACACGCCGAGGCGTGGAACCTTGCCGCAGCCGGCGCATTTCGACAGGCGGCTGAAAAACTCCCAAACTCGTTTCGCGTCGAGCGGCGAGTGCTTGAAGCACTCGGAGCAGGCGACTCACCCGCCCAGGCGTGGGAACGCATCGCTCCGTCCGATCGCGGGTTCTATCTCTCAGCCTTTCAGTCCGCGGTGTTCAATCTCGTGCTCGAACGCAGGCTTGCCGATGGAACATTCGATGCAGCCCTGCCCGGCGACCTGCTCTGCCGTGAGGATGGACGCGGGCTGGTGTCCGTGGACCCAGATCGCCCCGTCGACGAACAGACCGCTTCACAGGTTGCGAGCTTTGCGCTGACTCCGTCCGGACCAATGTGGGGTGGAAATATGCGCCGAGCGTCCGGAAGGGTCGATCAACTTGAAACCGAGGCTCTTTCAGCCTTCGGGCTTGTGCCGACGGATCTCATCGACGACGCCAGACAGGAAATGTCCGGAGGCACGCGCCGGCCGCTGCGCATTGGCCTGGGCTCTCCGGACGTTGAAGGCGGCATCGATGAGCATGGCATGTACATCCGCTGCGCGTTTGATCTGCCCCGCGGCGGCTTTGCGACCGAAGTGCTCCGCGAAATCATGAAACGACCGGTGGATGGAGGGTGAGATGCCTGATGTGCGCGTCGTGTGCTTTGACTGGGGTGGTGTGATTGTGCGGATCTGCCGCAACTGGCGGGAGGGTTGCCTTCGGGCCGGGCTGCCCGTCTACGAAGCCGCCGGCACTCCCGAGGCGATCGCTCGACGGCGCGCCATCTCCGCCGAACACCAGGTCGGCAGGATTCGCTGCGATGAGTTCTACGCGCGCGTCGCCGAGGCAAGCGAAGGGCTCTACACGCCGGCCGAGATCAAGCAAATCCACGATGCGTGGCTCATCGATGAGTACCATGGCGCCGGCGACCTGATTGACCAGCTCAACGCCACCGAGGGCATCACCACCGCGATGCTCAGCAACACCAATGCCTCGCACTGGGCGCGTCAGCATGACGGTCCCGGCGGCTTCGGGGCGGCAGCACGAATCAAGATTCGACTCGCAAGCCACGAGCTGGGGCTGGCCAAGCCGGATCCGGCGATCTATGAGGCTGCTCGTGCGCATTTCGGCGTCCGTGCAGAGCAAATCCTCTTCTTTGACGATCTTTCCGAAAACGTTCAGGCTGCACGCGACGCCGGGTGGCTTGCCCACCAGATTGATCACGCGGGCGATCCGACCAGCCAGATGCGTGCTGTTCTGCATGCGCTCGGCGTACTGGCCGACCTCAGTCCGTCCGGTCGCGCCGAATGACGCGCACATTTCGCCGCCGGTCGAACAGGCCGTCCGGTTCGTGCGCACGTCCGATCAGCTCGCGCACCGCCGAGCGCAGCCACAGAAACCCGAGCACACCGGCGCCGAGCACCATGAAGGGGATCAGCACGACCATCGCGATCCCGATGAACGCGAACAGCACGAGGAACGCAAAGAATCGGCTGAAAAACCCCGGTCGACGGCCGGCAACGTAAAAAACGCGCCGGGCGTACTCGCCCGCCGCGTTGGTGTAGACCGTGTATCGCTCGTTCCAGGGGCTCATGGCCCCATCATATGACGCCCATCGCTCAGCGCTTGCGTGTTGCGAGCAGCGGCAGACCCATCAGGGCAAGTGCAGCGGCACCGGGAGCGGGCACTTGCGTCATGAAATCCTGGTAGCGCTCGTTCGTGAACGCAGCAAACTGGTGTGGGTTGCTTTGTCCGAACTGCAGGCTGCCGAACATCTGGTCAACCAGATTCGAAATCGCGCCGGGCATGTGTGAGTTCCCTTTGCCGCTGGCACGAAACGCGCCGCGGTTCAGATTGAGCGAGTCTGTCCCATCGTTCGGATCGAAGTCGAGGATCACTTCCCACACGGCCAACTGGAATGCGGACGCCAGATCGCGCGAGGCGTGCTCGCTCCAGATGTCCTCGCCGGCAAAGTGGGCCAGCTCGGCGACCGCATGGGCCTTTTCCTCTCCATAGGGCCGCGAAGAGAGCGCATCGGTCAGGATGGTGCGCTCAAAGGTATTCGTGCCGGTCGAAGCCCACTGATCCGGGTCGATGCAGTAGGTCACGGTGCGTTCGCCGTCGATGTTGTGCAGGATGCTGCCCGCAAAGACGTTGTATTGCCGTCCTTCGTTGACGCGGATGGAGACATTGTGTCCCTGCAGCACGCCGCCGAACTGCATTTCAACAGTGTCTGCCGACGCGACGGCAGCGAACAGCCCAAAGCACGAAACGATTGCGGCGGTCTTCATGATTGATTCCTCCTGATGCGGGGCCCGCTCCTGTGGCCCGACACCATGAAGGTCAAATTCAAACGTCTTGAAGCCAACCCACTCGAGCAGGGGAATCCTCCAACACATCAGGTCGTGAGGGTTGCGAAAGAGGGGGTGTCAACCTGGGGCAACCCTCCCGGCCAGAGGGGGACGGATCACGGACTTTCCGGACGCAAAAAGGTGGACAGCCTGTCGGAAACGTCCTGGCGGGGCTGAACGGCTGTAAAATGACTCCAACTGAGGTTTCTACAACAGGTGGTAGACTGTGACGCCCGAACCACAAAATCCTGATCAGGGTGCCGCTTTGGGTGCGGGCTTTGTCCATTTGCACCTGCACAGCGAATATTCGCTTCTGGATGGTGGAAACCGTCTGGACAAGTTGATCGAGCGTGTGCGCGAGTTGGGAATGCCGGCAGTCGCGGTGACCGACCACGGCAACCTGCACGCTGCTGTGAAGTTCTTCGAAAAAGCCCGCGCCGCGGGGATCAAGCCGATCCTGGGTGTGGAGGCCTACGTCGCACCCGGTGATCGCCGCGACCGCACACACACCGGGGTGGCCGACGGGGGATTTCACCTCGTGCTGCTGGCAGAGAACCAGACCGGCTGGCACAACCTGATGTACCTGTGTTCGCAGGCCTATCTGACCGGGTTCTACTACAAGCCGCGGATGGATCGCGCTCTGCTCGAATCGCACGGGGAGGGCTTGATTGCAATCAATGGACACCTCGGTTCGGAGCTTGCCTTCCATCTGACGCAGTACGAGGCGACCGGCGAGCAACTGCACTGGGAGCATGCCCTCGATGTGGCGCGTTGGCACCGCAAGGTCTTTGCGCCCGTAGCGCCGGCCGATCCTGAGCAGTGGCGTGCATTGGGCGCGCTTGACAGAGACGGGCATCTTCCGCGTTTTTACGTCGAGCTCCAACACCATGTGCCAGAGCAAAACGCGATCAATCGACATCTGGTTCGCCTTGCGCGCGAGCTGGACCTGCCTCTGGTCTGTGACAACGACAGCCACTTCCTGCGAGCCGAAGATCACGACGCCCACGACACACTGATCTGTATTTCGATGGGCAAGAACAAGTGGGACCCGGATCGGCTGCGCTATACCCCGGAGCTGTACGTCAAGAGCCCCGAGCAGATGCACGAGATCTTTGCTTCGCCCGAATACAACGAAGGCGAGTGGGCCGGCGCCGGGCTCGAGGCATTAGCCAATACGGTGCGCATTGCCGAACGATGCAACGCCGAGATTGATCTGGACGCCAGCCATGCGCCGGTCGTGCGGGTGAAAACTCCGGACAAGAGTTTGCTGCCGAGTTTCGACGATGAGCGTTACCGCGGGGATTTGACGGAGTGGTACAAGGATTTGTGCGCGCAGTTTGTGCTCGAGCCGGCTGATGATCCGACACTGAGCCAGTCGGCGCTCAAGAAGGATTGCGACCGGGCGCTGCGGGCGCTGGCCGAAGCGGGGATGATCTGGCGTTACGGGCCTCAGATCGTCGGACACAAGCATGATGCCATCGAAGGAACCGGAAAGGCTGAGAAGCTCCGCAGCAGCCCGGGCGTTGATGTCGAGGCGTTTGACAAGTGGGCAAGGCTCAATCGCGAACTTGCAATCCTCGCGGACAAGAACATCAGCGCGTACTTCCTGATCGTGTGGGACTTCGTCAACTGGGGGCGCCAGCGGGGGATTCCCGCCAACGCCCGTGGCTCGGGCGTGGGGACCATGGTCGGCTACGTGCTCGGGCTGTCCAACGCCTGCCCCGTGCGCTACGGGCTGCTCTTTGAGCGCTTCACCGACCCGGACCGAAGCGAATACCCCGACATCGACATAGACCTGTGTCAGGATGGGCGAAGCGAGGTGATCGACTACGTGCGCGAGAAGTACGGGCACGTGGCGCAGATCATCACCTTCGGGACGATGAAGGCGCGGGCGGCGATCCGCGATTGTGCGCGCGTGCTCGGCGTCTCTCTTCCCGTTGCGGACCGCATCGCCAAACTGATACCTGAAACCTTGAACATCACGATCGACGGGGCGATTGAGGCCGAGCCTGATTTCGCTGCCCTTGTTCGCCTTGAGTCACGGGCGATGGACTTGGTCAACCGCGATCTTCCGGAAGATCAGCGTGTTTCTCCGGAGCGCGTCGAGCAGCTTATCAGCAATGCGCGCGTGCTGGAAGGACAGGCCCGGCACTGTTCGGTGCACGCAGCCGGCGTCATCGTGGCGACCCAGCCCCTGCATCAGATCGTCCCGCTCTACAAGCAGCCCGGCGCAGGCGAGCACGAGATTGTGACGCAGTGGGACGGGCCGACGTGTGAGAAGGTCGGGCTGCTCAAGATGGACTTTCTCGGGCTGCGCACACTTTCGATCATCGAGCGCGCCAAATCGCTCATTCGTGAGACGTTGTCAGACCAGGCCATCTGGCAGGCCGTCGGAAAAACCCCGCCCGGCGATGGGGGGCAATCGCGTGCCGGTCAGGTTGAAGCCCATCCTCTTGATCTCGATCGGCTGACGTACGACGACCCGCGTGTCTTCGAGATGTTTCAGCGTGGAGATACGACCGGCGTGTTCCAGTTTGAATCAGGCGGCATGCGCCGGCTGCTGGTTGAGATGAAGCCCGACCGTCTTGAGGATCTCATCGCGGCCAATGCGCTCTTCCGCCCCGGGCCGATGGACCTGATCCCCGATTACAACCGTCGCAAGCACGGGCAGGACCAGGTGCCGAAGGTGCATCCGATCGTGGACAAGTTCACCGCCGAGACCTACGGCGTGATGGTCTACCAGGAACAGGTCATGCAGATCGTGCACGAGTTGGGCGGAATCCCGCTGCGTGCTGCCTACACGCTGATCAAGGCGATCAGCAAGAAAAAGGCGAAGATCATCGACGCCAATCGTCCCAGGTTCATCGAAGGCGCAGTGTCAAAGGGGCTGGACAAGAAGAAGGCTGAGGAACTGTTCGAGCTGATCCTCAAGTTTGCCGGCTACGGGTTCAACAAGAGTCACTCGACCGGCTATGCCATCGTGGCCTATCAGACCGCCTATCTCAAGACATACTTCCCGGCCCAATACATGGCGGCATTTCTCAGCTACGAAAGCCAGGCGCAAAAAGTGAGCGACTGGATTCCCTACCTGGAGGATTGCCGAAAGACCCGGCGCATCGACGGCTCGACAGGCATCGAGGTGCGCCCGCCCGATGTGAATATCTCCGGGGCAAGCTTCACCGTTGCCTTTGACGCCGACGAACCTCGTGACAGCCTGCATGGGCACATCCGCTTCGGGCTCAAGGCGATCAAGGGTGCGGGCGACAAGGCCATCGAGGCGATCATCAGAGAGAGAGACGGTCAGATCGAACATGGAGACGACCAGACAGGGCGCCAATCCGGGCCGTTCACGTCATTGTTTGACTTCTGTGAAAGGGTTTCTCCGCAGGTCGTGAACAAGGCGACGATCGAGGCGCTGATCAAGGCTGGGGCGTTTGACGCAGTGCACGGCCGGGAGCAGCGGGCCGCGATGATCGCGACCATCGAGCAGGCGGTCAGCGCCGGCCAGAAGGCAGCTGCGGATCGGGCAATGGGCCAGGCGTCGCTCTTTGGCGGGCCGGAAGCCTCCGCCGCCGACTCTATTCCACAGGAACGCGCAGCGGCGCTCGTCCGCGCCAACGCATGGTCCGAAAGCGAAACGCTGCAACAGGAAAAGGAGACGTTGGGCTTCTATGTCTCGAGCCATCCGCTTCAGCGATGGTCGGCCTGGACCCGGGCATTTGCTTCGACCGATCTTGCTGGTCTCAAGCAGTTTCCTCAAGATCGGCGTGTGCTCGTTGCCGCTTTGGCGCAGAGCGTGCGGCCCATCGTCAGCCGCAACGGCAAGAACGCCGGCAAGAAGATGGCAATCGTGACGATCGAGGATACCGTCGGAACGGCCGAGGCCGTGCTCTTTCCGGTCACATACGAGCAGTTTGCCCACATCCTCGAAACCGATGAGCCCTTCTTTGTCTCCGGGCGCGTCGATCACTCCCGCGGCGACCCGCAGGTCATCGTCGATCGGCTTGTGCCCATCGACGGCATGCCCAAGGAACGAGGTACCCTCACACTCTTTATTCGCGAGGACGCGCTCAATGGGCGTTCGGCTCCCGTGCTTGAAAGTGTGCGCAAAGCACTGGATCAGCACTTGACCAGGCCCGCGCCTGACACACCTGAGAAAATACCTCCATCTCCGGTTCAACTCGTCGTCGAAACGCCGACAAGCAGCGTCGTTCTGGAGCCGAAATGCGTGCCGAAAGTGCCGTTCACGCCGGACCTGGCCAAAGAGCTCGTCGCACTGCTGGGGGACGCGAGCGTGGTGTACGCCGGAGGCATGGCGATCGAGCTGAACAAGGACGATCGCAGGCGTTTTCGAAAACGTTGAGGGATCCCACGGATCTGTTCGCAAGGGCACGCCGTGCGCCTTTCGAGCGGCGCGAGTCATCCCTCGCAGTTGCTCATTGTGTGTGTGGCTTCCACCTCGTCGCAAGCCCGTGTTCGACTTCGAGCAAGTCGAGGACCTTCCCCGCGATGAAGTCGACGATCTCGGCGACGGACCGAGGCAGCAGGTAGAGCCCGGGGTTGGTCGGGCACACGATTGCACCGGCCAGCGTCAGCGTGCGCATGTTCTCAATGTCGATGAGATTGAGCGGAGTCTCGCGATGACAGAGGATGAGTCGGCGTTGCTCTTTGAGCGTGACGGCTGCGGCACGAGCAAGCAGATTGCTCCCCGAGCCTGAAGCGATGGCGCCCATTGACGTGCTTGAGCACGGTACGATCACCATGCCGTCGTGCAGGAAGCTGCCCGAGGCGATGACCGCGCCGACATTCTTGTTCGGGTGGATGACCAGGCGCGATCGCCACAAGTCGGCGGGCAGAGCGGACGATCGGCGCACCAAACCGACGGGGGGGGCTTCGGATCCGAAGCAGTGAGGCAGCAGGTGCTCGAGCTCGATGCGGGTCACGCCGGCTTCGTCGGCCAGGAGCTGTCGGCCGTATTCGGTGACAACCAGGTGCACCTCGCAATCTGCTTCCAGCAGCAGTTCGAGCACGCGCAAGGCATAGGCAGCACCGGAGGCGCCGGTGATCCCGAGCACAAACCTGCGAGGAGAGGACGCGGTTCTCATGGCGTGGGCAATCCTACGGCGGCGAGCGGGCCAGAAAAGGCGTACAGTGTGGAGGCTCAGGTGGAGGCAAGGCGTGCAAACAAAGCGGGCAATCGGCTCAGTTCTGATTTTGGCGGGCGTGTTGGCAACCGTGGCAGGGTGTGTGGGGTACTCCACATATCCGAGAGTCGAGGGCCTGGCGCCATCAAGCCCGAACTTTATTCACGTCAAGCCCGTGGTTACCGAGGCGCTGCGGGCGGTCATTGAGCGTTATCACCCCGAGGGTGCGGGGGCGTATGCGGTCAACCTGCCGGCGAGGATGACGGAAGTTGCACGACGCGAGATTCTCCTTGAGCTTGATGCCCAAGCATCACCATTGACGCACCGGACCGAGCACCTGCCCATCTATCACGTCGGGCGCGTGTGGATTCGGGGAACGCGGGCC
Organism: Planctomycetota bacterium; assembly: GCA_003697045.1. Taxonomy (GTDB): domain Bacteria; phylum Planctomycetota; class Phycisphaerae; order Phycisphaerales; family UBA1924; genus J022. The sequence goes on from RFGK01000058.1 coordinate 19,847, forward strand.
AAGGTGGACGTGATTCGCCCGGTGCTCGAACTGGGCTCAGGCAGCTCAGCGGAGAGAGCGTATCAGGGCGTGACCGTGTGGCTGGAGGGCGGCCTGAATGACTGGGCGGTGGAGATGATCCAGCCCTGGTCGATCGGAGTGGTCGAGCCGCCCGCGCTGAACTATGTGGATGAGGGGACCGAGGGTTGAGCGTGACGACGCCAAGAGAGTCCAGGCTGTCGGCTTCAACCGGCCGGCGTGTGCGACATTTGATGGCAATCTCAGGCGAGTCGATCGAACGTCTCAGGGGGATCGTGCGCCTGGCAAGCCGCATCGAGCCCGGCGACGTGCTCTCCGGAAAGACGGTTGCTACCGTTTTCTTCGAGGATTCCACCCGCACGAAGACGACCTTCGTGCTTGCGGCGCAGAACCTCGGCGCGCGAACTGTTGACCTTTCAACCGGCGCCAGCTCGGTGAATAAAGGCGAGACCATGATCGATACGGCTGCCACGCTCGCAGCGATGGGCGTGGATGCAATCGTGGTGCGCGCCAGGCAGGCAGGTGTGCCCGGGTTGCTCGCGCGGCATGTCCCCTCGCTTGCAGTCATCAATGCCGGCGATGGCCGACACGCCCACCCCACTCAGGCATTGGGCGATGCGCTGACGATCGCCCAGGCATTTGATCGAGATGATGTCGATCTTTCCGGGCTGCGCATCGCGATTGTGGGCGACATCAACGCGTCACGCGTGGCGCGATCAAACATTGCCTTGCTGACCGGACTTGGTGCGTCGGTCGTGTGCTGCGGGCCGACGACGCTGGTGTCCCCGTCTCTCCGCTCGCTCGGAGTGGACGTCACGCATTCGATGGATGAAGCGCTGGACGGGGTCAATATCGTGATGATGCTGCGCATCCAGTTTGAGCGGTATGCCAGCGGGCGCGGGGCCATCTCATCGGAACGTGAATATCGTGAGATGTTCGGCATGACCGAAGAACGATCACGCCAACTCGGACCGGGCGTGGTTGTCATGCACCCGGGCCCAACCAATCGCGGGCTGGAAATCGACCCGGCAGCAGCCGATGGACTCGTCCCGGGAGGCGCCCGCTCGCTCATCCGCACACAGGTGACCAACGGCGTGCGCACGCGCATGGCAGTCCTGCTCGATTGTCTCAATCCGAACTGAGCCCAAGCGCAGCAGCCGTGCTGTCGAGATCGACGCCCACAGCGACAAATGACTTCTCGGACGATGCGTGGCCGGCCACGATTGTGACTTCTCGTGCGCGCAGATTCAGCGCTTTGGCAAGCAGTCCAGCAATGGCGCGGTTGGCCTTGCCGGCTTCGGGAGGGGCAGCAACGCGGATCTTCAGTCGATCGCCCAGCCGGCCGACGATCTGGTCACAGCGTGCACCCGGGACTGCCTTGACACGAATGATCACGCCCTGATCACAGCGTTCGAGAATGCTCACCGGTCAGGATATGCGTCCGAAAACCAGAAGTGCTGGGACTGCGTATCTGCTTGCGGTAGACTGTCCTTGCTCAAGGTCCGATGCGGAGGGGATGATGTTTCAAAAGTGGATGATGGCCGGGGCGCTGGTGTTGATCAGCATGCAGGCAGCAGCACAGCTTCGGCCCGACCAGGTGCTTGTGGTCTACGACTCACGCAGGGCTTCCGAGCGCGACGTGGCGGAGTTTTACGCAGGTTCGGCCAAGGTCCCCGGCGGCTCGGGCACGGAGCCGGGTGTCCACCCGCAGGTCCATGTATTCAACTTGCAGACTGCCGGCGTGGCTGCGGCCGGACCCGGCAACATCAGCCACGATGACTTCATCACGCTGATACGCGATCCGATTCGCGCACATCTTGAGTCGGCCGGGCTCGCAAAGCAGATTCGATGCATCGTGCTCACCAAGGGCATGCCGCATCGGATTCAGGATTGGGACAATCCGGCGGTTGGAGATCAGCCGACCAACATGTTCCAGGAGTTCCTCATGGGCGACGCCACTTGTGCAAGCGTCGACAACGAGCTGGTCATGCTCTGGCAGGACCTCGGCGACACCGAGGCCGGAGCCCGGGGAGACAGCTTCTCTGACGGGCTGATCCTCAATCCCTACCGACATGCTTCCGTGCCCATCGGCAGCTTCACAAACATCCATAACCAGGTCAAGAAGCCCTGGGAACGATCGGGCAGTTCGCTCGGACAATACTGGGCGATCGATCCGGCCGCTGCGCCCGAAGACCAGTTCACCCCGGGCGACATGATCCTCGTCGTGCGGCTCGATGGACACACGGTCGACGATGTCAAGGCAATGGTCAATCGGGCGCAAGGACTCATCTACGACGTGAACTCGGCAGCCTTCGTCTTCGATGAAAAGGACTCCAACGGCATTGCCGACACCGGTGCCAACGCCGAGCTGGACAACCAGACCGGGCCAACAAGGGTCGAAGATGATTTCGAATCGGCACGCGACGCAATCCTCTCTGACGGACGCTTTGATCCGGCGCACATGCACTACGACGCGCTGGCGGGCACGGACAACTGGATCGTCGGGCCCAACGTCGATTATGGGGGCGAAGGGCTGTTGGTCACAGACGAGTTGATCGTGCTTTCCCATTACGGCTCAAACCATTCTCAAGCGCCCAACGGCGCCGGGATCAGCGCCAACGACACTTATGCGGAAAGTTTCAACTATCAGCCCGGCGCGATTTTCAACACGATCGAAAGCTACAACGCCAGAGCGTTCGGCCCGCTGGGTACCCGGTTCAACCAGGAGCAGATTGCGGACTTCATCGCGGCTGGCGGTACTTTCGGCATCGGACACTGCTGGGAACCGTTTGCCTACACGGTGACGGATACCGCCCCTCTGATCCGCAACTTCGTACTTGGAACGATGACCTGGGCCGAGGCTGCGTACACCGCCATTCCGGCATTGAGCTGGCACTACATTGTCGTCGGTGATCCGCTGGCCCGGGCGTCGCGATCCTGCGATGACATCGATGGAAACGGACGCATCGATATCAACGATCTGTACGCCTGGGAGCAGAATCCCATCGATATCAACCGCGACGGCGTCGCCGACGCGACTGATCGCAGGCTCGTGGAGACAAGCGTGCGGGCAAGCGTGTTTGAGGATCTGGGCAGCCGCGAGCGGTAAAGGCTCGAAGACCTTGGCCACCTGACGCCATGCTTGCCCCGGCGGGGCCGGTTCGGTCGCGTGGGTGCGTCTTCAAGGCGAGAACCGCAAGCCTGGTGTTTCCCGGCACGCCGGCCGTGGGCCGGTCGCGTGCGTCAACACCCGCTCGGAGTGACGTTGGACTTGGGCGTCAAGGAACGACAGCGCAAGTGTGTACGCACTACGCTGTTTTCGTGGGCGTTGACCTGCACAGGCTGTCAATACACACGATGACGACGCGTCCGTGGTCGTTGGCCGAGGCTGCGCAAGCCTGTGCGCGCGCAGGTGTCGGAGGCGTGTCGCCGTGGGTTGAGCACGTTGAACCGATCGGAGTGGGAGAAGCAGCGCGGATCATCGCCGATTTCGGACTGCGCGTGCCGGCGTATGTGCGGGGTGGTTTTTTTGTGCACAGCGATGCGCATGAGCGCGCGCGGGCAATCGAACGCACCCGCCGGCTGATTGATGATGCGCGTGCACTCGGGGCAGAATCACTTGTGATCGTTGCGGGCTCACAGCCCGGCGTGGCGCTTGATGACGGTCGGGCGATGACTTGCGATGCGCTTGGTGTGCTCGTCGACCATGCAGCTGCGGCCGGTCTGAGACTGGCCGTTGAGCCGCTGCACCCGATGTACGCCGGCGATCGATCCTGTGTGAACACCATCGCCCAGGCGCGGGCAATCTGCGATCGCGTGGGGAGCCCCGTGCTCGGCGTCGCGGTCGACGTGTACCACGTCTGGTGGGACGACCGGCTCGAAGCGCAGATCGAAGCGCTCGGGCGCGAGGGTCGACTGTTCGGCTTTCACGTGTGCGACTTCAAGCCGGAACCTGCGCACCCGCTGCACGATCGCGGCTTGATGGGTGAGGGGTGCGCGCCGATTCGTGAGATTCGAGCGATGGTTGAGAGAGCCGGCTTTGACGGCATGATCGAAGTCGAGGTCTTCAACAGGAAGTGGTGGGCGACAGATCAGCGCACATTCTTGAGGGCGATCATCGAAGCGGCTCACGCACACGCATGACCTGCGCGAGCCTGTACCATACCCGGCATGTCCGAGCGGATTCATCAAGGAGCGGATCGTCCCGAGCTGGAGCGCATTGGCAGACTCGAGCAGGCTTCGGGCATCGCACGGCTGTTCGGGTACCTGCGGCTCATGGGTCCCGGGTACATGCAAAGCGCAATGACACTGGGCGGGGGGACGGCGTTCTCGGCGATTTTCGCAGGAGCCGCGTTCGGATATCGCCTGCTCTGGGTTGCGCCGGTGGGGATGTTGCTCGGAATCATTGTGCTCGCAGCCGTTGCGCACCAGACGCTGAGCACGGGGCGTGATCCCTTTGAAGCCATGAAGCAGCACGCCGGCTCGTTCTTCGCGTACGGCTGGGGCCTTGCGGCGATCCTGTCGTCGATCATCTGGCAGTTTGCCCAATACGCCCTCGCCGCCTCGATGTTGGTCCTGCTTGCGCGCGAGTTGGGATGGGAGAATGCACCTCGATGGGTGATGGGACTTGTCGCACTGGTGTGGTGTGTGAGCGTCGGGTTGATGTACGACCGATCAGGCAAACTGATGCGCGTGTATGAAAACGTGCTCAAGGGCATGGTCTGGCTGATCATCGTGTGCTTTGCATTCGTCGTGATTCGTGCCGGCGTTCCCGAACCGGGCCAACTGCTCGCCGGGCTGATTCCCAACATTCCGCCCGATGCGACCCCCGCCGGCGGCGGCGAGCCGATCAGTTCGATCGTTGTTATTGTCTCCGGTCTGGCTGCTGCGGTCGGCGTCAACATGTTGTTTGTCTACCCGTATTCGCTGCGACGGCGAGAGTGGGGAAGGGAGCATCGCCGACTGGCGCGATACGACCTCATCTTCGGCATGTTCGTGCCTTATGCCATTGCGGCCAGCCTCATCGTCATCGCGTCTGCCAGCGTGCTGCACTTCGGTGAACCGGAGTTGTTTACGGGCGCCAAGATTCCGCCCGACCGTGTCGCCGAGATCCTTGCGTCTCCCGACAGACTCGGTCCTGTTGCTGGCGTGTGGGTGTTCGGGCTGGGGATCATCGCCATGGCGCTCAGTTCGATCACGATGCAGATGCTCTGTTCGGGCTTTGCGTGCGAAGTGATGTTCGGCTGGAGGCGGGGTTCGCGTTTGCATCTCCTCGGCACGCTGCTGCCGGCAATCGGCGTGCTCGGGGCGGTCTTCTGGAGCGACGTTGCGATGTGGGTAGCTGTACCGACCAACATCATCTGCGGGCTGCTGATGCCGCTCGCCTACGTCGGGTTCATCATTTTGCAGCGAAGCCGTGCATACCTCGGCGATGACCTGCCGACCGGCAGCCTGGCCGGCGCGTGGCTCGCCGGCATGGTGCTGTCAACGGTCGTATTGACAGCCGGCCTCGTGCTTGTCGTTGTACGCGAGGCTCCGGGATACGTGAGCAGGATCGCGCAGAGTCTGGCGCACTCGGAGTCGTCCCGGTGAGTGATCCGACAGAACCACTGCTGAGTCTCCCGTTGCGCGATGATCGCTGGGCCGCAGTTGAGGCGCGTCTTGATCCGCATGCTCCTGTGCCGCGGCTTGTCTTTGCAGCTGCCCACGTCGTGATGAAAGAGAGCTACGCGCGGATTGGTCATGCCCCGGATCGACCCGGCCGACCCGCGGAAGTCCTTGAGCACATCGATTGGGAGGCAACGGCTCGCTTCCGCGTACACCTGGTTGCGCACGGATTCGGCATCGCCGAAGCGATGGATACGGCCCAGCGCTACGAAATCGGATGGCACGCCGCGAGAGAGTTGATCGAGCGGTGCGGCCGCCTCGCGCCCGCGACCGGTTTTATCGCCGGTGCCGGCTGCGACCAGCTCGAACATCTCGCTCGGGCGAGTGATCTCGTTGACGCCGTCGTCGAACAGTGTGCGTTCATTCGCTCGTGCGGCGGCTGGGCAATGATTCTCGCCATGCCCTGGCTGAGCATGCACAATGCGGACGAGCAAACGTATGTAGACGTTTACCGGGCAATCATCGAGCAGGTTGAAGGCCCGCTGTTCATTCACTTTCTCGGCCCCATGTTCATGCCGGAGCTTCAGGGCTACTTTCCCGGGCATGCGCTTCAGCGGATCATGGATCTGGACCCGGCCAAGATTCGAGGAATGAAGATCAGCATGCTCGATGCCGAACTCGAGCGCGTGTGGCGCAGGCGCCTGGCTGAGCGCGAGCAGATCATGCTCACCGGCGATGATTTCCACTTCGGTCAGATGATGCTCGATGAAGATGTCGCCGGGGAGACGATGATCGATGGACGCCGGGCGGTATTCGGTGATGTGAGTCACGGGCTGCTTGGAATCTTCGATGCCATCGCAGCCCCGGCGTCGATCGCCCTGCGCGCGCTGGGTACAGGAGATCGTGACTCATACACGCGCATCATGGATGCGTGCGAAGAGTTGGGGCGTGTGGTGTTCGAGGCGCCCACGAAAAACTACAAGGCCGGGCTTGCGCTGCTGGCATACCTCAATGGGTTGCAGGACAACGCGATGCTTGTCAATCACGTGGAGCGAACGCGCTCGATCGAGCACTACCGGCGCGTGATTGAGGCTGCCAATCGTTGCGGCGCCATTGTCGATGCGCGGTGTGCCGAGTTGCGCATCCGGCGCTTGTTCGCGTGAGAAGTTCGCACAGCACGTGGAGTTCCAAAAAAAAGCCCGCCGGGCCTGTTCGACCCGGCAGAGCTCGCGTCGCGGGCAAGAAGGATGCATGCCCGCTGGGGGAAGAGAGAGTTACGGGCAACCGGCGGAGAACACACTGAGGAACTCGAGAATATCGAAGAAGTTCAGTGTGCCGTCGGGAACGATGTCGGCTGCGGGATCGCCAGCCGTGAATGCACTGAGGAAGTCCAGGATGTCGAAGAAGTTGAGATCGCCATCGCCGTTGAAGTCGGCAGCACACGGCGGAATGCCCGAGTCTGCGTTGAAGTAAATGGTGGTGTTGTCCGAGTCGCGGTTGGGGATGGCCATGTCGGGGCTCAGGTTGCCGTCGAGGTCGGCGATCCCGATGCGCTGCGGGTTCAATCCTGTTGCAAGGATGGAAGCCGCCCCGAATGTGCCGGCGCCGGTATTGGCGAACACTGCAGCTGAGTTGCTCGCCTGGTTGAGGCAGACCAGGTCGATGGCACCATCCATGTCAAAGTCGGCGTTCGCAATTGCATCGGGGTTCATGCCGCCCGTGGCATAGGGGGCCGGTGCGCCAAACGTGCCTCCGGCACTGAGCCACACGGAAACAAAGTTACCCGCCGTGGCTGCGATGTCGGCCATGCCGTTGCCGTCGAAGTCCCCGGAGGTGATGCCCGACGGCCGATTGTTGAAGTTCGGCGTGAGAGAGGCGAAAAGTGTGAATGTCCCGCCCGTATTGGTGTAGACCTGCACGGCGCGGTCGTCGTGGGCTGCCACGATCAGGTCAAGGTCGCCGTCGCCGTCAACATCGCCCAGGTCGAGATGGCGCGGATCAGCACCGACGGGCATCGTCGAGGCGCTCAGCACGCTGCCGATGTTTGAGAGTATCGTCACCGTGTTGTCGCCGCGGTTGGAACTGATGAAGTCGATTGTGCCGTTGCCGTCGACATCGCCTGCGACCAGGTCGACCGGTTCAGAACCCGTCGCGGCCGACGAGCCGGCAGCGAAGAAGCCGCCCGTATTGATGTAGACCTGTGCCTGATTGACGTTCTTGAGCGCCACGACGAGGTCGGGGTCGCCGTCGCCATCGACATCGGCCGCCTGAAGGGCGCCGGCTCCCGTGCCGGCGCCGGTAAAGATGTTGACCGGTCCGGTGAAGACACCGCCGGTATTTGTGAAGATGCTGATCTTGTTGGGGTTATCGGTGGTGATGGCAAGATCGTTGTCGCCATCGCCGTCGAAATCGGCAGCGGCGACGCCGTCGGGCCGCTGTGGCGTGGCGATCGTACTCGGCGCGTTGAACGTGGGTGCCGCGGCAGCAAGCCCGGCAAGAGAGATCAATGTCAATGTGAATACGCTGCGCTGCATGCTGTGAGCTCCTTTTCTTCCTTCTTCCTCGGGGCAATCCGCCCCTGCATGTCTGAGTTGCCCGGTTCCAACAGGGCGTTCGTGTCTGGCACAGGTGATGCAACATCCATGCCAAAGCGAAAACCACACCGAATCGTGTTGAAACGACTATTTCGCGTGGACGCAATATGTGTTTGCGCGCTGCCCTGTACACTCTGGCCAAAGCACTGGCCACGCGCTCGACCAACAGATTGACTACCTCAGGAGTATCAAGTCTTGTGGGTCGCGGATCGGTGGAAGCCGCGGCCCGGATTGGCGCATACTGGCCGATGCAATAAGCTACACGCTTATCTGCAATAGGCCCGCGGCTTGGGCGCGCATTGAGAATTCAAACGAAAGGGCTTGCAAGGCCTCAATGCCTGGCAGTATCATCACTCCATTTGGTAGAAGACCAACGGGGAGAGTTGATGGTCTCGAGGGTTCAGAATCGCGCAGCAGGATTTACGCTCATTGAGCTGATGGTGACGATCTCCGTCATCGCGCTGCTCATCGCGATCGTGGCGCCGGGACTTCGCATGGCTGTCGGCTCGGCGCGTGGATTCAAATGCCAGATGAGCCAGCGTACCGTCGCATTTGACTTTACGATCTTCGCCGACGATCAGTTGCATGGCGATCGAGGAGATGATCGGAGTCGGTCGGATTTCACCCTCGAGACCTTCCAGGAAAGCCAGTACGGTGTCGACGAGTTCTGGAACTGGGGAGCTGTCAACAGCGTAACCATGCCCGACCAGCAGGGCAATGACCCGATGCGTTGTCCGGAAGTGAGGCAGCCGCTTGTGCTCTCGGCCCGTGTGCCCTGCAGCAGTGGGGCGGTCGGTCCTCCCGAAGCGGTGTCGTTTGCCTTCAACCTCAGGCTGCACAGGGCCGAGATCACCGATGCTCACGGTCGTCCTCGCGCCCAGCAGGTTCGGCTTCGCAGCTCGATCGCCGAGCACGGGGACGTCCCGCTGCTCTTTGACGGAGACGGGGGCCGGGCATTTGAGCTCGGCGCCAATCCTCTGTATTCGGGTCCGTCGCTCGACAGCCGCATCTTTGCTGATGATCGCTTCTGGTTCCCCGCCGATCGGCACAACGGAGCCGGCAACTTCGCGTTCATCGACGGGCACGTGTCAACCTCTTCCGCTCCGCTTGAAGAGCCGGGGTGGCGTTGGGATTTCCAGCCCATACGCTAAGAGGCGATGCGCATCCAGCAGAAGTTTGGTCTTCTGTACGCCATGCTCGGCGTCACGGCCGCGATCAACCTCGCAGTCGCCGCATGGGCCATTCGATTCCTGGCTCGAGAGCTCAGCTGGCCTCTGCAGAGCATTCAGGAAGTGATGCTCGGGCTCCACAGGGTCAAGCGCGGCGTCGAAGACCAGTCCGCCGCACTCGGGTTCGAGCGTGGTTCAGGCGCAAGTCTGATTGAATCGGCGGATGCGCTCGACTTTGCCCAGGCCGAGCAGGCATTCGCCACCGCATTCGATCGAACTGGAAAGGCACTGGCCCACCTGGAAGAACGCCCGTCCTATCTTGTGCGCTCCGGCGTGAGCACGACGCGCAATCTGCGAGCACGGCTCGAATCGATCGGCTTGTTCGCGACGGAGTTCTGGCAAAGTCACGACCCGCAAGCCCGGGCGCGGGTCGGCGTGGAGCTCGGGGCATTGCACGAACTGATCGAACGGCTCGAAGGGCGCATTCTCGCCGATGCCTCGCTTGCCGTGGATCACGAGCGACACCTTCGGGCGGTGGTGACCGGCCTTCTGGTCTTCTCGGCCCTTGGGATCGTGCTCGCAAGTGCGCTGGCCGTCATCCTTGTGAGACGCTGGGTGATTCATCCCGTTGCACGCTTGCGCGAGGCTGCGATGCGCATTGCCGCGGGCGACTTGTCTTACCGTGTCGAAGTCCAGGGCAGCGACGAGCTTGCCATCCTCTCGCATGAGATGAACCACATGGCTTCGATGCTGGCACAGATGCAGGAAGAACGAATCGAGCGCGAGCGTCTTGCAGCGATGGGAGAAATGACGCGGCGCATTGTTCACAATCTGCGCAAGCCGCTTTCGGGCATCAGGGCGCTTGCCGAGACGACTCAAGCCGAGCTTCCCCCCGAATCAGATCTGATCGAAGTGCAGGCGAGAATACTCAAGGCGGTCGATCGGTTTGAAGAGTGGCTGCGCGACGTGTTGCAGGCTTCGACGCCGCTCAGTCTGACCATTTGCGATGTCGAAGTGGAACCCTGGATTCGCTCCGTCCTTGATGCGCACCGTCCGCAGGCCGAGATGCAGGGCGTAGAGCTTTGCTTTGAAATGCACAACATGCCGCCCAAAGTCAGGATTGATCCGATTCACATGGGCCACGCGCTGTCGGCCGTGCTCAGCAACGGGATTGACTTCAGCCCGCCCCAGTCGAAGCTTGAGATTACGGTTTCGTCCGAGAACGGTCGCTGGTGGATCCGTGTCGCGGATGCTGGGCCGGGTGTTCCCGAAGATCAGGTCGAATCCATATTTCGTCTCTATGTGACCAATCGCCCCGCGGGCACTGGCATCGGACTTGCACTTGCCAAGCGTGTTGCCGAGCAACACGGGGGCTCGATACGGGTCGTGCCCCGCTCAGAGAGGGCAAACACGCCGGGTGGGGCGGTTTTTGAGTTTGAGTTGCCCTGGACTAGTGGCCAGTAGTGGCCGAAGGTGAGGCAGTTTTGGCCAGAATCTTGGTCATTGAAGACGACGACGACCTGCGCTTCGGAGTCACGCGATCGTTGCGCAAGGACGATCACGAGGTCGATGAGGCTTCGACGCTGGCCGAGGCCCGCAAGGCGCTCGCTTCACACACCTACGACGTTGTCTTGACTGATTACAACCTTGGCCCCGACGATGGCGTGGCGCTGGTCAAGGAACTTCGAGACGACGGCTTTGCCGGGGCGGTGGTCGTCATGACCGGATTCGGCTCGATCGAGCTGGCCGTGCGCGCCATGAAGTTCGGAGCCGACGACTTTCTCGAAAAACCCGTCAAGCTCGACGAAGTGCGGGCACTCGTCGGCAAACTGATCGAACGCACCGCAGCAGAGAAAAGGCTCAAGCTCTACGAACGGCTCGACCGCCGACACGCCGAGTTGTCACGTCCGATCGGTGAGAGCGACCTCTGGAAGAAGACGCTCGACCTGTGCGAGAAGCTGGCCTGCATGCCAGTCATGAGTCGCGGCGCCGATCCGGGTTCCCCGGGCGGCGGAGCGCTGCCGACAATCCTCCTTCTCGGGGAAACCGGCTCGGGCAAGGGTGTGTTGGCACGTCATATTCATGAAGCGGGGACGCCCAAGGGGGCGCGACTTCCATTCGTCCACATCAACTGTTCGGCGCTGCCCCCGCAACTGGTTGAAGGCGAGCTCTTCGGACATGAGAAGGGCGCGTTTACCGATGCGCGCGAGGCCAAGGAGGGTCTTTTTGAAATGGCCGACGGCGGCACGATCTTCCTCGATGAAATCGGTGACCTGCCGCTGGAGATGCAAACCAAGCTCTTGACCGTGCTCGAACAGGGAGTATTCCGGCGTGTCGGCGGGACGCGCGAGCGGACCGTGCGGGCGCGCGTGATCGCTGCGACGAATCACGATCTCGAAAAGGACGCAGCGGAAGGAAAGTTCCGCCGCGATCTGTTCTATCGACTCAATGCCTTTACGGTGACAGTCCCTCCTCTGCGTGCTCGGGGTAATGACGCCGTGCTCATCGCGCAGCGCATGCTCGAACGCTACCGCAGCGAGTACGGGCGTGGACCGGCCCGACTCACCGCCGACGCTGAGGAAGCCATCCGCACGCACCCGTGGGTTGGCAATGTGCGCGAGCTGCTCAATGCCGTGCAAAGAGCAGCGATGCTCGTTGATTCCAGCGAGATCAATGCCTCTGACCTTGCGCTGTTCGGCGGCACAGACGCCGGCATGACCGAAGAGGCACCCGGGGGCAAGCTCCGCTTTGACTTCGACCATGGCATCCACACGGCCGAAGAAGTCGAACGCGAACTCATGGTTCAGGCGCTCGCACGCACCCGCGGCAACGTCTCTCGGGCGGCCCGCCTCATCGGCATGCAACGATCGAGCTTCCGCTACCGAATCGAACGGTATGGGCTCGGCGAGCTCATCCAGGAGCTGGCCCAACGATGAGAAGTCTCCTCTTGCCTGTCCTTGTTCTTTCAGCCGCCTCGGGCGCCGCCGTCGCAGCACGCGGTTCCGACGGCGTCTGGATCGACGATCTCGGTGATGCCGCTTTCCGTCGTACCGACTCTGGCAACAACGGCATGTTGCCCCCGGGCATCGATCCGATCGACCTTGTCGGCGTCACCGTGACTGGCTGGCAGACACTGACACCCACCACCGATCCGTATTCCGGCACCGTCGCCCAGGACGCGGACCTGATGCGGATTCGTCTGGAGTTCGACGGGCTGGTCGCACCTCCCGGGCCCATCGGCATCGGGCAGGCCGGCGGTGCGTATGACCCCCTTCGGTTTGGAGACCGACCTGTCTACGGCTTCATCGATTTCGATATCGACGATGACAAGGACACCGGCGGCGAGCTCGCAGGAGCCGCCCAGAATCGCTACCTGGCAAACGTCGGTCGATTCGGAATGACGCCGCACGACTCCATCTCCGAGCGCGTCGCCGTATGGAGTGAGGATCTCGATACAAACTTTTATTCCGTGCCCCAGTACGAACGCACTGGGGCCGAGATGACCTTCGTCATGTGCGGGTGCTGGATACCCCAGATTATCTCGCAGGACGGCAACATGGACGGAC